>CAYUNL010000033.1:0-15904 GCA_964446055.1 uncultured Alphaproteobacteria bacterium | reverse complement strand
ACGTGGATTCAGTCACAGGGCGCCGGCGGGGACCGCCTGGTGCTCGGTGGCGAGGACGACCTGAGTGCCGTGGACTTCGGCGCGCGCGATCTGTCCGGCGCCTCGTTTCAGGGCGTCACGCTGACGGCGGCCAACTTCAGCGGCTGTCGGTTGCGCCTTGCAGACTTCTCGGGCTGCGATCTCGGGCGCGCGAGCTTCGCCGGCGCCGATCTCTCCGGTGCTCGCTTCGACAAGGCCAAGCTGGTTCAGGCCAATCTTGGCAAGGCGAGCCTCGATCCGGCCGAAATCAAGGACCGTCACGGCTCGGCTACCGGGCGGGTGTCGCGCTCGAGCCTGGTCGAGGCGGACATGCGGCACGCGAACCTGGCCGCCACCCGGCTTCGGCGGGCCGATCTCACACGCGCCAACCTGGAGGGCGCGACGGTTGGGCAGACCGTGATGACGCGGGCCGTCCTGAGCTCCACCACGATGCCGCCGATCACGCGCAAGGACGCGCTCATCTTCGAAGACTAGTGCCGGGCGCCCCAGGTGTAATCGGGGGCGAAGCGTTCGGCGACAAAATCGATGAAAGCGCGGACCTTGGGCGGAAGGTGGCGCTGGTGGGGGTATAGCGCGTAGAGCGGGCCTGCCGCCGGAACGACCTCATGATCGGCCAGGATGCGGACGAGCCACCGGCGTCGAAGTCGAGACCGACCAGTCACCCTGGGCGGCGTGAAACCGACGGGGCCGGACCGCGCCCGAGGTCAGCCGCGGCCGATGTAGGGCATTTTGGTGGCCATGACGGTCATGAACTGGACGTTGGCGTCGAGCGGTAGGCTGGCCATGTAGGCCACTGCGCGGCCCACGTTTTCCACCGCCATCGTCGGCTCGGGCACCACCGTGCCGTTGGGCTGCTCGACCCCATCCTTCATCTTCGCGGTCATCGGGCTGGCGGTGTTGCCGACATCGATCTGGCCGCAGGCGATGTCGTACTTGCGGCCATCGAGCGAGGTCGCGCGGGTGAGGCCGGTGATCGCGCTCTTGGTGGCGGAATAGGGCGCCGAGTTGGGGCGCGGGACGTAGGCCGAGATCGAGCCGTTGTTGATGATCCGCCCGCCCATCGGGTCTTGCTCCTTCATCATGCGGAACGCCTCTTGGGTGCAGAGGAAGGGGCCGGTGAGGTTGGTTTCAACGACCGCGGTCCACTGCTCGACCGTGATATCCTCGAGCGGCACCGGCGGGGCGCCGATGCCGGAGTTGTTGAAAAGCACATCGAGCCGCCCGAAGGTCGACTTGGTCTTGGCGAACAGTGCGCCCACGGATTCGGGATCGCGTACGTCGGTCGGTATGGCCAACGCGTTGGTCTCGGCCTGGGCCCGGGTTTCTTCGAGCGCCTCGGCGCGGCGGCCGGCGAGGACGCAGGCGTATCCCTCCCGCGCCAGGGCTAGTGCGGCTTCCCTGCCGATCCCGCTGCCGGCGCCGGTGACGATGGCGACCTTGTTCGATGCGTTCATTGAGGCGAGATTACCCCACTTTGCAGCCGACTTCGAGTTGGCGCGAGCTACATCGGCGAGCCGGGCGGCCCCGAGGGGGTCAAGCTCGAAGAGCAGGTGCTGATCGCCGAGAGCGGTGCCGTGGCGTTGTCTCGATATCCCTACGAGGACGACTTTCTCTAGAATCCGAGAGCGCGCACCGTCCGCGCGATTGACTCCGAGAATCGCGCCCGGCAGACTCTTCGGAGTATCTCACGCCGCGCAGAGGGAGGATTCGTCATGTACCACAGCGAAGAGCGCATTCTGACCACCCATGTTGGCAGCCTCATCCGCAGCCCCAAACTCGCCAAGCTGTTAATCGAAAAGGAGCAGGGCCTTGGCTACGACGAGGCTGCGTTCGGCCGAACCGTTGGCGAGGATATGGACCACGTTATCGAGAGGCAGCTCGAAGGCGGCGTCGATATCGCCAACGACGGCGAGCTGCCGCGCATCGGTTTCTCGACCTACGTGCAGAGCCGGATGTCGGGCTTCGGCGGCGAATCGCAGCGTAACGAAATCGTTGATTTCGGCACCTTCCCGCAGTACCGCGACCTCTTCCTGCATCGCTACCACACCACCTCGCAGGACACCGCCAAGCTTTGGAACGCGCCGCAGGCGGTCGCCGACCTGCACTACGACGACGAGGCAAGCGAGGTCAAAGCGGAGTGCGACGCCTTTGACGCCGCGCTCGACCGCAACCCGGGAAAGTTCCTTGAGACCTTCATGACGGCGGTCTCGCCCGGCAACCTCACCTGCACCCTTCTCAACGCCCACTACGAGACCGAGGAGCACTACGTGATGGCCGCGGCGCGCGAGCTCAAGAAGGAATACGACTACATTCACCAGCGCGGCTACCTCTTGCAGATCGATGCCCCCGACCTCGCGCTCGAGCGCCAGCTCTACTTCCAAAAACGCCCCTTCGAGGACTTTCTCGAGGGCGTCAAGCGCCAGGTCGCGGCGATCAATCACGCGGTGTCCGATATTCCCCCCGAGCGGGTGCGGCTGCACGTTTGTTGGGGCAACTACGAGGGACCGCACGCCGGCGACGTCGAGGTCGAAGAGGTCCTGGGGCTGCTCTACGAGGCCAAGGTAGGGGCGCTTAGCATTCCCTTCGCCAACCCGCGCCATCAGCATGGCTACCGGGCCTTCAAGAAGAATCCGCTGCCCGAATCCATGGTCCTTATCCCCGGCGTGATCGACGTGACGACCAACTACCTCGAACACCCCGAGGTCGTCGCCAACCGCATCTGCGAGGCGGTCGAGGCGGTGGGCGACAGGAGCCGCGTCATCGCCGGCACCGATTGCGGCTTCTCGACCTTTACCGACTACACGATGGTCGCCGAGGACGTCTGTTGGGCCAAGTTCAGCTCACTCAAGGAGGGTGCCGATATCGCCACCAAGCGGCTGTGGAACTGACGCGCCGTACCGACCCGGGGCGCACGGGTGTTGCGCCCACGGCGTGGGTCCCCACATAGCGTAGGTGGGCAAACTCGAGCCATCCAGCATTTCGGTGCGCGACGCCGCGCGTCGGTCACGGATTCACACCCTGTCCATCGTCATGGCGCTGGTGATGTGGCCCGCGGCGCTGTTCTTGGAGCTGGCGCTTTTGATGCGCGAGAAGTTCATTGGTCCCGAGCAACCGGCGGCGACCGACACCATCGATCAGCTAAGGCCAGGCGAGGAAGTGCGAGGCGCGCCCTCAGCGCGGATGCCGATAGAGCCGCATCACGAATATCGCGAGGACGCTGGCGAAGATGCAGTAGACGGCGCAGCCAAGGACGATCGTCTCGATACTCGTGCCACGGTCGAGCGCCGCACCCATGGCCACCGGTGACACCGCGCTAGAAAACACCGTCAAGGCGAACGCCAGTGCGCGGATCGAACCGAGGTGCCGGGTGCCGTAGAACTCGGGCAGGAAGACGCCAAAAAAAGTGTTGGCCGCTCCGGTCGATACGCCGGCCAGGAGCATATAGCCCCAGCCGGCCAGCGGATCGTTCGACACCGCCAGGACGAGGCAGGCGAGGGCCAACGGGGGCAAGAGCGGCGGCAGCGTGAACCGAGCGCCGATGCGGTCGGCAAGCGCGCCCAAGGCCAGTCCGGAAACCACGCTTGCCGAGGCGAAGCCGAGGTAGGTCGCGGCCCAGTCGCCAAGTATCCAGCCTTTCGATTCAACCAGAAACACTTGGTGGAAGGCGATCCCGGTACCGATGAACGCCGGCGCCAGCACCACCGGTAGCAACGAATAAAAGCGGGGATCGCGAAGTACCGCCTTGCGCGTCCAGTGGACCGGCATCGAGCCGGACTCGCCGCCGTTGGTCGCCGCCTCGCCTCCGGCGCCGTCCAAGTAGCGGCCGTGGCGCAGGCCGTGACCGCGCAACAGCCACAGGCAGCCCGGCAAGACAACGAGAGCAAGGCCGGCGCCAAAGACGATCCAACTTTGCCGCCATCCGATTGCGGCGACCGCGGCAACGACGATCAGCGGAAACGACGCCTCGGCCAGCGTTTCGCCAAGCCCCGCGGTTGCCACCGCGCGGCCGCGGGCGATCTCGTAGTAGCGGCCCTGGCTGGTGATGGCGGTGTGGTACATCAGCCCCTGCCCCATGTGCCGCAGGAAGAAGATGCCGACGACGAGCATCCAGATGGCCTGCGCCGAGGCCATCGCCAAACAGGCGACCGCCGAGAGGACGATGACGATTGCCGTCCAGCGGCGCAGGTCGATGCGGTCGATCCAATGTCCCGACCACGACAAAAGCGCCGCGCTGGCGAGCGTGCCCGCGGAATAAATCGCTCCGAACTCGCCGTTGCTGATCGCAAACGTCTCGCGAATCTCGCCCGAGAAGAGCGAGATGAAGTAGGTCTGGCCGAAGCTCGAGTAAAACGTCATCAGCAGTCCGTACGCCAACAGACGCGGGTCGGCCCGCATGAAGTGCAAGGCGCGGAGCGGTAGGACGGAGGTCACGAGCGTCTTTCACCTCGGAGGCAGGTCGGAAGCCGGTATGGGAGAATCCCGGGCCGTTCGGGCGACCCCGGACGATGGGGCTAGGCTAGCATGCGCCCTCGCGCTCGACCACGGAATCGTCGGCCAGGATCTGGCCCGGCGGAATCGTCGCCGTCTGCGCGAGCGCTTCGTAATACGCGGTGAAGTCGGGGGCGGTGGCCGCGAACAACTGGTCGTAGCTTTCGATCACGAAATAGATGTCCTGATAGTCGTCGATCCGGTAGTCGGTGCGCATGATGCGCATGAGGTCAAAGGCGACCCGCTTGGGCTTGGGGCTTTCGAGGCAGTAGATCGATTCGCCCTTTGAAGACGCGATCCCCGAGCCATAGATGCGCAGGCCCGCCGGCGTGCGGATCAGCCCGAACTCGACGGTGTACCAGTAGAGCCGCGCGAGGTAGGTGAGCGCCCCGAGGCGCAGCGCCTTCACGCCGCCGCGGCCGTAGGCCTGAAGATACTCGGCGAACACCGGATTGAAGAGGAGCGGCACGTGGCCGTAAACGTCGTGGAAGACGTCGGGCTCCTGCAGGTAGTCGAGCTGGTCGCGGCGGCGGATGAAGTTGGTCGCCGGGAAGCGGCGGTTCGCGAGGTGGGCGAAGAAGACGTCGTCGGGCACCAGGCCAGGCACCGCGACGATTCGCCAGCCGGTCGCCGCTTCGAGGACCGCGCTCAGACGATCGAAATCGGGGATGCCATCGGCGGCGATGCCGAGGCCGTGTAGTCCCTCGAGAAACTCGGGCGCGGCGCGATCGCGCAGAATGTCTTGCTGGCGGGCGAACAACAGACGCCAAGTCTCGTGCTCGTCCTCGCCGTGGGACGCCCAGTCCTGCTCGATGACGAAGTCGCCGCCCATGGTTGACTAGTTTGTTTGTTGCCCGCGCGATTCAAGCCTCACGGGGCAACGCGGCGCAGACCTCGTCGACCGGCAGGTCGCTGAGCGAGGGGCGCCGAAGCACCGTGACGTTCTCGCCCACCGGCGCGGTCCGGGCTGGGTCCGAGGCGGCCGAGAACAGTACCACTGCCGGACAGCCGCAGGCGGCGATCAGGTGCATCGGTCCGGTGTCGTTGCCGACGCCGAGACGGGCGCCGTGGGCCAGCGCGGCGATCTCTGCGACGCTAGTCTTCTCGCAGAGATCAAGGGTATCGGGGACGGCGGCCGCGATCTCGCCCAGAACCGCCTTCTCGGCTGCCCCGCCCAGCAGCACCGGCTGCATGCCCTGGGTCGCGAGGTGGCGCGCAAGCTCGATGTAGCGCGCCGCCGGCCAGCGCTTTTCCGGACGGTGCGCGGCCCCGCCCGGGACCATCAGCGCATACGCGCTGTCGAGTGCGAAATGCCCGACCTCGGCGTCGGCCCATGAGAGATCGGGGGGCGGCACCGCGTCGATGCCCGCGAGACCAAGCTGTTCGGCTTGGCGGTCGAGGGTGTGCATGCGCCGGCGCTCGGGATTGCGATGGGGGTGTGAGCAACCCGGCGCTATGCCCGACCATTCGGGCCGGCGGCGGCGGAGCAGGAAGAAGTAGGTGCGGGTGCGGTCGGAATTCTGGAGGTCGTAGACGCGATCGAAGCCGCCGTTCCGCAACCGCCCGACTAGCTCGAGCAGCCCCGCAGGATTCGTCGGGCGTGTGCGCGGATCCTCCCACACCGCGTCGAACCAACCGCAAGCGTGGCCGAGCGAGGCAAAGGCCGGACTGGTCAACAGCGTCACGTGGGCGTCGGGATGATGAGCGCGGATCGCCTTGAAAGGGCCGGTCGCGAGCACGAAGTCGCCGAGCGCGCCGTGCTTTATGACGAGGATTCGTTTGTGACCGGGCACGGGCTCCACCAATCGCGCGGGCAGTGTATCACGGCCGCCGACGCGGTTTTCGGCGGCATTGTACGCGCCGACGCCGTGTGTCAGGGTGCGTCGCCCGCGCCATGACGATCACCTCCCCCGCAATGCCCGGCCCCCACGTTTTCGCCGGCAATCCCTATGACCGCGCCCAGCATCTGCGCCGCGACGCCGGCTGGCTGGCCAAGGCGATCGAGGACCGGGCGAGCCGGTTCCTGCCGCTGTGGCGGCTGATGCCGCTGGTGGTCGACGGCGCCCAACCGGCGCTGGCCTGGCAGCCACCGGATTTGGTCCGCGGCCTGGCGACCGAGGGTTCGGTCATATTGCTGGGCCTCGAGGGTGGTCGCCCGCGCTTCGCTGCCGACGTCTCGGCGCTCACCGAGCCGATCGCAGAGGGGCCGCTGGGCCAGGCCGGAACTTTCGCCGAGGTACGGGCCTTGGCGCCGCGGCTGGCAGCCGGCGAGGCGGGTATCGTGGCCCAGGCGCGGGCTCTGGTGGACTGGCATCTTCGGCACACCTTCTGCGCGGTATGCGGCGCCAAGACGACCCCGCGCGAGGGTGGCTATATGCGCCGCTGCGAATCCTCGAGCTGTGCGGCCGAGCACTTTCCGCGCACCGACCCGGTGGTAATCATGATCGTGGCCAGGGGCGATTCGTGCGTGTTGGGCCGGCAGGAACACTTCCCCGAGGGCATGTACTCGGCACTCGCCGGTTTCGTCGAGCCCGGCGAGAGTATTGAGGAAGCGGTGCGCCGCGAGGTCGCCGAGGAGGTCTCCGTCGAGGTCGGCGCGGTGCGCTACCACTCGTCGCAGCCCTGGCCTTTCCCCTCTTCGCTGATGATCGGCTGCATCGCCGAGACGGCCGTGAAATCGATCACCATCGACGAGGCCGAGCTTGAAGACGCGGCTTGGTTCACCCGCGCCGAGGTGCGCATCGCGCTGGCCGAGGGTGATGGCGCGGACGGGCTGCGCATGCCGCCGCCGATGGCGATTGCCCACCAGCTCGCGCTCTGGTGGGCGAAGCAGTCGTGATCAGGAAAGCCCGCGGAAGGCGTGCGCGGGATAGACCCCCAAGATCTTGAGCTTGGCGCAAAAATACTCGAGTTCGTCCAGCGCCCGGGCGACCGCTGGATGTTCGGGATGGCCCTCGAGGTCGGCGTAGAACTGGGTCGCGTTGAAGCTGCCGCCAAGCTGGTAGCTTTCGAGCTTGACGATGTTGACGCCGTTGGTGGCGAAGCCGCCGAGCGCCTTGTAGAGCGAGGCGGGAACGTTGCGGACCTGAAACAATATGCTGGTCATCACCGGCGGGCCGTCGGCCGCCGGCCGCGCGCCGTCCAGCGCCAGGATTACGAATCGGGTGGTGTTGTGCGCCGCATCCTCGATATCGGCGCGCACGATGTCGAGATCGTAGGTCTGGGCCGCCAGCACCGAGGCGATGGCGGCGTGCGCAGGATCGCCGCGCGCGGCAACATCGCGCGCGGCGCCGGCGGTATCGGCGTGTATCGCTTCTTCGAGACCGAGCTCGCGGATCGTGGCCCGGCACTGCGACAGCGCCTGGACGTGGCTGTGCACCACCCGTAGCCCCTCAACGCTCGCGCCAGAGGTCGCCAATAGCTGATGCCTCACGCGCTGAAAGCTCTCACCGACGATGTGCAGCTCGGAATCGGGCAACAGATGATGAATGTCGGCGACGCGCCCGGCGACCGAGTTTTCGATCGGGATCATCGCGAGTCTGGCGCGGCCTTCGCTGACGGCCGCGAAGGCGTCCTCGAAGGTGCGGCACGGAAGCGGTTCCATGTCGGGGCATGAATCGACGCACGCCATCTGCGAATAGGCGCCGGGCGCGCCCTGGAAGGCGATCGTGCGATCGGCGTCGGCGGAAGGTTCTGTCATGGGGCGCCGTTCAAGCCGGCTCGGCGGCCATGATGGCGCGGATGCGGGCGAGATCGGCGGGAGTATCGACACCGAGCGGAACCGTGTCAACGAGCGCCGCGTCGATGCGCATGCCGGCCTCGAGCGCCCGCAGCTGTTCCAACTTCTCGCGCCGCTCGAGCGTGCTTGGCGGCAGCGCCACGTAGTGCGCGAGCGCGCTTCGACGAAAGGCGTAGATGCCGATGTGGTGATAGAGCGGCCCCTCACCGGCGGGCACCGCCGCGCGCGAGAAATAGAGCGCCCGCCCGACCTTCGCTTCCGGTTCCAGCGCCAGCACCGCCTTGACGACGTTGGCATCGTTGCCTTCGCCTGGCTCAACGATCGGCGCCGCCAGCGTGGCGATATCGACGGCCGGATCGGACAGCGGCTCGAGGACGGCGCGGATCGCCGCGGGCTCGATCGCCGGCAGGTCGCCCTGGAGGTTGATCGCCGCGTCGAAGGCGCCTTCGGGATCGACTGATTGCAGCGCCTCGTAGACTCGATCGGAGCCGCTCGCGTGGTCGGGGCGGGTGGCGACCGCCCGCCCGCCCGCGGCACTCACCGCCTCGGCGATCTCGGCCTCGGCCGCGGCCACCACGACCGGGCCGACTGCCGCCGCTTCGGCGCGGCGCAGGACGTGTATCACCATCGGCGTACCCTCGATGTCGGCCAGGGGCTTGCCAGGCAGGCGCGATGAGGCCATGCGGGCGGGGATGATGACGATTGCGCGGCTCATGAGCTTTGGCGCCGGGCTCAGTTCCGACAATCCACGGCGCCGCCCCTTATACGGGTTGCACCGGGACGGCGGAAGCCGCTAGTCTTCGCCGCGCGCCGATCCCTCGCCACGCCGGGCATCGCATGAAGGCTTTCGAGTTCAATAAGTTCGCAGGGGCGATTCTGTTCACGCTCTTGGGGCTCTTCATCATCGGCACGTTGGGCAATAATCTCGTCGACGCGCCCGAGCTTTCACAGAGCGCCTATATCGTCGAGGGGGTCGAAGAGACCGCCGCCGTCGCCACCGAGGCAGTGGCCGAAGAGCCGCCGCTTGGCGTACTTCTCGCGTCGGCCGACCCGGGCGCGGGCGAGAAGGTGGCGAAGAAGTGCTTGGCTTGCCACACCTTCGAGCAGGGCGGCAAGAACAAGATCGGTCCCAACCTGTGGAGCGTCATCGGGCGCGACCGCGCGACCACCGAGGGATTTAGCTATTCCGACGCGATGACCGAGGTCGGCGGCGCCTGGGGCTACGACGAGATCGACGCCTACCTGAAGAAGCCAGCGGACGCCATCCCCGGCAACAAGATGACGTTTGCGGGCCTGCGCAAGCCCGAGGACCGGGCCAATATGGTCGCTTTCTTGCGCACCCAGAGCGATTCGCCTCCACCGCTGCCGCCCGCCGAGTAGGACCGCCCGCCGGCGGGCGCCGGCCGACGCCAGCCGCCCATGAACGAAGCCGAAAGGGCGTGCCCTGAACACCTGGTCGCACTGGCGCATCGCATGGCCGATGCTTCGGGCGAAGTCATCGCCGGCTATTACCGGGCGCCCATCGAGATCGCAACCAAGGACGACGCCTCGCCGGTGACGGCGGCCGACCGCGAGGCCGAGGTGGCGATCCGCGAAATCATCGAGGGTGCACATCCCGATCACGGCATCATCGGCGAGGAGTTCGGCTCGGCCGGCGAGGACCGCGAGCTGGTGTGGGTCCTCGATCCCATCGACGGCACCCGCTCGTTCGTCGTCGGCAAGCCGCTGTTCGGTACGCTGATCGCGCTGTTGCGGGGCGGCGTGCCGATCCTCGGCATCATCGACCAGCCGATCACCGGCGAACGCTGGGTCGGCGTCGTGGGGCGGCCGACGACCCTCAACGGTGAGCCCGTGCGCACCCGCGCCTGTCCCGATCTCGGCGGCGCGGCCCTCTTCACGACCGGACCGGAGCGTTACCAAGGCGGTGAAGCGGCGGCGTTCGAGCGCCTGCGCGAGGCCGTCGGTATGACCCAGTACAGCGCCGATTGTTACGCGACCGCACTCTTGGCCACGGGTTGCGTCGATCTGGTGATCGAGAGCGGCCTCAAGGTCTATGACTACCTTGCACTTGCGCCGGTGGTGCTGGGTGCTGGCGGGCTGATCAGCGAATGGGGCGGCGGGCCGCTCGGACTTGAGAGCGACGGCACCCTGCTCGCCGCCGGCGATCCCAAGGCCTATGCGGCGGCGCGGGCCTTGCTCGCCGGCGCCTAGGGCGAAGACGGAGACCGTCCGGGGCGGCGGTCACGGAGGTGTGCGCTAGGCGGGCGGGGCGCTTTTGGACTATGGTTGCGAGGCACAGGAGACGGGGTTGGAAACGCCATGGATGCCACGCGAATCAGCGTACTTTCCGCCGCCGCTGCCGTGGCGTTGGCTTGGACGGCAAGTGCGCAGGAAGAGGTTACCGTCAGCCACGCGCTCTCCTTGACGGGCGAGCCGAAGTACGGCCCCGAGTTCACACATCTCGACTACGCCAATCCCGCCGCGCCCAAAGGCGGTGAGTTGAAGCTCTTTGCAATCGGCAGTTACGACAGCCTGAACCCCTTCATCGTCAAAGGCGTATCGGCCGCCGGGCTGGGCCTCATCTACGAGAGCCTGATGACCTCGCCGAACGATGACATCTCGGCCGAGTACGGGTTGATCGCCGAAAGCGTCGAGTTTCCCGAGGACCTTTCATGGGTCGCCTTCACGCTGCGGCCCGAGGCGCGCTGGCATGACGGCAGCCCGATCACGGCGGCCGATGTGATCTTCAGCTTCAATATGCTGCGCGAGAAGGGCTTGCCGTTCTATCGGTTCTACTACGCCAACGTCGTCGAGGCCGAGGCGATGGGGCCGCACAAGGTGCGCTTCACCTTCTCCGGCCCGACCAACCGCGAGCTGCCGCAGATCATGGGTCAGCTCACCGTCCTGCCGAAGGCGGCATTCGAGACGCGCGACTTCGAGGAAACCAGCCTCGATCCGCCGATGGGTTCGGGACCCTACCGAATCAAGGAGCTCGATCCCGGCCGATCGATCACCTATGAACGGGCGCCCGACTACTGGGGGGCGGACCTTGCGGTCAACCGCGGGCGCTATAACTTCGATAGCCTGCGCTATGACTATTACCGCGACCAAACGGTAGCGCTCGAGGCCTTCAAGGCACATGAGTACGATTTTCGTTCGGAGAACAACTCGAAGGATTGGGCGACCGGCTACGAGTTTCCTGCCCGCGAGCAGGGCTTGGCGGTGACGGCGCTGGTGCCGCACGGAAGCCCGACCGGGATGCAAGGCTTCGCCTTCAACCTGCGAAAATCGAAGTTCCAGGACCGCGCGATTCGCCGGGCGTTGGCTTATGCTTTCGATTTCGAATGGTCGAACAAGAACCTGTTCTACGGCCAGTACGATCGCACCATGAGCTATTTCTCGAACTCGGAACTGGCCTCGAGCGGCTTGCCCGCGGGGGCGGAGCTGCTGCTGCTGGAGCCCTTCCGCGACCAGTTGCCGCCAGAGCTGTTCACTGCCCCCTATGAGCCGCCGTCGACCGACGGGTCGGGAAACATCCGCGGCAATCTGCGCGAGGCGATGAAGATCCTGCGTGAGGCGGGATGGCAGCTCGAGGAGCAGAAGCTGATCGATCCCAGCACCGGGGCGCCGCTGGAGATCGAGGTCCTGCTGGTAAGCCCCGCATTCGAGCGCATCGTCTCACCCTTCGTCCAGAACCTCGAGAAGTTGGGCGTCGCGGCCAGTATTCGCATCATCGACCCGGCGCAGTACCAGAACCGGGTCAACGAGTTCGATTTCGACGTCGTCGTGTCCACCTTCGGTCAATCGGAATCGCCGGGTAACGAGCAACGCGACTTCTGGGGCTCGGAATCGTCGACCCGCGAGGGTAGCCGCAACATCATCGGCATCGCAGACCCGGTGGTCGATGCGTTGATCGACAAGATCATCTTCGCGCCCGACCGGGCGAGCCTGGTGGCCACCACCCGGGCGCTCGACCGGGTGCTCCTGTGGGGGCACTACGTCATCCCGCAATGGCACATTCGCTACGAGCGCATCGCCTATTGGGACAAGTTCGGGCGCACCGAGGTCACGCCGAAGTACGGCACCGACCTGTTCGCGTGGTGGGTCGATCCGGTGCGGGAGGCGGCGCTTGCCAGCGGCAAGGCGGCGATGGGCGGTGAGTAGAGGGCCGTGAGCGGCCACCAGCCTGGCTAGCCATGCGCAGGGCTGCTCTCGTCATCGCGGTCGCGCTTGCCGGGGCGCCGCCGGCGCTCGCCCAGTCGAGTACAAGCCACGGCCTGTCGATCTTCGGCGACCTCAAATACGGCGTTGATTTCGAGCATTTCGAATACGTCGATCCGAGCGCGCCAAAGGGCGGCACGGTGCGCCTGGGGCATGCGGGCTCGTTCGACAACCTCAATCCGTTGATCGTCAAGGGCACCGACCTACGGGGTATGGCCGGCAACGCCATGCTGTTGCCGGTCGAGTCGCTGATGGTCTCGGCCCAGGACGAGCCGGATTCGATGTATGGCCTGGTCGCCGAGACCATCGAGTTACCGGAGGACCGCAGTTGGGCGGCCTTCACGCTGCGCTCGGAGGCGCGCTGGCACGACGGCAGCCCGATCACCGCCGAGGACGTGGTGTTCAGCTTCGAGACCTTGGTGGCCGAGGGCGAGCCGGTCTACCGTTTGCAGTACCGCGATGTCGAGCGCGTCGAGGCGCTGGCGAGCGATCAGGTCAAGTTCACCTTCAGTGCAGGCGCAACCCGCGATTTGCCGAACCTTGTCGCCGGCATGCCCATTCTGTCGAAGGCGTACTACACGGCGAACCCCTTCAACGAGACGACGTTGCAGCCGCCGCTGGGCTCGGGCCCGTATCGCTTCGCCCGGGTGGACCAGGGCCGCGTGCTGGTCTACGAGCGCGTCAAGGACTACTGGGCGCGCGATCTGCCGGTCAATCGTGGGCGCTACAATTTCGATGCCATCCGCTACGATTTCTATCGCGACCGGACCATCGAGTTCGAGGCGTTCAAGGCCGGCGAATACGACTTTCGCGAGGAGTTCACCTCCAAGACGTGGGCCACCGGCTATGACACGCCGGCGACGCGCGACGGACTGATCCGGCGCGAGACGCTGCCCGATGAATCGCCCTCGGGCACCCAGGCGTTCTTCCTCAACACCCGGCTCGACAAGTTTGCCGACCGGCGGGTACGCAAAGCGCTCGACTACGCCTTCGATTTCGAGTGGACGAACGAGAATCTGTTCTTTGGGCTGTACGACCGCACCGCGAGCATGTTCGAGAACTCGGACCTGCGCGCACGTGGACCGATCAGCGATGCCGAGCGCGCGCTTCTGGAGCCGTTCCTTGCGGAGCTGCCGCCGGAGGTGCTGGGCGAGGCCTACGCTCCGCCGGCCACCGATGGCTCGGGCAACATTCGCGACGGTCTGATGCAGGCCCGCGAGCTACTGGATCAGGCCGGATGGACGATCGCCGAGGGCCGGCTGGTGAACCCCTCGGGCACCCAGTTGACGATCGAGTTCATGATCGACGCGCCGCTGTTCGAACGCATCATCGCGCCCTATGTCGCCAACCTGAAACGACTGGGCATCGATGCCAGCATTCGCATCGTCGATTCGGCCCAGTTCATGAGCCGCATTCAGACCTACGATTACGACGTCATGATCTCGCGGTTCACCATGCGCCGCACGCCCGGCGTCGAGCAGCGTAATTTCTGGGGTGCGGCCGCCGCCGACAGCCCCGGCGGCAACAACCTAGCCGGCGTGCGCGAGCCGGTAGTGGACGCGCTTATCGAACGCTTGGGTACGGCCCACAGCCGGGCCGAGTTGAAGACGATCGTGGGTGCGCTCGACCGCGTCTTGACGTGGAACCACTACACCGTTCCGCAGTGGTTCAAGGCTTCGCACTTCGTCGCCTATTGGGACAAGTTCGGCCGCCCCGAAACCAAAGCCCGGTTCAGCCTCGGGTTCCTCGACACCTGGTGGGTCGATCCAGTGCGGCACGCCGCGCTCGAGGCCGCGCTAGGGCGGCCTCCCGAGTAGCGCGAGGGCGCCATGTTCGCCTACATCGTCCGCCGGTTGTTGCTGATCATCCCGACGCTGTTCGGGATCATGGTGATCAACTTCGCGGTGGTGCAAGTGGTGCCGGGCGGCCCGGTGCAGCAGCTGATCGCCCAGATCACCGGCACCGCCGTCGAGGCCACCGCGCGCTTCGGCGGCGGCGCGGGCTCGGAGGTCAGCGGAGGGACGGCGCCGCAAACCGGTGGCGATTCCTCGGCGACCTCCAAATACCGCGGCGCGCAGGGTCTCGATCCCGAGTTCATCAAGGAGATCGAGGCGCTCTACGGGTTCGACAAGCCCCCGCTCGAGCGCTTCGTCCACATGTTGGGCAACTACGCTCGGTTCGATTTCGGCGAGAGCTATTTCCGCGACCGCTCGGTGGTCGATCTGGTCATCGACAAGATGCCGGTGTCGATCACGCTCGGATTGTGGACGACGCTGTTGGCCTATCTGATCTCGATTCCCCTGGGTATCCGCAAGGCGGTGCGCGACGGCAGCCGGTTCGACGTATGGTCCTCGGCCGCGATCATCGTCGGCAACGCGATACCGAGCTTCCTGTTCGCGGTCCTGTTGATCATCGTGTTCGCGGGCGGCAGCTACTTCAACGTCTTTCCGCTGCGTGGCCTGGTTTCGCCTGACTGGGATGCCTATTCGTGGTTCGGCTGGCCCAACAAGATCCTCGATTACTTGTGGCACATCACGCTGCCCATCGTGGCCATGGCGATCGGTGGCTTCGCGACGCTGACGATGCTGACCAAGAACTCCTTCCTCGACGAGATCAACAAGCAGTACGTGCTCACCGCCCGGGCCAAAGGGCTAAGCGAGCGCCGCGTCCTCTACGGGCACGTCTTTCGCAACGGCATGCTGATCGTGGTGGCGGGATTTCCCGGCGCCTTCGTCGGCATCCTGTTCGGGAGCTCGATGTTGATCGAGATCATCTTCTCGCTCGACGGGCTTGGGCTGCTGGGCTTCGAGGCGGCGATTAACCGCGACTACCCGGTGATGCTGGGGACGCTCTACTTTTTCACCCTGTTCGGCCTCTTGTTCAACCTTGTCGGCGACCTGATGTACGTGATCATCGACCCCCGCATCGACTTCGAGAAGCGGGAGGCGTGATGACTACGACGGCAGTGGGATATCGACGCGGTCCCCTGGGCCTTCATATCTCGCCGCTCAACCTCAGGCGGCTGCACAACTTCCGCGCCAACCGGCGCGGCTTCTACTCGCTGTGGGTCTTCCTGGTGCTGTTCGTGTTCAGCCTGTTCGCCGAGTTCATCGCCAACGACCGCCCGCTGGTGCTGTCCTATCGCGGCGATCTCTACGTGCCGGTCTTCGCCGATTATGCCGAGACCACCTTTGGCGGCGACTTCGAGACCCCGGCCGATTATCGCGACCCCTTCGTCGCCGGGCTGATCGAAGACGAGGGCTGGATGATCTGGCCGCTGATTCCCTTCAGCTACCGTACCATCAACTACGACCTGGCGGCCCCGGCGCCGGCGCCGCCCTCGGCACAGAACTGGCTCGGCAGCGACGACCAGGGCCGCGACGTGGTGGCACGGCTGATCTACGGCTTTCGCGTCTC
>CAYUNL010000032.1:0-16495 GCA_964446055.1 uncultured Alphaproteobacteria bacterium | reverse complement strand
CCTGCCGCGTGAGCTGAGCCTGGTCGAGGGCCGGGTCGAGGCCCGCGCCCGCCCGCTCGAGGTCCGCCGCGAGCCGGGCAACCACGCCAGCCTCGGCGCGCCGGCACTCCTCGACCTCGACCGGGTCGACGTGGTGCTGATGCGCCAGGACCCGCCCTTCGACATGTCCTACATCACCGCCACCCATCTTCTCGAGCGGGTCCAGCCCAAGACCCTGGTGGTCAACGATCCGGTGCACGTCCGCAACGCACCCGAGAAGCTCTTCGTCACCCGCTTCGCCGGATTGATGCCGCCCACGCTGATCAGCGCCGACGTCGAGGCCATCAAGAGCTTCCGCGGCAGCCACCCCGACATCATCCTCAAGCCGCTGTTTGGCAACGGCGGCGCCGATGTCTTTCACGTCGCGCCCGGCGACGACAACTTCAACGCCCTCGTCGAGATGTTCACCCAACGCTCGGCGGAGCCGATCGTGGTGCAGCGCTACCTCGCCGAGGTCCGAGAAGGCGACAAACGCATCATCTTGATCGAGGGCCGCGCCGCCGGCGCCGTCAACCGGGTGCCGGCGCCCGACGACGTGCGTGCCAACATGCACGTCGGCGCCCGACCCGAGAAGGCGAGCCTGGACGCCCGCGATATCGAGATCTGCGAAGCCATCGGCCCGACGCTCCGAGATCTCGGCTTCGTCTTCGTCGGCATCGACGTGATCGGCGATTATCTCACCGAGATCAACGTCACCTCGCCAACCGGCCTGCAAGAGGTCAACCGCTTCGACGGCGTCTCGCTCGAAAGCGACATTTGGGACGCCATCGAACGCCGCCTCGAGTCCAGGCGAGGCGCATCCGACTAGCCCTTCCCGACCGCGTTCTCTCCCGCAGAATACCGCGGCCCCGATGGATTTGGATCAACGACCGATCCCGATGGATTTGGGACAATGCCGCCAATTGACGAACCATTTTTTGAGGCGCGGAATCATGGACCAGCAAACTACCCAACCCGGAGTGAACCGTCGCCAGTTCGTCAAAGCGGCGTCCGCCGCGGCCGTCGGGGCGGCCGCCGTCCTTCCGGCCACGGCGCGCGCCGCGACCGCGAGCGGGACGCGCTACGGAATGCTGATCGACCTGCGGCGGTGCATCGGCTGCCACGCTTGCTCGGTCTCCTGCAAGGCCGAGTTCGACGTGCCCCTGGGAGCGACGCGTTCGTGGGTCGAGTATGCCGAGAAGGGTGAGTACCCGTACGTCAGCCGCGCTTTCGTGCCGCGGCTGTGCAATCACTGCGAACATCCGCCGTGCGTCTCGGTCTGCCCGACGGGGGCGACGTGGAAGCGGGAAGAGGACGGCATCGTCGTCGTCGATTCCGAAATCTGCATCGGCTGCAAGTACTGCATCCAGGCCTGCCCCTACGATGCGCGCTTCGTCAATCCCGACACCGGGTCCGCCGACAAGTGCGATTTCTGCCAGCATCGAGTGGCGCAGGGTGTGGTCCCGGCCTGCGTCGAGGCTTGCATCGGCCGCGCCCGCATCTTTGGCGACCTCAACGATCCTGAGAGCGAGATCTCCAAACAGGTGCGCACCCAACCGGTGACGGTCCTGAGACCGGGGCAGGGAACCGAGCCCAACGTGTTCTACATCGGCCTCGATCACGCCGACGAGCATGACACCGAGCATCGCGGGCAATACGTCAGCGTGACCACCCATCGCCGCGAAGAGGCAAGGAGGTAGCCATGACCGAAGGATTGCTCTGGGGGCTGCCCGTCATCCTCTACCTGTTCCTCGCCGGCCTCGGTGCCGGTGCTATGACCGTCAGCGCCTCGGTCCTGCTGCGCGGCGGCGGCGGCGGATTTGGCGGCGGCCATTTCGAGGTCGCCCGCTACGGGGCGTTCATCGCGCCCGTGCCGGTAGGGGTGGGGAGCTTGCTGCTGATTTTCGAGCTCGGTTCGTTCGAGGCGGGGAACTGGTTCCGCTGGGTGAATCTCTACAAGGTCGTGAACGCTTCGCCGATGTCGATCGGGACCTGGCTGCTGTCGATATTCATCATCGTCAGCGTCGCCTACGCCTATACGTTCTTGCGCCGCGACGCGGCCCCGGGCGACGCCCAAGACGGACTGAGGAAAGCGGCGGCCTGGATCGGCGTCCCGCTGGGGATCGCCGTCGCCGTCTACACCGGCGTGCTGCTGGGGGCGATGCCGGCGCGACCGTTCTGGAACTCGCCGGTGCTCGCGCTTCTGTTCCTGTTGTCGTCGATCTCGACCGGGATCGCTATCATCATGCTGGCGCGCACGCTCCTGCACCGGCGTGGCTTCGACACCGACAGCGTGTCCAGCTACCACGAGAGCGGCTATCTCCTGACCGCCTCGGACATGCTCGTCATCGGTCTCGAGATCATCGCCATCTTCCTCTTCGTCATGTTCGCCTACCTCACGGTCGGCGACGTCCAGACGGCGGTTTCCGAGACGCTGTTCCGCGGCGACCTGGCGACGTTGTTCTGGGTCGTGGTGGTGGTCGTCGGTCTGGTGCTCCCGGCCCTCGTCGAGTTGTTCTATGTCGTCCCCAGGCTGCTTCAGCACCGCAACTATCAGGTGCCCTGGGCGGTCGAATTCGTCGTCCCGATCGTAATCCTGATCGGCGGCTTCATGCTCCGCTATGTCGTCGTCGTCGCCGGTCAGATCACCGGGCCGGTAGGTATCTAAGGAGGTTGAGATGACTAGCCGTCGAGATTTTCTGAAATTGGGCGCCGCCGCGGCGCCGGCGGCGCTCGCGGTGGGGGCGCTCAGCGCCCAGGGGGCTCCTCTCAGCCGCGGTGGCAGAGACTTCTCGCCCAGCACCGGCGAGGAGCGCCAAGCCATTCCTTCGGCCTGTTGGCAATGCGTCAGCCGCTGCTCGATGATCGGCTATGTCGAGGACGGCCGGCTGGTCAAGATCGGCGGGCAACCCGACTCCATCCGCACCGAGGGCCAGTTGTGCGCGAAGGCCCAGGCCGGGGTCAACCAGGTCTATGATCCCGACCGCATCCTTTATCCGCTGCGCCGGGTCGGCGCCCGCGGCGCGGGCGAGTGGAAGCGTATCACCTGGGACGAGGCCTTGAGCGAGCTCGCCGAGCGGTTGGGTCAGCTTCGCGAGGAAGGTCACCCCGAGAAGTTCATGTTCCACTATGGCCGCATGAAGGCGAGTTCGAGCAAGCTCATCAAGAGCGTGTTCCTCGATAACTACGGCACCGCCACGGTCGGCAACCACACCTCGATCTGCGAGGGCGGCAAGTGGACCGCGCAGGAGCTGACCTGGGGTGCCCACTACGACAACTGGGACTTCGACAAGACCCGCTTCGTGCTCAATTTCGGCTCCAACGTCTTCGAGGCGCATACCAACCACACCTCCGAGGCGCAGCGGCTCATCCGCGCCCTCGTCGAACGCAGCGTGCGCATGGTGACCTTCGACGTGCGGCTGTCCAACACCGCCGCCAAGTCCAACGAGTGGGTGCCGGTCAGGCCCGGCACCGATAGCGCGGTGGCGCTCGCGATGTGCAACGTGGTGATGAACGAAGACCTCTACCGTGGTGAAGGCGAGGCCTTCCTCGAATTCTGCAAGGTCACGCCCCAGGCCGAGGCCTCGGTCGCCGAAAAGGTCGCGGCGCTGAAGGCCCACCTCGGGCCCTATACCCCCGAGTGGGCGGAGTCGATCTCCGGCGTCGGCGCCGAGCGGATCCGTTCGCTGGCGCGCGAGTTCGCGGCCGCCAAGCCGGCCTGCGTCATCAGCTACCGGGGCGCGGTCGCGTACTACAACGGCAACGAAACCGAGCGCGCGATCCAGATGTTGGCCGCCATCACCGGCAACATCGACAACCCCGGCGGGCGCTGCAAGGCGGTGGGCGCGAGCTGGAAGTACCCCAAGGGACCGAAGGACAAGCCGAAGTCGAAGAAGCTCAAGATTCTCGATGGCTTCGAAGGCCAGGCAGCCTTCCCCACCCACCACATGAGCCATCACGTCCTCAAGATGATCAAGGATGGCAGCGCCGGTCGGCCCGAGGTCTACATGTGGTACTGCTACGCGCCGGTCTACGCGAACGGCGAGGTTGCCGAGAACATCGAGATCCTCAAGGACGAATCCCTGATCCCCTTCACCGTCTCGGTCAATCCCTTCTACGACGAATCCGCGGCGCTGGCCGACATGATCCTGCCCGACGCCACCTATCTTGAGCGCTGGGACTGGGAGGACATGGTCTCGCCCGACCAGGTGGCCGAGTACTACGTCCGCCAGCCCATCGTCGAGCCGATGGGCGAGGCACGCGACTTCGGCGACGTGGTCTGCGAGCTCGCCGAGCGCATGGGCTTCCCGCTCGGCTTCTCGACCAAGGCCGAGTTCGTCGAGCGCTCGTGCGAGATGACCCCGGCGGTGAAGGACGCGGGCGGCTACGAGTACATGCGGGAACACGGCGTGTGGCACGATCAAGCCGCGGCGCCGCGGTACTTCTCCTACCGCAAACTGGTCGACCCGGCCGCCCTCGCCGCCGATGGCGTGATCTTCGACGTCGCCACCGGCGTCTATTGGAACTGGCACAAATCCAAGGCCGCCGACGCCGACGAGGCGCTCGCCACCGGCTACGCCCATACCAAGAATGCCTACAAGGGCTATCTCGGCCAGCGCATCGGCGATTCCGTGTACAGCGGGTTCAAGCCCGACAAGGTCAACAAGTCCGGCTACTTCGAGCTCTATTCCAGCCTGATGGAAGAAAAAGGGCTCGCACCCATGCCCACCTTTGTGGCGATCCCCGAGCACCAGGCGATGGCGCCCGGCGAGCTGGTCCTGACGACCTACAAGGTCAACGTGCAGTCCCACTCGCGGACTCAGAACTGCAAGTGGCTGACCGAGATCTACCACGACAACCCGGCGTGGATTAATCCCGCCGACGCCGAGGCGCTGGGTCTCGCCGATGGCGAGGCGATCGAGGTCGCCTCGGCGATTGGCAGCATCGAAACCACGGCCCGCGTCACCCCGGCCGTGGTGCCCGGCGTGATCGCAATCTCGCACCACGTCGGGCACTGGGAGTATGGGCGCTACGCTTCCGGCAAGGTCTCGCCCCAAGCGGTCGCCGACCCCAGCTTCGAGCGCAAGTGGTGGACGCGCCGTGGGGTCCATCCCAACTGGATCATTCCCAACTCGCCTGATCCGATCAACGGCCAGATGCGGTTCATGGATACCGTGGTCACGGTGGGCAAGCCCGCGAACGTGTAATGGCCGGCAAAGCCGCCCCGGTGTCGCACGATCGACAAGCCGACAGCGCCGCGCAGCGCGGCAACCTCTATGGCGTCCTGGCCCAGGTCTTTCGCGCCGAGCCGCCGGCCGCGTTCCTGCGCGAACTTGAAAAGCCTGGTCTTGCGCGCGCGCTCGCCGGCGTTGGAGCTGGTGATCTCGGCCTCTCCGCCGGCCTCGAAAACGGTTTGATCGACAAGCTCGCCGTCGAGTACACGCGTCTGTTCATCGGCCCCGGACCCCACGTTTCGCCCTTTGCGGCGGTGCATCTGGGGGGCGAGGGGGCATCGCTTTGGGGTCCGGAAACGGTCTGGGTGCGGCGCTTCATGGACGGGGCGGGGATCGAGTTCCGGATCGAGGGGAACCTACCGCCCGATCACGTGAGTACGGAGCTCGAGTTCATGCACTGCCTCGCGGCCGCAGCCGCCGAGGAACTTCGGGCAGGCAATGGGCCGGCGGCGGCGCGACTGAACGCCCTCCAGGCGGAGTTCGTGGGCGATCACCTCTCGCGCTGGGTGCCGGAGTTCTGTGCTCGGGTGATTGCCGCGGCGCGGCTACCTTTCTATCGTGCCATGGCCGGGCTTGCCGCGGACTTCCTCCGCTCCGAACGCGAGGCCGCGGTCGGCTAGCACGCCTCGGCCGCGTGGCGTGCCGGGCGCCATGCGCATACAATCGCTCACCCGCCGAACCGATGGAGGACAGACACCGGTGGTCGCGCGCGCGAATACCGTTGCCTTTCAGGGCATCGAGGTGTTGGACGTCGATGTCCAGGTGCAGACCGCGGCCGGGCTGCCGGCCTTCACCATCGTCGGCCTGCCCGACAAGGCGGTCGCCGAATCGCGCGAACGGGTGCGCGCTGCGCTCGTCGCCATCGGATTGGCGCTGCCGCCCAAACGCATCACCGTCAATCTCGCGCCGGCAGATGTCCTCAAGGAAGGGAGCCACTTCGACCTGCCGATCGCGCTCGGGCTGCTGGTGGCGATGGGGGTCTTGCCGGGCGACGAGATCGAAGGCTACACCGCGCTCGGCGAACTCGCCCTCGACGGCGCCATCGCGCCCGTGGCCGGCGTGCTGCCGGCGGCGGTCGCCGCGGCGGCAGCGGGACGCGGCCTGATCTGCCCCGCGGTGTGCGGCGGCGAGGCGGCCTGGGCGGGAGACGTCGAGGTGTTGGCCCCGGCCACTATCCTGGCGCTGATCAACCACTTCAAAGGCACCCAGGTGCTCGGTCCGCCCGAAGCCAAGCTCGTCGCCGATCCCGTCTCGGGCGCCGATCTCAAGGATATCAAAGGTCAGGAGACGGCCAAACGCGCCCTCGAGGTGGCCGCGGCCGGCGGCCACAATCTCCTCCTGATCGGCCCGCCCGGCGCCGGAAAGTCGATGTTGGCGGCGCGCTTGCCGGGCTTGCTGCCGCCCTTGGACGCGGCCGAGACCCTCGAGGTCAGTATGATCCACTCGATCGCCGGACAACTGCGCGAGGGCCGGCTCAGCCGCGCTCGGCCGTTTCGCGATCCCCACCAGTCGGCCTCGCTCCCGGCGATGGTCGGCGGCGGCACGCACGCGCGCCCGGGCGAAGTGACGCTCGCCCACCTCGGCGTCCTCTTCCTCGACGAGCTGCCCGAGTTTCAGCGCCCGGTGCTCGAGGCGCTGCGCCAGCCGATCGAGGCCGGCCGGGTGTCGGTGGCGCGGGTCAACAGCCACGTCACCTATCCCGCGCGGGTCCAGCTGGTCGCCGCCATGAATCCGTGCCGCTGCGGCTACCTTTCCGATCCGGCGCTCGGTTGCGGCCGCGCACCCAAGTGCGCGCGCGATTATCAGTCGAAGATCTCGGGGCCCCTGTTCGACCGCATCGACCTCCACGTCGACGTGCCGGCGGTGGACGTGGCCGACCTGACGCTACCGCCTCCCGCCGAAGGCAGCGCCGAGGTTGGCGCCCGCGTCGCCGCGGCGCGCGCCATCCAGGTCACGCGCTATGCCGGCCGCGACGCCCATCCACCCATACGCACCAATGCGGAAATCGATGGCGAACTCCTGACCCAGGTCGCCGCGCCCGAGCCCGCCGGCGCCGCGCTGCTGAGCGATGCGGTCGACCAGATGCGCCTGTCGGCGCGGGGCTACCACCGCGTCCTCCGCGTCGCCCGCACCCTGGCCGACCTCGAAGCCGCGCAAGCCGTCCGCCGCATCCACATCGCCGAGGCCCTAAGCTACCGCCGCATCAACCCGCTGCTGTGACGGGGCAACCGCCCTCGTTCGCCTGACTTGTAAGGGCCGCGCTCATGGGCCACTTTCAACGGTGCACCTCTATGACGGTGCGCCCAAGCCCGGTAGCAGGCGCGACGTAGAGGGAGTTTCGCGATGAACCAGAATGCGGCCTCCCCAGAGAGCGGTTTCACGGCGAAGGACCCGGTGTGCGGAATGGACGTCGATCCGCACCAGACGCCCCATCGCCACGAGCTCGAGGGCAAGACCTACTATTTCTGCGGCGCCCATTGCCTGAACAAGTTCCGCGAGGCGCCCGAGCAGTACCTGGCGGAAGGGGAACGGCCTCCTCCGGCGGCGCCGGCCGGGGCCATGTACACCTGCCCCATGCACCCCGAGGTGGTGCGCGAGGCGCCGGGCGCCTGCCCGATCTGCGCCATGGCGCTCGAGCCGATGATGCCGAGCGCGGACGAGGGGCCCAACCTCGAGCTCATCGAGATGACGCGGCGGTTCTGGGTCGGCGTGGTCCTCAGCATCCCGGTGCTGTTTCTGGCCATGGGCGAGCTCATCCCCGGCCTCGATCTCGCCGCGCTCGTTCCGCCGCGCGTGTCGGTGTGGATCCAGCTGGCGCTGGCGAGTCCGGTGGTGCTGTGGGGTGGCCTGCCCTTCTTTCAGCGGGGCTGGGATTCGCTCCTCACGCGCAACCTCAACATGTTCACCCTGATCGCGCTCGGCACCGGAACGGCGTGGGCCTACAGCGTCGTCGCGACCGTGGCGCCGGGCATCTTTCCCGCCGCCTTTCGCGGCGAGCAGGGGACCGTCGAGGTCTACTTCGAGGCCGCGGCCGTGATCACCACGCTGGTGCTCTTGGGACAGGTCCTCGAGCTGCGGGCGCGCGAGCAGACCGGCAAGGCGCTCAAGTCACTTCTCGACTTGGCGCCCAAAACGGCGCGAATCGTACGTGACGATGGGACCGAGGACGAAGTATCGCTCGACGCGGTCAGCCTCGGCGACCGCCTTCGGGTGCGGCCCGGCGCCAAGGTCCCGGTCGACGGCGAGGTGCTAGAGGGCCGCAGTTCGATCGACGAGGCCATGATCACCGGTGAGCCCATCCCGGTCGAGAAGTTCGCCGGCGAGAAGGTCATCGGCGGCACCCTCAACGGCACCGGCAGCTTCATCATGCGGGCCGAGCGCGTCGGCCTCGAAACCATGCTCTCGCAAATCGTCCAGATGGTCGCCGAGGCGCAACGGAGCCGCGCGCCGATCCAACGCATCGCCGACGTCGTCGCCGGATACTTCGTTCCCGCGGTGGTCGCGGTCGCCGTGACCGCGTTCGTCCTGTGGTCGATCTACGGTCCGCCACCCTCGTTGGCCTTCGCGCTCATCGCCGCGGTTTCGGTCCTCATCATCGCTTGCCCCTGCGCCTTGGGCCTGGCGACCCCGATGTCGATCATGGTCGGCACCGGCCGCGGCGCCCTCGGCGGGGTCCTGATCAAGAACGCCGAGGCTTTGGAGCGATTCGAGAAGGTCGACACCCTGGTGGTCGACAAGACGGGGACGCTGACCGAGGGCCGGCCCACTGTAACCACCGTGAAAGCGGCCGCAGGCGTCTCCGAGAACGAGCTCCTTCGCATCGCCGCAAGCCTCGAGCGGGGGAGCGAGCACCCGCTGGCCGCGGCCATCGTCAAGGCGGCACAGGATCGCGGCCTGAACCTCATCGAGGCCGAGGGCTTTTCCTCCGAGACCGGCAAGGGCGTCCGGGGGATCGTCGAGGGACGACCGGTGGCGCTCGGCAACCTGGCTCTGGTCGCGGATATCGGCGCCGACGCGTCCGCGCTTGCCGCTGAGGCCGAGGATCTGCGCCGCGACGGCGCGACCGTCATGTTCGTGGTCTTCGAGGCCGCCGTCGCCGGTCTCATCGCGGTGACCGATCCGATCAAGGAATCGACTCCCGCCGCGATCGCCGAGCTAACGAGGGCCGGCGTCAAGATCGTCATGTTGACCGGCGACAATCTCGCCACCGCCCAGGCCGTGGGCCGCCGCCTCGGCATCGAGGATATCGAGGCCGAGGTGTTGCCCCAGGACAAGGGTGAGATCGTCAAGCGCCTGCGCGCCAAAGGCCGGGTGGTGGCGATGGCCGGCGATGGTGTGAACGACGCTCCGGCCCTGGCCGAGGCCGACGTCGGCGTCGCCATGGGCACCGGGACCGACGTCGCCATGGAAAGCGCCGGCGTCACCCTGGTGAAGGGAGACTTGACCGGCATCGTGCGTGCCCGCCACCTCAGCCGGGCGACGATGCGCAACATCCGGCAGAACCTGTTCTTCGCCTTCGTCTACAACTCGCTCGGCGTTCCCGTGGCCGCCGGCATCCTCTACCCCTTCATCGGCCTGCTCTTGAGCCCGATGATCGCGGCCGCGGCGATGAGCCTGAGCTCGGTCTCGGTGATCGGCAACGCGCTCCGCCTTCGCGCGGCCAAGATCTGAGCCTCGGGAGCCGGCCTCAGTAGTTCTTCAGGCCAGGGACCCGGCACTCACCGCTGGTCCAGGTCTGCTTGACGCGGCATTGCGCGTTCATGTGGATGACCACCGAGCCCTTGCAGGATTCGAGACCCACCCACGCCTTGACGCCGCCTACGGCCCCGCCGCGCGTGGTTCGGCTGAGACCGCCTTGCTCGGGCACATAGGTGATGCCGGCGACATCGGCCGGGGCGACGTTCAACTCGGCGAGGCGATCGGCCACCGCGCTCTCGCACTTGTCGTAGCGCCCTCCCGCGAGCGCCGAGGGGCCGGCCATAATAACGCCCAACGCAATCGTCGCGGCGATGACCCGGTAGATCGTCGAGACCTCCAGTGGTGGTGCGCTTTTGGGCCCAATGCTCACGCCGGGCCCAGCGCGGCGACCGAGAATATTACGGGAAAGGTCCGGCAGTAGATGATCACGCTTTGGAAACTCGCGGCATCGGCGTCACAACGACCGCGCCCAGACCGAGGAGCCCAATGCCGAGCGCAATCCTCCTTCGCCTGCCCATGAACCTCGCCTTCGGTTTTTCAAGCCTCACCGCAAACCTAGGGCGGGCACCGGGTCGGGACAACCAAGTGTGCTAGTTTCACAAGCCTTCGCCACCCAGACGCGAGGCTTCGCTATGCGCGCCCCGTTTCTCACCGGCCTGACCCTGGGCGTCGGACTCGCGCTCGCCGCGACCGCCGCCTTGGCCGAGCCCGTGCACGGCATCGCCATGCATGGCGAGCCCAAGTACGAGACCGGCTTTACCCACCTCGAGTACGTCAATCCGCATGCGCCCAAGGGCGGCGCGCTGCGGCTCGCCCTCGCCGGCTCCTTCGACAGCCTCAATCCCTTCCTCATCAAAGGCTCGGCCGCGGCGGGCCGACACTACGTCTTCGAGAGCCTGTTGAAGCGGACCTGGGACGAGGCCTTCTCGCTCTACGGGCTGATCGCCGAGAGCCTCGAGGTGCCCGCGGACCGTTCGTGGGTCACCTTCCACCTGCGCCCCGAAGCGCGCTTCCACGACGGCAGCCCGATCACCACCGAGGACGTGATCTTCTCGCTCGAGACGCTGCGCGATTTCGGACGCCCCAACCACCGCCTCTACTACGGCCAGGTTGCGCGCATCGATCAGGCCGATTCGCGCACCCTCACCTTCTTCTTCGATCCCCAATCGGGCAACCGCGAGCTGCCGCTCCTGATCGGCCTGATGCCGATCCTGTCGAAAGACTACTATGCGGACCACGAGTTCGCGGCGACGACGCTGGAGCCACCGCTCGGCAGCGGGCCCTATCGCGTCGAATCGGTCGATCCCGGGCGCGCCATCGTCTACCGCCGGGCGCCCGATTACTGGGGCCGCCATCTCGCTATCAACCGCGGGCAGAACAACTTCGATACCGTGCGCTACGAGTACTTTCGCGACGCCGACGTGCTGATGGAGGCCTTCAAGGCGGGCGAGTATGACCTTCGCCGTGAGGCGAGCGCGGTGCGCTGGGCCACCGCCTACGATTTCCCCGCTGCCGCCGAGGGCCGCCTCAAACGCGAGATGCTGGCCCACCAGCGGCCCGCCGGCATGCACGCCTTGGTCTTCAACACCCGGCGTGAGGTTTTCGCCGATCCCCGCGTGCGCGAGGCGCTCGGCTACGCCTTCGACTTCGAGTGGATAAACAAGACGCTCCTGCACGGGGCCTACGCCCGCACCGCCAGCATCTTCGCTGGCTCCGAACTGGCCCCACGCGAGCTGCCCCAGGGTGCCGAACTCGCCCTCTTGGGCGCCGACCGCGCCCGGCTCCCCGACGCGGTCTTCGGCGAGGTCTACCAACCGCCGGCGACCGACGGCTCGGGCAACGTCCGCGCCAACCTGAGGCTTGCCCGCGACCTCCTCGCCGAGGCCGGCTGGGCGGTCGAGGGCGGCACGCTCAGCCGCACCCGCGACGGCCTTCCGTTGACCTTCAAGATCCTGCTGGTGCGGCCCGACAACGAGAAGATCGCCCTGGCCTTCGCCGACAACCTCGCGCGACTCGGGATCGAGGTCCGCGTGCGCACCGTCGATAGCGCCCAATACCAGCAGCGGCGCGGCACTTTCGATTTTGACATGATCGTCCATCACTGGCGGGTTTCGCTCTCGCCGGGCAACGAACAGGCCTTCTACTGGGGCTCGGTGGCGGCGGACGAGCAGGGCTCGCGCAACTACGCCGGCATCCGCGATCCGGTGGTCGACGGGCTGATCGAAGCGGTCACCGCCGCCCACGACCGCGAGAGTTTAGTGGGCGCGATCCGCGCCATGGACCGGGTGCTCGCCTGGGGTCACTACGTGATCCCGCTCTACCACCTCGCCGAGGACCGGGTCGCCTATTGGGACGTCTTCGGCCGCCCCGAGATCACACCGACCTACGGCTACGTCGTCGAGACCTGGTGGACCGACCCGGCCAAGGCCGCCGCCCTGGGCCGCTAGGCGCGCCGGCGGGCGAAGAGCTTGATGCCGGGCTTGAAGGAGAGGCGGCGGTGAAAGACCTCTAGGCCATGCTTGGCGAGCAGCCGGGTGAGGTTGCGCGGGTTGAAGTATAGGCAGTGAGAGGGTGGAGCGAAGGCGTCCCAGCGGGTGACGTCGCGGGGCCTTCGCCAGTGAGCGATGTCGGGGGTGGTCAGGTACAGCGCTGCGCCGGGCGCCATCAGTGCGGCGAGGGCGGTGACGAAACGGTTGGCGTCGGGGGCGTGCTCGATCACCTCGGAACAGTAGACCGCGGCAAATTGCTGCGCGCCCGGATCGAAGTCCTCGATCGTTCCAGCGACGAAGTGGTTGGCCGGATAGTGCTGCCGCGCCCACTCGAGCGAAACCGGGTCGGGGTCGAGCCCGGTCGCGGCGAAGCCGAGCTCGCGGGCGGCCTCGACCATGAAGCCGCCGTTGCAGCCGACGTCGAGAAAGCGCCCTTGGCCGTCCTCGGCGGGCCGCCGCGCATGGCGGGCGAGGGCACGCGCGCGCCGGCGCGCCCGCCGCATCTTCTGCGGCACCTTGGCGAAGTAGCCCGCGGTGGCGCCGGCGTAGGCGTCGGTGTAGAGCGCGGCGATCTGCCCGGCGCTCGGCATTGGCTCGACGAACACCAGCCCGCACCCGCCGCACTCGAAGAGCGAGTATCCGTCATGGCGGATGAAGGGACGCCGCGCGCTGGCGCCGCAGATCTGGCAGGGGCCGGGCATGGCGGCTACGATGGCCGTCCTCGTGCGCTCGGGTCAAGCTGAAGAGGAGGGCGCCGCATCGACCACCGGGGCACCATCGAGGTTGTCGAAGGCGACATCACCGCGCAGGTCTGCGCTGCCATCGTCAACGCGGCCAAGCCCTCGCTCCTTGGCGGGGCCGGCGTCGACGGCGCCATTCACCGCGCCGCCGGCCCCGAGCTGGTAGCCGAGTGCCGGACCCTTGGCGGCTGCCCCACCGGCGAGGCGCGCATCACCGGCGGCTACAACCTCGCCGCCCGCCACGTCATCCACACCGTCGGCCCGATCTGGTACGGCGGCCACAAGGGCGAGGACGAGGCGCTCGCCTCGTGCTATCGCAACAGCCTGGCACTCGCCGAGGCCCACGGGCTCGAGACCATCGCCTTCCCCTCGATCTCGACCGGCGCCTATGGCTTTCCCTTCGACCGGGCGAGCCGCATCGGCCTCGGCGAGGCCCACGCCCACCTCGAAGGCGGCAGCCGCCTCGAGCGAATCATCTTCGTGTGTTTCAGTGCCGATGACGCCCGGCGCACCCGCGACAACCTCTACAACCTCTACAGCAAAAGGGGGGAGGCGAAACTTCCTAGCCAGTGAGCTTACCGTGTGTTATCAAAGGCTTACGAGGTTTCGACGGGCGCCAAGATTGACCCTGCCCAGGGCCTGCGATAGAGTGCTCCCGGCACGATCGAGCGGGGCGCGCCGGCGCTCCGGAAAAGCCAAGAGCATCGCGCCGAGCCATGCCGCGTCTATCTGCGATTAAGCGCCTCAAGCCCCAGCGCCGTCCCGCGCCGCTCCGCATGTTCGCGGCCGAGGGCCAACTCGAGGTGCGGCTCACCGCGCTTCCCAAGGACGTGGCGGCGGCCCAAGCGCTCCGCTACCGCGTCTTCTACGAGGAGATGGCGGCCGAGCCGAGCCGCAAGATGGCGGCCAAGCGACGCGACTTCGACGCCTTCGACGCGATCTGCGACCACGTCTTGGTACTCGACCACAACCTGCCGCCAAAGCACTCGGTGGTCGGCACCTATCGACTGTTGCGCCACGAGGTGGCGGCGCAGCACGGCGGCTTCTACTCGGCGGCCGAGTTCGACCTCTCGCCGCTCTTGGGTGGCCGCGCGACCTCGGGCCAGCTCTTGGAGGTAGGGCGCAGCTGCGTTGCCGCCGATTACCGCAATACCGCGACCATCCAGCTCCTGTGGCGCGGCATCGCCAGCTACCTGCAGATGCACAACATCACGCTTTTGTTCGGCTGCGCGAGCTTCCCCGGGACCGATCCGAGCGCCCACGCCGAGGCGCTTTCCTTCCTCCACCACGAGCGGCTGGCGCCGCCGGAGATGCGGGTGCGCGCGCTGCCGCATCTGGGCTCGCCGATGGCCCTGATCGAGCGCGACGCGGTCGCGGCGCGCCAGGCGCTCAAGGTGATGCCGCCGCTGATCAAGGCCTACCTCCGGCTCGGCGCCTTCGTCGGCGAGGGCGCGGTGATCGACCGCCAGTTCGGCACCACCGATGTGTTCTTGATCCTGCCGATGGAGCGGGTGGCCGAGCGCTACCACACCCACTTCGAGCGCGACGAGGAGCTGGAGGCGGCGCTGCCGATGGGCCGCCGGGCCCAGCTTCTGGGCCGGGTGCTTGCCAAGTCCCGGCGCAAGAAGCAGGCCTCCGACAAGGACGGCCCCAAACGCCGCCGCCGCTGGCGCCGGCGCCCCGAGCCCAGCGAGCTCTAGCCGCGAGCCACCTCACCCTCGGGTAGGCCGTCACGATGCGTTAGCCGGCCCCATTCGCGTTCGGGGTGTGCCGGGCAGTACGAATCCATCCCCAGCCCGCGGTCCGGCACCGTAAGCCATTCATTTCATGGACGTTTCCAGACCCGTCCGCGAGACGATCGCTCTCGACGAGATAAACCAAGCGCACGTTTAGGGATGAATCTCGGTCAGGGCGTGACTTTCATTGACATTCTCGTCTCACTATCACATATTAGGTAGGGTGAACAAACCATAAACATACTCGGGATGTGAAGATGATCCACCGATCGAGAATGCCGAGCCTGGAGCAGATGTATGAGCTGTTCGACGACCCGCGCTACCTGGAATCGAAGGGCCCCGACCATGGGGCCTACAGCGCCCTGGCCAACCGCTTGCAGGACTTTCACATCAGCGCCCCGAGAAGTGGCCCCAGCCCGAGCCCTACCGTCTGGGACGGCCCTTGACGCCCCGGTTCCCGGTGGGCGCGGGTGGCATTACTCACCCGCGCGACGTAGCCGACCTCAGCGACGTCCTCCTTTCGCTGGGCGGCCTCGGCCGGTCGGGCAGGCTGGAGTGCACCGGCGTGCCCAACTCAAGGCTCAACGCCGCCATCGCTGGGTTCCAGAAGCTCAACAACCTCACCCCCGACGGGCCGGTCAACCCCGAATGGCTACCTGCCGCTACCCCAAGGGCCGGGGACGGTCGCGCGCCGATGCGGTGCGGGTGCGATGTGCTAACGTGGCCGGCCATGGACGGGGGGCGTCGAGGGCCGGCGAAGGCGGGGAAGGCGCGCGCGCGCGCGGCGGCGGCGGCGAGCCCGATGATGGCGCAGTATCTCGCGCTCAAGCGCGAGAACGCCGAGTGCCTTTTGTTCTACCGCATGGGCGATTTCTACGAGCTCTTCTTCGAGGACGCGGTCGCGGCCTCGGCGGCGCTTGACATCACGCTGACCCGGCGGGGCAAGCACGAGGGCGCCGACATTCCGATGTGCGGGGTTCCGGTGCACGCCGCCGATTCCTATCTCGCGCGGCTGGTGCGCAAGGGCTTCAAGGTGGCGATCGGCGAGCAGGTCGAGGACGCGGCGCTGGCCAGGAAGCGCGGCAACAAGGCCCTGGTGCGCCGCGAAGTCACCCGCATCGTCACCCCGGGCACGATCACCGAGGAGAGTCTGCTCGATGCCCGCAGCCATAATTATCTGGCCGCGCTCGGCCGTGCCGGCGGCGAGCTGGCGCTCGCCTGGCTCGATGTCTCGACCGGCGACCTGAGCGCCGCGCGCACCGAACCCGGTGCGCTGGACGCCGAGCTCGCGCGCCTCGAGGCCGGCGAGATCCTGGTCTCGGAGGCGGTGCTTGCCGAGCCCGAGATGTTCGAGGTGCTGGATGCGCGCAAGGCGGCGCTGAGCCCACTGCCGCCGCTTCGCTTCGACAGCGCCGCCGGAGAGAAGCGGCTGCAGGCGCTCTACGGCGTGGCCTCGCTGGAGGGATTCGGCGCTTTCGGGCGCGCCGAGCTCGCGGCCCTGGGTGCCATCGTCGATTACGTCGAGCTCACCCAAAAAGGCCGGCTGCCCAGCCTCAAGCCGCCGCGCCGGGGCGAGGCGG
>CAYUNL010000031.1:0-16788 GCA_964446055.1 uncultured Alphaproteobacteria bacterium | reverse complement strand
CGGCGTGACCGCGGGCGACGCCTACCGCGAATCCCAGAAGCCCTTCTGGCGCGCTTGATCTCGTCTGGCGGCTAGTAGGATCGGTCGGCCGGCCGGAGCGCGATTCAGGCCTGGCGGGCCTTGAAGCGGCGGCGAACCTTGTTGATGACGTAGACTCGTCCGCGGCGGCGCACCACGCGGCATTCGCGGTGGCGCTTCCTGGCGGACTTGAGAGAGTGTCGGACCTTCATGGGCGGCGCACGATAGGGACCGGCGATGGGCGAGTCAATCCAGCCCCATCGCCGCCGCGCTACCACACGGTATAGCCGGCATCGGCGATGAGCACCGCGCCGGTCATCAGGCTCGAAGCCTGGGAGGCGAGGAAGAGCACCACCGAGGCGATTTCGTCGGGCTGTCCGACGCGGCCCATCGGCGTGTCTCGGAGCCACACGGCCAAGCGCTCGGCATCGTTCAACGCCTCACGCGTCATTGGCGTCTCGATGAAGCTGGGGGCGATGGCGTTGACGCGTATCCCTTGTCCTGCCCATTCGGCGGCGAGCGATTTGGTCAGCATGTGCACGCCCGCCTTCGAGGTGCAGTAGGGCGTCTCGAGGTCGGGCCGGTCGACCACCAGCCCCGCCATCGAGCCGATGTTGACGATGCTGCCACGCCCCTGGCCGAGCATGATCTTGCCGAAGGCGCGGCAGCACCAGAAGAGGCCGGTGAGGTTCACCTCGATGATCCGGCACCAGTCCGCGTCCGCGACCTCGGCCGCCGGGGAGCCCTTGCTGATGCCGGCGCAGTTGACCAGGATATCGACGCGCCCGTGCTGAGCGGATACCGACTGGGCGCAAGCATCGACGCCGTCGCTGTCGGTCACGTCCAACACGGCGAACCGCGCCGTGTGGCCCGCCTCGCGAAGTTCCTGGAGCCCGCGCTCGCCGGCGTCGTGGCGAGCGTCGGTGATGACGAGTGTGGCGCCGCACTCGGCCAGCGCCGCCGCCGATGCGAGGCCGATGCCCCCGGCGCCGCCGGTTACCACGGCCACACAACCCTGGAGATCGTATTTCTCTAGATACATGCCATTCCTCCACAGACGGGGCTATGATGCCGGTCTAACGCGGCACGGTGATGCCCGCAAGAGGCTGGGGGAACGATGGGTCTTGTGGTCAACGATGCGCCGAGTGCGCGGTTGTCGGATGCCGAAGTGGAGTCGTGGCGTGCGGTTCCGCCGGCGGTGATCAGCGACGAACTCAACCGCACAGGCGCGATGGTCGGCGCCATCGCGCCGCTGGCGCCGGGCATGGCCTTCGCCGGCCAGGCGCTGACCATCCAGACGATGGTCGGCGACAATGCGGCGCTTCACTACGGCTTGGCCATGGCCTGGCCCGGCGCGGCAATCGTGGTCGATGCTCGAGGCCACATCGATACCGCAGTGTGGGGCGGTATCCTTACCTATGCGGCGGCGAAGCGGGGTGTGGCCGCGGTGATCGTCGACGGCGCGGTGCGCGACGTGGCCGAGCTTCGGGAATCGGGGGTCGCGGTGTTCGCCCGCGGCGCCGTGCCCGGCGGGCCGCACAAGGGCTGGGGTGGCGCGGTCAACGTGCCGATCCAGTGCGGCGGCGTCGCCGTCAATCCCGGTGACCTGGTGGTCGGCGACGACGATGGGGTCGTGGTGGTCGCGGCGGCGCAGATGGCGGGCCTATACGACCGCTGCACGGCGCGCATCGCCAAGGAACGCGACATCATCAAGCAGATCGATGCCGGGGTCACGACGGTGGAGCTGCAGGGCCTGCCGCCGCCCGAGGAGTTCGGACCATGATTATTCGCGGTCTTCTGGGGCTGGCTGGAGCGGCCTTGCTCGCCAGCGGGCTGGCCGCGGGCGAGTTCGACCAAGCCCGGCCCGACCCCTCGCTCTCGCCCGAGGAGGTGGTGCGGATTCAGGTGGGCGCGCTTGGCGAGAATGACAATCCCAACCCCGACAGCGGCATCGAGACCACCTTCCGCTTCGCCTCGCCCGCCAACCGCGTCATGACCGGGCCCATCGAGCGCTTCAAGGTGATGGTACACGGCCCCAACTACGCGCCGATGGTCGACCACCGCTCGGCGAGCTTCGAGAACCTGGCGATCGACGGCGACAACGCCATGATCGACGTGATCGTGCTTAGCAAGGACGACCTATTCCTCGGCTACCGCTTCACCCTGTCGCGCCAAGTCCGGGGCAGCTGCCCGGGCTGCTGGATGACCGACGGCGTCGCGCCCTTCTCCGTCGAGATGAGCTAGCTCAGGTCCGTCCCGCTACGCGGCACCGCGGCACCGCGGCGCCGCAGGTTTTGCACGATCACCACGGCCGCGAGGTTGGGCAGCCAGGCCAGCCACGCCACAGGTGCGCGCCTTTGTCCGGCGCAAGGACGCCCGGGCGACAGCCCTAGAGCAAGCGGGCGGCGAGTTGTTCGTCGGCGATATGTTCGATTATCGAGATCTCCGAGTTTCGATGGTCGGCGTCCAGCGCGCCTACCATTGCCCGCCCGTCGCTCTCAATCTCCTGCACCACACGATGCGTTTCGCCCTCGCGGCGGAGGAAGCCAAGCTCGAAGTCGTCGCCCTGATGAGCGGCAGTCCCCTTTTCTCGCTGGCAATAACGTGAGGTCGCCCGAAGAAAATGTATGTGGCGGACGTGGCGAGGCTCTTGACTCTGCCGCGATCCATCTGACGACCACGCTTCAGGCCATCGCGACGTAGCCCGGATCTTCCTTGACGCGCTCGATCCAGGCGCGGACGGCGGGGTACTGAGCCAAGCTGAATCCCCCCTCGTGGGCGACGTGGGTGTAGGCGTAGAGCGCGATGTCGGCGATGGTCAAGCGCTCGGCAGCGAAGTAGGGCGCGCGCGCCAGGTGCTGCTCCATGACCGCGAGCGCGGCGTATCCGCCCTCGCGGCGTTCGGCCAGCTGGTCGCGGTAGGCGTGCTCTTGTTCGAGGAATTTGATCCAAAACCGCGAGGTCGCGATGTAGGGCTCGTGAGGGTACTGCTCGAAGAACATCCACTGCAGGACGCGTGCGTGCGCGAGCCGGTTCTGGGGCAGGTAGTCGCTACCCTCGGCCAAGAAGTGGAGGATCGCGTTCGACTCGGGTAGGTAGGCGCCAGGCTCGAACTCCAAAAGCGGGAAGCGGCCGTTGGGGTTCATGGCGAGAAAGGCCGGCGTCCGGCTCTGGCGTTTGAGAATATCGACGTGGACCCACTCGTAGGGCCGGTGCAGGAGTTCGAGGAGGAGCCTCACCTTGAAGCAGTTCCCCGAGACGATATCGCCGTAGACCCTGAGCATCGTCTAGTGCCGCAGGCTGGGGAGCGCGGTGGAGAGTTCGGGAACCAGGATCAAGATCACGATCACCAGCGCCTCGGCGATGAGGAAGGGAAAGACCGCCTTAAACATCGACCACACCGGGATATTGCCGATCCGGCAAGCGACGAACAGGATGATCCCGACCGGCGGGGTAATCAGGCTGAGGTTGCCGGCAAGAATGAAGATCATGGCGAACTGCATGTCGTCGACGCCCATGGCCCGCACCGAGGGCATCAGGAGCGGCAGGAAGACGATGGTTTGGATGCCGTTGTCGATCGCCGAACCCATCACCAGCAGGATCGCGACCAGCGCCAGCATGAACATCACCGGCTGCCCCTCGAACATCCCGACGAGAAAATCCGTCAACACCTGCATGCCCGAAAACGCGAACACCGTGGACACGACCTCGGTGGTGGCCATCACCAGGTAGAGCGTGGCGGTGATGCGAATCGAGTTCTTCAGCGCGTCCCACAGGCCGCCGAAGCTAAGGTGCCGGTAGACCACCATGCCGAGCAGAATCGCGTAGACCACCGCGATCCCGCCGGCCTCGGTCGGCGTGAAGACGCCGCTCAGGGTACCGAGGACGATGAAGAGCGGCAGGCTCGCGACCAGGACGCCGTCGAGCGCCAGGCCGGTGATCTCGGACCGTTTGATGGTGATCTCGGCCTTCGGCAATCGGCCGCCGCGCCCGTAGAGCCACACCACCACCGCGCAGGCGCCGCCCAGGAGCAGCCCCGGGATGATGCCGGCCAGGAACAGGTCGAGCACCGAGACCCGCGCGATGATGGCGTAGATCACCATGATCAGCGAGGGTGGGATGATCGGGCCGATCAATGCGCTGGCGATGGTCAGCGCCGCCGAGAAGCGGAGCGGGTATCCCTCTTTGGGCATGCCCTTGATGAACACCTGGCCGAGCGCCGCGGCATCGGCGATGGCGGTCCCCGAGATCCCGGCGAACAGGACCGAGGCCACGATATTGGCGTAAGCCGTGCCCGCACGGACGCGCCCGACGATCACGCTCGAGAGGTAGATCAGCCGGTCGGTAATGCCGCCGCGCGCCATCACATCGCCCACCAGGATGAAAAACGGCGCCGCCAGAAGGACGAAGCTGTCGGTCGAGGCGAACATGCGGAGCGGCACGGTCACGAGGTCGAAATCGAGCGCCAAGAGGCCGGCGACCCCGGCGATCCCTAGGGTGTAGGCGATCGGAACGCCGAGGATCAGGAGAAGCGCGAACGAGGCCCCGAGTACGCTCATCAGGCCTGCTCGCGTTCCGGCTCGGGGGCGTTCGGGTGTTCGAGGTCAGCGGCCGTGGCGCCGAGGGGCATCAACAAGAGCGCCACCACCTTGAACAGCATCAACGTACCGGCGACGGGGATGGCGAGATAAGGCCACATCATGAGGATCTGCATGGTCGGCGAGAGCTGCGCCGCGTTCTTGATCGCCAGCGGATAGCCCTGCCATATCATCACCACGCACATCGTCCCCACGCACAACAGCGCGACAACGTGAATCACGCGGCGCAGCCAGAGGATGGGGAAATTCTCGAAGACATTGATGGTCATGTGCTCGCCGCGGAAGAGCGCGGCGCTGGCGGCCAGGAAGGTGGCCCAGATGACCAGGTAGCGCATGATCTCCTCGGTCCAGCCGATCGGATCGTTGATCACGAAGCGGAAGAACACACCGATCATGTTGATGGCGATGACGGCGAAAAGGAGCACGGCGCCCACCCCTTCGGTCAGCCAGGTGAGCCAGAGCGCCAGGCGAACGATTCTGTCTCTCAGCGGGTGTTCCCGGCTGGCCGTCGGCTGGGTTGGCGGAACGCGTCGATCCAAGGTACACGGGGTGGCGGCGGGCGATCGGCTAGGTCATCGCCCGCCCTGCCCCGTCTGGGCTAGTTGGCCCCGTACATCGCCTCCTTGTGCGCGGTGATGGCGCCGAGCAGGCCGTCGATGGCCTCTTGCCCGATCTGTCCGGCGATGAATTCGCTGACCGGACCAATCGCCGCGTTGCGGAACATCGCTTTTTCGGCGGCGCTGTTGACGTAGACCTCGACCCCCATCTCGCGGATCTTCTGAACGTCGCTCACTACGTTGCGCGGGATCTCGGCGTTGAGGATCGAGATCATGAGCTGCGCCCCGTCCATGAATATCTGCCGCTCCCCGGTAGCTAGACCGTCAAAGAAGATCTGGCTGGTCAGGGTAATCGCGGCATCGTAGGTATGGTCGTCGAGCGACATGTACTTTTGGACCTCGGCGATGCCGAAGTTGAGGACCGTGCTGGGTGCGTTCTCCTGGCCGTCCACAACGCCCTGCTTGAGCGCTAGGATCAGCTCGGTGAAGGCCATCGGCGTCGCCGCGGCGCCCATCGCCTCCATCATGCGCATGAACACCGGGCTCTCCATCGTGCGAATCTTAAGTCCCTCCATATCGGCGGGGGTGCGGATCGGGCGCACGTTGTTGGTGAGGTCGCGGAAACCGCCGTCGGCGTAGCCCAGCACCTTGAATCCGGTCGCCGATTCGAGGCGCCCGCTCAGTCCCTTGGCATAGTCGCTGTGGTTGAGGAAGTTGGTCGCGAACACCGAGGAATCGAACAGGTAGGGAAGCGAGAAGACCTGGATCTCGGGGAAAAACCCGGCGACCGGACCCAGCGAAACCATGACCACCTGCAGCTGGTTGGCCTGCACCAGCTCCATGAGCTCGCGGTCGCCTCCGAGCGCACCGCCCCAGATGAGCTCCACGTCGATCTCGCCCTTGCTCGCGAACTCGATAAAGTCTCTGAAGGCGTGCATGGCGACCGTGTTGGGATCGCCCTCCGCTTCCGGTCCGGTCGTCGCCATGCGGACCGTGGTCTCCGCCGCGGCGCCCAGCGCCATACCAACCGAGAGCAGCACTATTGCGGCACCCGACGCGATTCTGGAGATTGCTGACATACTGCGTTCCTCCCAATACTGATTCCGTTCTTGTTATCTATTTGGGGAGCGTAGGCGCGCCCACATGGTGCGTCAAGCGGCGTGCGCTGAGCGGATCCGCTCGCAGACGTTGTTCTTGGGCGGCACCATGAGGCTATTGTGTGTCGGTCGGGTGTTTGGGTTGGATGGAGTTGGTCATGGCGGGGAAGGCGGCAAAGGTTCTGGTAATCGGTTCAGCGGGGCAGATCGGCTCCGACCTGACGCCGGCCCTGCGCGAGCGCCATGGCGCCGAGGCGGTCATCGCGGGCTGTCACGAAGCCCAGCCGGTGGCCGCAGTGGCGGAGGGCGGTCCGACCGAGTTCTTCGATGCGACCGATGCGCAGAGCTTGGCCGCCGTCATCGAGCGGCACGGCATCACGTCGATCTATCATCTGGCGGCGATCATGTCGGGCGAGGGCGAGGAGAACCCCGAGCTTGCCTGGCACGTCAACATGGTCAGTCTCAAGAACGTGCTCGACCTCGGCGTAGCAAACGGCATGGAGCAGGTCTTCTTCCCGAGCTCGATCGCCGTGTTCGGACCGACCACGCCGCAGCACGAGACCCCGCAGCGAACCGTCTTGGAGCCGACCACGATCTATGGAGTAACCAAACTCGCGGGCGAGAACCTATGCCACTACTACGCGCTGCGCTACGGGCTCGACGTGCGCGGGCTGCGCTATCCCGGCCTGGTCACGTACAAGACCTTCTCGGGCGGCGGGACCACCGACTACGCGGTCGAGATCTTCATCGAGGCGGTGAGGGCAGGCCGCTACACCTGCTTCGTCGAGCCCCAAACCACACTGCCGCTGATGTACATGGACGATGCCGTCAAGGCCGCGCTAACGCTGATGGCGGCGCCCGCCGAGCGGATCACGGTACGCACCAGCTACAACCTGGGCGCCCCCAGCTTCACCGCGGCCGAACTCGCTGCCGAGGTCGCCGCGCGGGTCGACGGCTTCACCTGCGACTATGCGCCCGACTTCCGCCAAGCGATCGCCGATTCGTGGCCCGATTCGGTGGACGATTCGATCGCGCGGAACGACTGGGGCTGGTCGCCCGAGGTCGACCTGCCGATGCTTGTCGAGGTCATGCTGCGCGGCGTCCGCGAGGCGAGCGGGGCGACCTAGGATCCACCCTCCCTCATCGCGCACCACGCCCGAATCACTGCCTCGATCGCCGGGCGCTGGGCCTCGACGACTTCTGCGCTGGTTCCCATCAGCCACCCCCGGGCGGGGTCGTGGTGTGACTCTCATAGCCATTCTCGCCGTCTGAGCGCCCGCGCGGGCCGGAGAGTCCGCTCGCGTGCTGGCAAGCGCCGCCGGCGACAACGACCCCGGCCAGCGCCGCCGCTCGCAGCAGCATTTGGCGGCGGTCCAACGTTTCCTCGCATCCCTAGTTCATGGTGTCTCCTCGATCATCGCGGCAAAACGCGGCGTCGGCGCGTCCGCGTGCAGCAATCCCTCGCCCTTGAGATCGCTCCACAGGCCCTCGGGGATCGGGGTCTCGAACAGCGCCAGATTCTGTTTCACCTCGGCCGCGGAGCGAGCGCCGGCAACCACCGCGGCCACCGCGGAATGGCCGAGCGGGAACTGCAGCGCCGCGGCCGCCAAGGGCACCGCGTGCGCCTTGCACACCGCCTCGATGCCGGCCACGGCTGCGACGATCCCGGGCGGCGGCGCGGCGTAGTCGTAGTATCCCTTGGCGGCGGCGCCGGTAGCCAGGATTCCGGAATTGAACGGCCCGCCGACGATCATCGAGACGGTGCGACGTTCGCACTCGGGCAACAGGGTCTCCAGCGCGCCCTGTTCCAAGAGTGTGTAGCGCCCGCCCACCAAGAAGCAGTCGAAGTCCCCGTGACCCATGGCCTCGAGGCAAATCTCCCATTCGTTGACGCCCAAACCGAAGGCCCCGATGACGCCCTGGCCGCGAAGTGAATCGAGGGCGCGGTAGCCACCGTTCATCGCCGCCTGGAAAACCTCGCGGACCTGGGTCCCGTGGGTGCGGGAATCGACGTCGTGCATCAACAAGATGTCGATGCGGTTGAGCGCTAGTCGCTGCAGGCTGTCCTCGACCGAGCGCATGACGGCATCGTAGGAGTAATCGTAGCGCGCGGCGAAGGGCAGCGCGTTGGTGAACTCATCGTCCGCTCGGCGGGGCTCGGCGCTGGCGCTCAGCAGGCAGCCGACCTTGGTCGAGAGGACGAAGCGCTCGCGGCCGTGGTGGCGCAGGGCGTCCCCCATGCGGTGCTCGCTGAGGCCATAGCCGTACTTGGGCGCGGTATCGAAATAGCGGACGCCGCCGCCGAGCCCGGCTTCGATCGTGGCCCGCGCGGCCTCGTCGCGGAGTTCGCCGAAGTGGTTGCCGAGCGGCGCGCCACCGAGGCCGATCTCGGTCACCTCGACCGCGGTCCGCCCGATGCGACGCCGTTCGCCGATGTTCATGCGGTTCCCTGGCCCAGTTCCGAGGCCGGCGAGGTGGGAGCGGCCGCCTCAAGACCGTAGAAGCGAGCTGCGGCGCCGCCGAGCACCGCGTCACGGGTGGGCTGGTCCCGCGAGGCGAGCGCACGCACACTCGCCTCCCACCACGCGGCGTAGCCGCCGCCCAGCGTCACCGGCGGCCAGTCGCTGCCCCACATAAGGCGGTCGGGCCCGAAGCACGCGAACAGGTGCTCGATGTAGGGCTCGAGCGTATCGGAGGTCCATCCCGGCGCGGCCAAGGTAGTCAGGCCGGAAAGCTTGCAAAAGGCGCCGGTCCCGGCGGCGATCGCGGCGATGTCGGCGGCCCAGTCGGCGAAGGCACCATCGCGAATCCGCGGCTTGGCGCCGTGAGCGAGGACGACGGCAAGATCGGGATGGCGCCCCATGAGCGTCAACAGGTTCTTCAGATGCCGGGGATAGACATGGGCATCGAAGGGCAAGCCGTGTTCCACAAGCGCACCTATGGCCGGCGTCAGTTCCTCGTGCAGCATCCACCCGGGCTCGGGGACATCGTGATTCATCCGGCGGATGCCGCAAAGCTTGGGCCGTGCCGCCAACTCGGCGATGGCCCGCGGAGCCCCGCGCGCCTCCAGATCGACCCAGCCGATGACGCCGGCCACCATGTCGGTGGCCTGGGCGATGTCGAGGATGAAGTCGGTCTCGGCCGCGGTGTTCGCCACCTGCACCAGCACGGTGCGGTGGATGCCGGCCGCATCAAGATGGGGCTGGAGGTCCTCGGGCATGAAGTCGCGCATCAGCGGCTCGTCTCCCGCGCCCATCCAGTGATAATCGCCGCGCTCGAGGCGCCAAAAGTGCTGGTGGCTGTCGATTCTGAGGGTGCTGCTCATGTGTTACCCGGCACCAAGGGCCTCCCCAAGGGCGTCGATAACCTTTTGATCGCACGCCCTTCTTCCTGACCAGGCGTGGTGGGCGCGGCTGGGATTGAACCAGCGACCCCTACGATGTCAACGTAGTGCTCTCCCGCTGAGCTACGCGCCCGTACCGAGCCGTGGTTTTTAGCGCCCGGTGGGGGCGAGCGCAAGAGCGGCGCCGGGTCTGGCCGGCCTCTGCGGCCGTCCCAGGCACGGCGCGCCGCCAGCGGATCCGTTCCGCCGAGCAGATTAGAACATAAGAAAGTTTTATACCATTTATAAAGTGAATATAGTGAGAACATATCACGACGTAGCGCGAGTTTCCTTGACGGCGCCGGAGCGCCTTCTTAGATTCGACCGTGCTTGCGAAGTGCGAAGTCGGCTTGCCGAGACCAGCGCGCGCTTCCTACCATCGGGGAACTCTACATGAGCACCGTAACCGTTACCGACAGCTCCTTCGAAAGCGACGTGCTGAACGCGCAAGGGCCGGTCCTGGTCGACTACTGGGCCGAATGGTGCGCGCCGTGCAAGGAGATCGCGCCGCATCTGGCGGAGATCGCCCAGGAGATGAACGGGCGGCTGACGATTGCCAAGTTCAACATCGACGAAAACCCCGTGACCCCGACCAAGTTCGGGGTGCGCGGCATTCCAACCCTGATGGTGTTCATGAACGGCGAGGTCGCCGGCACCAAGGTCGGCGCGCTGCCCAAGGGCAAACTCTTGGAATGGATCGACTCGGTCCTCGACCCGCCCGAGGCCGCCGCCTGAATCAGCCCGCTCCGTTGGCGGCCAGCGCTTGGCCGGCGAGGTAGAGCGAGCCGCAAACCAATACCCGAGGCGGTGGCCCGGACGCCGCGGCCAGGCTGGCCATCGCCTCTTCTAGCGAACGCGCGGGGTGGGCTTGGATGCCCGCCGCCTTGGCGGCGGCAGCCAGAGCTTCGGCCTTGAGCGCCGCGGGCTCGCCGGCAACCGTGAGGGTGAGGGCGGCCTTGGCGTGGCGCGCGAGCGGGCCGAGGAATCCGCCCGCGTCTTTGGTATCGAGCATTCCGACCACCAGATGAAGCGGCGCAGGTCCGCCGTGCTCGGCGCACCATGCCGCAAGCGCTGCGCCCGCGGCGGGGTTGTGGCCGCCATCCACCCAGAGCTCGGCGCCGGCGGGCAGGAGGGCGCGCAAGGATCCCGAATCGATGCGTTGCAGCCGGCCCGGCCAGGTGGCCGCGGCGAGCCCTTCGGCCATATGCGTGGGCGTGAGGGCGAACTCGGCGAGGGTGGCGGCGCAGACCACCGCGGCGGCCGCGTTGTCGATCTGGTGGGCCCCGGCGAGCGCCGGGCGGGGCAGCGTGAGGACGTCGTCACCGAGCCGAACCGACATGGCGGCCGCGTCATGGCGCACGCTCCAGCCCTGCGCCCAGGGCCCCCGGCGGCGGTAGCGCACGAGCGGGGTGCCGACGCGGGTGGCGCGGCGCGCGATCACCCGCGCTGGTGCCGCGGTCTGCGGACCGATCACCGCCGGCACGCCGGGCTTCAGGATCGCCGCCTTCTCGGCCGCCACCAGCGGCAAGGTCTCGCCGAGGTAGAAACCGTGATCGAGCGAGATCGGGGTGATGGCGCAGAGTCTGGGACGGGCCAGGACATTGGTGGCATCGAGGCGTCCACCGAGGCCGACTTCGAGGAGCACCAGATCGGCGGGCTCGCGGGCGAAGGCGAGGAGTGCGGCGGCGGTGGTGATCTCGAAGAAGGTGATCGGCTCCGCCCCGTTCGCGCGCTCGCACTCTTCCAAGAGGGCGACCAGCCGGTCCTTGGCGATGACGCCGCCGACCCCGCGAATGCGTTCGGCGAAGCGCATCAGATGCGGCGAGGTGTAGGCCTGTACGCGGTGTCCGGCGGCTTCGGCAATGGCGCGCAGGAAGGCGATCAGCGAGCCCTTGCCGTTGGTGCCGGCGACGTGCACCACCGGGGCGAGATGGGACTCGGGGTTGCCGAGCCGGGCCAACAGCCGATCGATGCGCCCGAGCGAAAGGTCGATGACCTTGGGGTGGAGCTTGCTCAAGCGGTCGAGGACGACGTCGGAACTCAGGGCGGCGCTTCCTCTGCCTTCACCTCCGCCTCGGCTTCGGGTAGCGGCGCTACCGCCGGCTCGGGCGGCGCGGCCTCGTCGGCGCGCGGGTTGCGCAGGAGATCGGTGATGCGAATCAAGGTCGCCCGCAACTCCTTGCGCGCCACCACCATGTCGATCATTCCGTGCTCGAGGAGGTACTCGGAACGCTGAAAGCCCTCGGGCAACTTCTCGCGGATGGTGTTCTCGATCACCCGGGGGCCGGCGAAGCCGATCAGCGCGCGCGGCTCGGCGATCGCCACGTCACCGAGCATGGCGTAGCTCGCGGTGACGCCGCCGGTGGTCGGATCGGTGAGCACGCTGATGAAGGGCAGCCCGGCCTCGCGCACCTCGTTCACCGCGACCGTCGTGCGTGGCATCTGCATCAGCGAAAGAATCCCCTCCTGCATACGCGCGCCGCCGGCAGACGAGATGGTGATGAAGCTCGCCTCCTGGAGGATCGCAAGGCGTGCCCCGGTCACCACCATTTCGCCCATGGCCAGGCCCATCGAGCCGCCCATGAAGGCAAAGTTCTGGCACACGATGACCGCGGGCATGCCGCCAAGCCGGCCGTGTCCAACGGTGCCCGCCTCGTCCTCGCCGGTCGAGACGCGGCTCTCGCGGAGCCGCTCGGAGTAGCGTTTCTCATCGCGGAATTTCAGCGGGTCGGTCGCCACGTCGGGCACGACGACGCGCTCAAAGGCGCCGCCGTCGAAGAGGAACTCGAAGCGCTCGGCGGGGCCGATGCGTATGTGGTGATCGCAGTGCGGACAGACGTGGAGGTTGGCGAGAAGGTCGCGGTGGAAAATGAGCTGCGAGCACTCGGGGCAATTGACCCACAGGTTCTCGGGCGTCTCGCGCTTGCGTACCAGCGCCTGGATCTTGGGCCGGACGAAACTGTTGAGCCAGCTCATGCCACCGCCCGCGCCGCGACCTCGACGCCTCCCTTGAGCTCGCGCACGAATTCGAGCACGCCTTCGACGAGCCCTGGACCCGGCCGGCCCTGCTCGTCCAAACCCGCGGCGATGCGCTCGACCAGCGCCGAGCCGACGACGGCGGCGTTGGCCACCGCGGCCACGGCCGCGGTCTGGGCGGCGTCCTTGATCCCGAATCCGACCGCGATCGGCAGATTGGTGTGGCGGCGCAGCCGCTCGACCGCCGCCGCCACCTCGCCGACTTCGGGGGAGGCGGCGCCGGTGATCCCGGCGATCGAGACATAATAGACGAACCCGGCGGTGTTCGAGAGAACCGCCGGCAGCCGCTTGTCGTCGGTCGTTGGCGCGGCCAGCCGGATGAAGTTGAGGCCGGCATCCATCGCCGGCCGGCAGAGCTCGTCGTCCTCTTCGGGCGGAAGATCGACAACGATGACCCCGTCTACGCCGGCGGCGATGGCATCGGCCAGGAAGGCGTCCACGCCATAGGCGTAGATCGGATTGTAGTAGCCCATGAGGATCACCGGCGTCGCGTCGTCGCCGCGGCGGAACTCGCCGACCATGGCCAGCGTCTGGCGCATCGAGGCGCCGGCTGCGAGCGCGCGAAGGCTGGCGGCCTGGATCGCCGGCCCGTCGGCCATGGGATCGGTAAAGGGCATGCCGAGCTCGATCAGGTCGGCGCCGGCGGCGGGCAGGCCGCCGAGAAGGGCGGCCGAGGTCGCGCGGTCGGGATCGCCGGCGGTGATGAAGGTGATGAGCCCGGCCCGGCCGGCGGCGGCCAGCGCGGCGAAGCGCCGCTCGATGCGCGAGGCGCTCATAGCGCTATATCCAGCGCCTCGGCGACGGTGAAGATGTCCTTGTCGCCGCGTCCGCACATGTTCATCAAGACGATGTGCTGGGGCGCAAGATCGCCGGCGATCTTGGCGACGTGGGCGAGGGCGTGCGCAGGCTCGAGCGCGGGGATGATGCCCTCGAGCCGGCTACAGAGCTGGAACGCCTCCAGCGCCTCGTCGTCCTCGATGGCGACGTAGTGGACCCGCCCGGCATCGCGCAGCCAGGCGTGCTCGGGGCCGATGCCGGGATAGTCGAGACCGGCCGAGATCGAATGCGCTTCGGTGATCTGGCCGTCGCCGTCTTGCAGGAGATAGGTGCGGTTGCCATGCAGGACGCCGGGCGCGCCGGCGCTCAACGAGGCCGCGTGAGCGCCGCTCTCGATCCCGCGCCCGGCCGCCTCGACCCCGATCAGAGACACCGCCGGCTCGTCGAGGAAGGCCGCGAACAAGCCCATCGCATTCGAACCGCCGCCGATGCAGGCGATCGCGGTGTCGGGCAGGCGCCCTTCGGCCTCGAGCATTTGCTGCTTCGCCTCGCGCCCGATGACCGACTGAAAATCGCGCACCATCGAGGGGTAGGGGTGGGGCCCGGCGACGGTGCCGATGATGTAGAAGGTGTCGGCGACGTTGGTCACCCAGTCACGCAGCGCCTCGTTCATCGCGTCCTTCAGCGTGCGCGACCCGGAGGCCACCGGCCGCACCTCGGCGCCCAGGAGCTTCATGCGGAAGACGTTGGGTTTCTGCCGCTCGATGTCGACTTCGCCCATGTAGACCGTGCACGGAAGGTCGAACAGGGCGGCAACGGTAGCGGCGGCGACGCCGTGCTGGCCGGCGCCGGTCTCGGCGATGATGCGGGTCTTTCCCATGCGCCGGGCGAGCAGGATCTGGCCGATGCAGTTGTTGATCTTGTGGGCGCCGGTGTGGTTGAGCTCGTCGCGCTTGAAGTAGATCTTGGCGCCGCCGAAGTGCGCCGTGAGGCGGCGGGCCAGATAAAGCGGGCTCGGCCGCCCCACGTAGTGGGTGTTGTAATAGGCGATGTCCTCGGCGAAAGCGGGATCGGCGCAGGCCGCCTGGTAGGCCTCGTCGAGCTCGAGGATCAACGGCATCAGGGTTTCGGCGACGTAGCGCCCGCCGTAGATACCGAAATGGCCATTCTCGTCGGCTCCGGCGGCAAAGCTCGCCGGCGTTCCCTGAGAGTCCCTCACAGGCGTTGCGGTCATGATCGCTCAGCAGCTCCCCGCCGCGGTAAGGAATGCGGCGATCAGATCGGGGTCCTTGTGCCCACGACGGTCCTCGACACCCGAGGAGACATCGACCGTCTCGGCGCCGGTCACCGCCACCGCCTCGGCCAGGTTCGCGGCGCTCAGCCCGCCCGAAAGCATCCAGGGGCGCGAGAAACGCGCTTCGGCCAACACTTGCCAGTCGAAGGCGCGCGCGTTGCCGCCGGGCAAGTCCGATTCCTGCGCCGGGCGGGCGTCGAACAAAAGCCAGTCCGCCGCGGCCTCGTAGGCGCGGGCGCGGTCGAGGTCATCGGCAGCGGCTATGGCGATCGCCTTCATTACCGGTCGTTGGTGGCGGGTGCGAACGGCGCGGACCCGATCGGGGCTCTCGGCGCCGTGCAGTTGCAGCATGTCGAGCGGCACCTGGGCGAGCGTGCCGGCGATGGTCGCATCATCGGCATCGACGAACAGACCCACGGTCGAGACCCGGCCGCCGAGGGTCTGGGCGATGTCGGCCGCCTGGTTTGGGGCGACGTCGCGCGGCGAGGGCGGATAGAACACGAACCCGACGAAGTCGGCGCCGTTCGCGGCGGCCGCCTCGGCCGCGTCCACGGTATTGATGCCACAGATTTTGGCGCGTACGCCCATTCCGTCTCTCCGCGCCGGTCCGAAGGGCGCCGTTATACCCCGATTCCTGCGCCCGCGATACGCGGTCCGGTGGCCGCCGAGGGGTGGGGTCAGACGCGCTCGGACCTCGGCGCCGGCACGATGTCGTGAGATTCAAGCGAGGCGCGGGCCACCTCGGCGCGGGCCCGGAACAGCTCGCTTTCCAACCGTCCGGCACGACGCCTGGTGCGGCGCGCCAAACGCCGTTGCTTCCCGCCCGAGAACCACACCGCGGCGCCGCCGATCACGGCGCCGAGGAAGAGGACGCCGATGATGATCGCGAACAACGGCAGGCCGAAGGAGATCGGCAGGGGGGCCAAGCTCACCTCAACCCATTCGCGGTTGGCAACCGCGAAGGCCGCGAAGCCAATGCCGACCGCGATGATCAGGACCCAGGAGGCGAATCTCACGCCTCCCTCCACTCACCACTCGGTGCGGGGCTTGTCGCCGTTGAGGCCCTCGCGCAGCTCCTTGCCGGCCTTGAAGAATGGGACATGCTTGTCGCCAACGTGTACCGAGGCGCCGGTGCGCGGGTTGCGCGCGAGCCGCGCGGCGCGGTGCTTGATCGAGAAGGCGCCGAAACCCCTGAGCTCGACCCGGTCGCCGCTCGCCAAGGCGTTCGAGATCTCCTCGAATATGGTCGATACGATGCGCTCGATGTCGCGCTGATAGAGGTGCGGATTGCGTTCGGCAAGCCGCAAAATCAGTTCCGATTTGACCATCGCGGCGCTCTCTATCAAATCTCGCCCAAAGCCCGCGCGACCGATCGAGCGGCCCGCGACCGGCTCAGGGTGCCAAACCGGCCCCCTGTCGTCAAGCATAAGTGCTTCTGAAAGAATGATTTTTTGGCCGCGCCGCGCCTGCCTCACCGGTCGCCTCGGCTCCCTCGGGGCCTAGTCCTCGGACTCTTTGGTCTGGGGCTTCTTTTTGGCGGCCGGTTTCTTTTTGGCGGTCGAGGCCTTGGCCGAAGCGCTGGTCGCGGATTTGGCTTTGGGCTTTGGCTTGGGAGCGCTCTTGCGCTTGGCCGGTGCGGCCTCCGCCTCCTCCTCTTTCGGCGCCGACTTCCCGGCGTCATCCGCCTCGGGCGCCGAATCGGTGTCCGCGGCTGCGGCCTCGGCGCTCTCGGCGCTCTCGGTCTTCGCCGCAACGTCGGGGACCTCGGCCGTCGGCTCGGCGGTGGTCTCGTCCGGCGCCTCGGTCGTGGCCTCGTCTTGGGCCGCGGCCTCTTCCGGCACCTCCGGTGCGGTCTCTTCTTCGGCGGTGGCCTCGTCCGGCGCCTCCGGCGTGGCCTCCTGCGTCGCCTCGGTCGCGGTCTTGTCTTGAGCGGCGTCCGCGGTGTCCTCTTCGGGTTCGCCCTCGGCGGCGTCGCGGGCCGCCTGGCTGCGGCTCATGGCGGCGCCGAGGATGTCGCCAAGGCTGGCCC
>CAYUNL010000030.1:14906-17068 GCA_964446055.1 uncultured Alphaproteobacteria bacterium | reverse complement strand
CGTTGGCCGATGTCGGGGGCGGGCAGTATCTGGCGCGGCTCGCCGGGGCCGCGGTAACCATTATCAACGCGGGCGATTATGGCCGCGCCATTCACGACCTGGCGTTACGGCGGCAGCTCATCCAGATCGGCGAGGACATGGTGAACACCGCGTTCGACGCCAGCATCGACGAGCCGGCGACGGCCCAGATCGAGGAATCCGAGCAAGGGCTGTTCAACCTGGCCGAGCACGGCCGGATCGAGGGCGGCTTCCGACCGTTCAGCGCCTCGCTCAACGCCGCGGTCGAGATGGCCGAGGCGGCCTACAAACGCGACGGCGGGGTCACCGGCGTCGCCACCGGTTTCGCCGATCTCGATTCGATGCTCGGCGGCCTTCACCGCTCGGACCTCATCGTCCTCGCCGGCCGCCCCTCGATGGGCAAGACCGCGCTGGCCACCAATATCGCCTTCAGCGCCGCGAGCGCCTACCGCGCCGAAAAGAATGCCGAAGGCGAGACCGAAACGGTCGACGGCGCGGTGGTCGGATTCTTCTCGCTGGAGATGGCGGCCGAGCAGCTGGCGATGCGGATTCTCGGCGAGGCCTCGGGGATACCCTCAGAAAAGGTGCGCCGCGGCCAGTTGAGCGAAAGCGACTTCCTGAAAGTGGTGGCGGCGTGCCAGCAGCTCGAAAACACCCCCTTCTTCATCGACGATACCCCTGCCCTGACCGTCGCCGCGTTGCGCACGCGTGCCCGCCGGCTCAAACGACAGCACCGCCTGGGCATAGTGGTCGTCGACTACCTACAGCTGTTGAACTCGACGGGGCGGTACGACAACCGGGTGCTCGAGATATCCGAGGTGACGCGCGGGCTCAAGGCGCTGGCCAAGGAGTTGGATGTGCCGGTGCTCGCCCTGTCACAGCTAAGCCGCGCCGTCGAACAGCGGGAAGACAAGCGGCCCTTGCTTTCCGACCTTCGCGAATCCGGGGCCATCGAGCAAGACGCCGACGTGGTGCTGTTCATCTACCGCGAGGAGTACTATCTCGAGCGGCGCCAGCCCGAGCCCGGCACCGAGGCACATGAGAGTTGGCAACAGAACATGGACCGCGTCCACAACATCGCCGAGATCATCGTCGGCAAGCAGCGGCACGGGCCGACCGGCTTGATCAAGCTGCAGTTCCAGGGCGAGACCACAAGGTTCCACGACCTCGATCGCACCGAGCAACTTCCCGATGCCCGGTTCTAGTCATGGCAGCGGTGTCCTAACGATCGACCTCGGCGCGATTGCCGCCAACTACCGCCTCTTGCAAAGCCATCTTGCCACCGCCGAGTGTGCGGCGGTGGTCAAGGCCGACGCCTACGGATTGGGTGCGGCCAAGGTGGGTCCGGCGCTGGCCGGCGCGGGTTGCGAGACATTCTTCGTCGCGACCTTCGACGAGGGGGCCGAGCTGAGGGCGATCCTTGGGGCCGGCCCGGCCGCCGAGGTCTACGTTTTGAACGGGACGCTGCCCGGCAGCGCACGGGCGTTCCGCGATCATGACCTGGTTCCGGTACTTAATGACCTTGGGCAGATCGAGAGCTGGCGAGGCGAGGCGCGCGAGGCCGCTACCCGTTTGCCCGCGATCTTGCACCTCGACACCGGAATGAATCGCCTCGGGCTCGGCGAGGCAGAGGTGAGGCGGGCGGCCGAGGATCCGACGATCTTGGAGGGGATCGACGTGCGTTGCATCATGAGCCACCTCGCCTGTGCCGAGGAGGCCGAACACCCGATGAACGGCATCCAGCTGGATCGCTTCGACGCGATGCGGGCGCTTGTGCCGCCCGCGCCGGCGAGCCTCGCCAACTCGGCGGGGATCTTTCTCGGCCCCCGATTCCACTTCGATTTGGTGCGTCCGGGCATCGCGCTCTATGGTGCGAATCCGTGCCCCGGACGCGATCATCCGATGGCGGAAGTCGTTCGTATGCAAGGAAAAATCGTTCAAGTGCGTGACGTTGACAGCCCCCAGAGCGTTGGCTATGGTGCCGCCTACCGCGTCGCCCGGCCGGGGCGGGTCGCCACGGTTTCGGTGGGATATGCGGACGGATTCTCACGCGCCCTTAGCGATCGCGGCCACGGGTATGTTGGCGGTGTCCGGGTGCCGGCGATCGGGCGCATCTCGATGGATTTGAGTGCGTTCGACGTGAC
>CAYUNL010000030.1:0-14896 GCA_964446055.1 uncultured Alphaproteobacteria bacterium | reverse complement strand
GATCTCATCGGCGGACCGATGCCGATCGACGAGGTCGCCGCCGACGCCGATACGATCGCCTATGAATTGCTGACCCGCATCGGCTCCCGCCTGCAGCGCGTCTACCTCGAGGAACAGCCCTGAGCGATGACAGCAGTCGCGTTCAGTTTCGTCGCAACCATCGGCCGTCTCGTCCTCGGGTTTCTTGCAACCACCGGCCGCGTCGCCGAGTTCACGGCCGGCGGCCTGCGGCACTGCGTGACGCCGCCGTGGTATCCGCGGCTGATCTTGCGGCAAATGATCTCGATCGGGTACTTCTCCCTGCCCGTGGTCGGCCTCACCGCCTTTTTCACAGGGCTGGTGTTGGCGCTGCAGATCTATGTCGGCGGTTCGCGCTTCAACGCCGAAAGCGCGGTGGCCACCATTGTAGTCATCGGCATCACCCGCGAGCTCGGCCCGGTGCTGGCCGGTCTGATGGTAGCCGGCCGGGTCGGCGCGGCGATGGCCGCCGAGATCGGCACCATGCGGGTGACCGAGCAGATCGACGCGCTTACCACGCTCTCGACCAACCCATTCAAATATCTGATCGCGCCGCGCCTGATCGCGGCCGCGACCATGCTGCCGCTACTGGTCTTCGTCGCCGACATCATCGGGGTCTTTGGCGGCTACTTGATCGGCGTCAACAAACTTGGCTTCAACGCCGGGACCTATCTTAGAAACACCTTCGATTTCCTCGAGGTCATCGACGTGGTCTCGGGCCTGGTGAAGGCCTCGGTCTTCGGCTTCATCGTCGCCCTGATGGGGTGTTACCACGGCTATCAGAGCCGCGGCGGAGCCGAGGGCGTGGGCCGGGCGACCACCAACGCGGTGGTCTCGGCCTCGGTACTGATCTTCGCCTTCGATTACGTCATCACCGAGCTGTTCTTTTCGAAATGACCGAAACCCCCAAGATTCGCTTGCGCGGCGTAAGCAAGAGCTTCGGCGACAAGGTGGTGCTCGACGGCATCGACCTCGACGTCGGCGCCGCCGAATCGGTGGTGGTGATCGGCGGCTCGGGCGTCGGCAAGTCGGTGATGCTCAAATGCATCCTTGGCCTTCTGGACCCCGAGGAAGGCACCATCGAGGTCGACGGCGTCACGGTCACGGGCATGCGCAGCGCCGAGCGGGAGCAGATCATGCATCGCTTCGGAATGCTGTTCCAGGGCTCGGCGCTGTTCGATTCGCTGGTGGTCTGGGAGAACGTCGCCTTTGGCCTGATCCAGGCGCAGCAGCGCCCGCGGGCGGAGGCCAAGGAGATCGCTCACCGCAAGCTCGCCCAGGTGGGATTGGGGGCCGAGGTGGGTCTGTTGAGCCCGGCCGAGCTGTCGGGCGGCATGCGCAAGCGGGTCGCCTTGGCGCGGGCCATCGCCACCGATCCGGAGATCATCTTCTTCGACGAACCGACCACCGGGCTCGACCCTATCATGGGCGACATCATCAACGACTTGATCGTCAAATGCGTCAAGGAGCTCGGCGCCACCGCGCTCTCCATCACCCACGACATGGCGAGCGCGCGCAAGATCGCCGACCGGATCGCCATGCTGCACAAGGGCAAGATCATCTGGGACGGAGCGGTCGCCGACATCGACGAGTCGGGCAGCGAGTACGTCGATCAGTTCATCAAGGGCCGCGCCGAGGGCCCGATCGAGATGGAGGTCTTGGCGTTGTGAGTACGCGCCGGGCCTTGGGACGGCCGGCGTGATGGCCGCGGCGGCGGAACGCTTCGTCTGTCAGGAATGCGGCGCCAGCGCCGGCAAATGGGCGGGGCGCTGCGATTCCTGCGGGGCCTGGAATACCTTGGTCGAGGAGGCGCTGGCGGAGGCACCGCCACGGGGCCTGAGCGCCGGCAAGGGGCGCGCCATCACGCTTGCCGCGCTCGACGGCGCCACCGAGGACGGGCCGCGAGAGATCACCGGGATCGCCGAGTTCGACCGCGTGTGCGGCGGCGGGCTGGTGCCGGGCTCGGCGATCCTGATCGGTGGCGATCCAGGCATCGGCAAATCGACGCTGGTGATCCAGGTCCTGGCCGCACTGGCACGGCGCGGCCTTGGCTGTGTCTACGTCTCGGGTGAGGAGGCAGTGGACCAGGTGCGCGGCCGTGCCCAGCGGCTGGGTATCGCGGACTCGCCGGTACTGCTGACGACGGCAACCAACGTGCGCGACATCCTGACCACGCTCGAGGGTCATGCCGGCTTGCGCGCCTTCGCAATCGATTCGATCCAGACCCAGTTCGCGGACTCGATCGCCTCGGCTCCAGGTACCGTCGCCCAGGTGCGGGCCAGCGCCCAGGCCCTGATCGGACTCGCCAAGCGCGGTGGCGCGACCGCGCTCCTGACCGGCCACGTCACCAAGGAGGGACTGATCGCGGGTCCCCGCGTGCTCGAACACATGGTCGACACGGTGCTCTACTTCGAGGGCGAGCGCGGCCATCAGTTCCGCATCCTGCGCGCGGTCAAGAACCGGTTCGGGCCGACCGACGAGATCGGCGTCTTTGAGATGACCGATGCCGGCCTCACAGAAGTGCCCAACCCTTCGACGCTGTTCCTGACCAGCCGCGCCGCGCCGGTGAGCGGCGCCGCGGTGTTCGCCGGCATCGAGGGGACGCGCCCGGTGCTGGTAGAGATCCAGGCCCTGGTCGCACCCTCGCCGCTCGGCACGCCACGGCGCGCGGTCGTCGGCTGGGATTCGGCGCGGCTCGCGATGGTGCTCGCGGTCCTGGAGGCGCGTTGCGGTGTGAGCCTTGGCGGCAACGACATCTACCTCAACGTCGCCGGCGGCTTGCGCGTGAGCGAGCCCGCCGCCGACCTGGCCGTGGCCGCGGCGTTGATCTCGGCACAGAGCGGCGTACCGGTGCCCGAGGGCGCGGTAGCGTTCGGCGAAATCGGCCTGTCAGGCGAGGTGCGGCCGGTAGGCCAACGAGAACTCAGACTCAAGGAGGCGGCGAAGCTCGGCTTCGTGCGGGCTTTCACCCCGCCGGCAACCGGGCGGCGTCAGGCGCCGCTTGTGGCGGCCGAAATCGCTCACCTCGAAGAGCTTGTCGAGTTGCTGGCCGAAGGCCCGAAGGTGGCGGCGGTGCGCGAGGGTTAGGGCCGTGACCGTTGTCGACATCGTGGTCATCGCGATCATTATCATCTCGGGCGTCTTCGCGTTCGTCCGCGGCTTCGTCCAGGAAACGCTGTCGGTGGTGGGCTGGGTGGGCGCCGCCGCGGCAACGATCTACGCCTTTAACGACCTCAATCTCATCGTCCTCCGCTACGTCGAGAATGAGCCGCTTGCGATCGGCATCACGATCATCGGCACGTTTGTCATCACGCTGGTCGTGCTGTCGTTGATCAGCCACAGTATTGCGGTTCGCGTGCGCGCAAGCTCGGTGAGCGCGATCGACCGCACGCTCGGCCTGTTGTTCGGCTTGGCGCGCGGCGCGGTCGTCGTGGTTGCCGCCCATCTCGCGCTCGAATGGGCGCTGCCGCGCGAGGAGCAGCCGGAGTGGCTTCGCGAGGCGCGGCTGATGCCGTACGCCATTCGCGGCGGCGAAATGGCCAAGGAGCTGGTGCCGCGAAGCCTGCGCGACGAGGGAGTGGACGCGGCCGAACGATTGGGCGCTCAGGCGCGCGAGGCGATCGGCGAGCCCGAGGAGCCGACCGGGAACGGCGGAAGCGAAGGTGCTGGCGAATCCGAATCCGGATACGAGCGCGGCGCACGCGAGGGGATGGAACTCCTCCTGCGCAACAGCGGGGACCGATGAGGCGACCGCCCGGCGCACCCATGCAGCTCACCACCAACCCGTTCGAGGGCGACAAACCCCGCGAGCACTGCGGCGTGTTCGGCATATTCGGCCATGAGGACGCCGCCGCGCATACCGTCCTCGGCCTCCACGCGCTACAGCACCGGGGCCAGGACGCGGCCGGGATCGTCACCTTCGATGGCGCACAATTCCACTCCCACCGCGGTATCGGGCAGGTCGGCGAACAGTTCAGCACCGAATCCGTCATCGCTGCGCTGCGCGGCTCCTCGGCGGTAGGACACGTGCGCTACTCGACCACCGGCGAGACGATCTTGCGCAACGTACAGCCGCTGTTCGCCGAGCTGTCCTTCGGCGGATTCGCCGTCGGTCACAACGGCAACCTGACCAACGCCGCCGCCGTGCGGCGGCGCCTGGTCGAGCGTGGCTGCATCTTTCAGTCGACCATGGACACCGAGATCATCATTCACCTGGTCGCCACCAGCGCCAAGAAGACGGTGATCGACCGCCTGATCGACGCGCTCAAGCAGTGCGAGGGCGCCTACTCGCTGGTCGCGGTCACCGACCAGGCGGTGCTGGGCGTTCGCGACCCGTTGGGAGTGCGGCCGCTGGTGCTGGGCACGCTGGACGGGGCTCATGTGTTGGCCTCGGAGACATGTGCGCTCGACATTATCGGTGCGAAATTCGTGCGCGACGTCGAGCCCGGTGAGATGGTGGTGATCGACCGCGCCGGGCCGCACAGCCTGCGCCCCTTCCCGCCCGCGGGACCGCGGTTCTGTATCTTCGAGTACATCTACTTCTCGCGGCCCGACAGCGCCGTCGAGGGCGCGAGCGTCTATGACGCGCGCAAGCGGATCGGCGCGGAGCTCGCGCGCGAGAGCCACGTCGAGGGTGACGTGGTGATCCCGGTTCCCGATTCGGGGACCCCGGCAGCCATCGGCTACGCCCAACAGGCGGGAATCTCCTTTGAGTTCGGGATCATTCGCAATCACTACGTGGGCCGCACGTTCATCGAGCCCACCGACCGCATTCGCCACTTGGGCGTGCGTCTCAAGCACAACGCCAACCGCGCGCTGATCCAAGGCAAGCGGGTGATTCTAGTCGACGACAGCATCGTCCGCGGCACCACCTCGACCAAGATCGTGTCCATGATGCGCGAGGCGGGCGCCACCGAGGTGCATATGCGCATCGCCAGCCCGCCGACCACGCACTCGTGCTTTTACGGGGTCGATACGCCCGACCGCGGGCAGCTGCTGGCGGCGCAGCAGAGTCTTGAGGAGATGCGCGTCTCGATCGGTATCGACAGCCTGGCCTTCATCTCGACCGACGGGCTCTATCGGGCGATGGCCGGAGAGGCGCGCGACGCGGCAAACCCGCAATACTGCGACGCCTGTTTCACGGGCGAGTACCCGATTCCACTCACCGATCACGAGCAGGGCGGGCCGCCGGCCCAACTAGCCCTGCTTGCCGACGAAATCTGAAGATGAGGCGCCCGCAGTGCCGGGACGGCTGGACGACCGCATCGCGCTGATCACCGGCGCCTCGCGCGGCATCGGCGCCGCCGTCGCCGAACGCTTCGCAGGCGAAGGCGCGCACGTGGTGCTGGTCGCCCGCACCGTGGGCGGACTGGAAGAAACCGACGACCGGGTGCGCGCCGCCGGTGGCGCGGCGACGCTGGTCCCCCTCGACCTTGGTGACACGACGGGAATCGACCGGCTGGGCGCGAGTATCGCCGAGCGCTTCGGGCGGCTCGACATCTTGGTCGGGAACGCCGCTGTCCTTGGCCGTCTCGGGCCGGCCGCTCATATGCCGCCTAAGACGTGGGACGAGAGCGTGGCCGTCAACCTGACCGCGAACTGGCGCTTGATCCGGGCCTTCGATCCGTTGCTGCGCGCCTCGGACGCCGGCCGCGTGATCTTTGTGAGCTCGGGCGTGACGCGCGGCGTCTTCGCCTATTGGTCAGCCTATGCCGCCACCAAGGCGGCGCTCGAGAGCTTGGCCAAGACCTATGCCGCCGAGGTCGAGACGACACCGGTCCGCGTCAACATTGTCGATCCAGGTACGGTGCGCACGCAGATGCGCGCCGAGGCCTTTCCCGGCGAGGATCCGATGCGCCTACCGGCCCCGGAGGAGATTACCGACGTCTTCGTCGAGCTCGGCGCGGCCAAATGCCGCCGCCACGGGGAGATTGTTATCGTTGGCGCTTGAGCCCGGCGTAGGGGTTGCGTCCGCGGCGCATTGACAGGCGAATGGGGACGCCCGGGAGCTTGAAACGCGTGCGCAGCGCGTTGGTCAGATAGCGCACATACGAGGCGGGCACGTCGCCGGGACGGCTGGCGAAGACCGCGAAGGTCGGGGGGCGCGCGCGCGGCTGGGTGATGTAGCGGAGACGATTGGGGCGGCCCTGGACGGCCGGCGGCGGCTTGTCAGCCACGACCTCGCCAAGCCACCGGTTCAAGGGCCCGGTGGCGATGCGTGTTTCCCACCGCGCCACCGCCTCGAAGACCGCCGGCATCAGATCCGAGACGCCATCGCCGCTGAGTGCCGATAGCGGCACCAGGGTCACTCCCTTGGCCTGTGGAAGCGAACGCGAGAGTCTTGCTTGGAGGGCCTTGCGGGCCGCCACGCGGTCGCGCACGAGGTCCCACTTGTTGAGGGCGATGACGATCGCGCGTCCTTCGCCGACCGCGATGCGGGCGATGGCGTAATCCTGCCGGTCGAGCGGTGCGCTTGCGTCGACCACCACGACGGCAGCGTGGGCCAGCCGGATGGCGCGCAGCGCGTCGTCGGTGGCGAGCTTCTCCAACCGCTCGGCGATACGTGCCTTGCGCCGAAGTCCGGCCGTGTCCACCAGCCGAACCGCGCGCCCGGCGACGCTGAAATCGATGCCGACGGCGTCGCGCGTGATCCCGGCCTCAGGCCCGGTGAGGAAGCGCGCCTCGCCGAGCAAGCGGTTGGCGAGGGTGGATTTTCCGACGTTGGGCCGACCGACGATAGCGAGCCGGAGCGGCGCGTCCTCGGGCGCCCGATCGTCATCGTCGGGCGACACCGCTTCGGGCAACGCCGCCATGATGGCGTCGGCGAGCTCACCGATCCCCTCGCCGTGCTCGGCCGAAACCGCGACCGGTTCGCCGAGGCCGAGTGAAAACGCCTCGAGGTAACCCGCCTGCCCGCCGCCTCGCTCGCATTTATTGGCGACGACAACGATCGGCTTGGCGGCCTTGCGCAGCCAAGCCGCGATATCACGGTCCACGGGCGTTACCCCGGCGCGGGCATCGACGAGCAAGAACGCGAGATCGGCATCGGCGAGCGCGGCTTGGGTTTGTTCGCGCATTCGCGCCGCCAAGCTCGCGGCACCGGCCTCCTCGAGGCCCGCGGTGTCGACCACATTGAACAGCAAAGTGCCGAGGCGCACCTCGCCGGAGCGGCGGTCGCGCGTAAGGCCTGGGGTCGCGTCCACCAGCGCCGTGCGGCGCGCCGTCAGACGGTTGAACAGCGTCGACTTACCGACGTTGGGGCGGCCAAGGATAACCGCGGTGGGAGGCATCGCTTAGCGAAGCGCGAGCAGCTCGGCGTCGTCCGTTAGGATAAAGAGCGTTCCCTTGGCCAGCACCGGCGCGGTGACGGCGCCGCCCGGCAGGCGAATGCGCCCCATGATGCGCCCGGTGTAGGGCGAGACCGCAAGCGCTTCGCCAGCCGAGGAGGCGACAATCAAACGGTCGCTCGCCAGCACCGGTCCCACCCACTCGATCGGTCCCTCCCGATCGGCCGCATCCTCGAACCGCGGCAGCGGCGTGACCCAGCGGATGCGCCCGTCGCGGCGCGACAGGCAAACGATCTCGGCGTCGCTGGTCAGCACGTAGAGGAAGTCGCCGGCGACCCACGGCGTTTGGACCCCGCCCACCGATTGGTCCCACAGCCGGTTTCCCGACACCAAGTCGATCGCCGACATACGCCCGCCGTGCCCGATGGCGAACACCCAGCCGCGGTCGATCACCGGATGCCCGTTGATATCGCTGAGCGCCGCGAGCGGAGTTACGGCGCGAATCGGGGCCAGCGAATCGGCCCACGCGGTGCGACCGTTCTCGACCCGTAGCGCGAACAGCTCGCCCGAGGAGTACGGCACGACGACGGTGTCGCCATCGACCGCCGGCCCCGCCGCGCCGAGAAGGCCGGCGATCTCCTCGATGCCGACGTGGGACCAGAGGAGGCGGCCGTCGTCGGTCGCCAGGACGTGGAGCTGGTTGTCGAAACTGATGGCGAAGACGCGGCCATCGGAAACCGCGGGTGGGGCGCGCAAGGGGATGCCGAGGTTGACACGCCACACGAGTGCGCCGTCCACCGCGTCGAGAGCGACCACTTCGCCGTAGCCGGTAGTGACGTAGACTCGACCGCCGTCGTAGGCCAGCCCACCGCCGAGCGTCCCCTCGTCCTCGTCCTCGGGCGTGAGGTCGACACGCCACAGGCGCCGCCCGCTCGCCGCCTCAAAGGCGGCGGCGTCACCCTCGGCGTCGAGTGCGAAGACCCGGTCCGCAGCGACCACCGGTGGGGTCAGGAGCCGCCGCTTCTTGGCCGAGCCGGCGCCGATTCGGGCGCGCCACGCCTCGCGGAGCGTTTCGCCGAGGCGTAGGTGGTGCATGGCATGGTTGGGATAGCCACCCGCCTGTGGCCAGGCGTCGTTTTCTTGCGGGCGCGGCAGCCGCACCTCGAGGTCGGCGATCCGCGGATCGGGCTCAAGGGTCTGCTGGAGAGACAGGATCGAAAGGCGCTCGCCCGCGAGCGGCGGATCCTGGGGCGCGCCGAGCCAATCGGGGGTCTCGCACCCGACGAGCACGATCGCGCACACAGCGATCACGGCGGCGTTTCGTCGTCGGTGTGGCGATAGCGGGTGATGGGCGCGCTTCACAGCCTATTCGGCACCGCCGAGGGCGGCGAACATTTCCGCGGCCCGCGCGCGAATCCCGGACGGGGCGCCGGGATCGGCGGCGAGCGCGGCGAAAAGCTCACGCGCCTCGGCCACCGCGCCACGCTTTTGCGCAACCAAACCGGCGAGCTCGCGCGCGGAGTACCGCCACGCTCCGTCCTCCCGCAAGAGCGGCTCCAGGCGACGATCGAGTTCGTCGGCGGCCGCGGTGTCGACCAGCTGCATGACGGCCAGCAGACTCGCCAGATCGCGGAGCACAACCTCGGCGCCGCCAGCGGCGATGCCGTCATAGACCGCAACCGCAGCCGCGGCATCGCCGGTCCGCGCGAGTGCGGCGGCCTCCTGGAAACGCGAAAGTGTACTGTACCCGCCCGAGGCGCTGCCGCCAAGCTCTGCAAACGCGGCCGCCGCTTCGACGTGGCGGCCTTCTTGGGTCAGCTGAAGCGCTTCGCCAAATCGTGTCCCGTCGGCCTCGCGCTCGGACTGGCGATACCTGTCCCAGCCTACGCCGCCCGCCACGGCGACGGCGATGGCGACCGCAACCGCGATGGCATAGACGCCGTACGACCTCCAGAGCTTGAGGTAGCGTTCCTTGCGGACGTCCTCGTCAACTTCGCGAAAGATGTCAGCCATGAGGTGCTCCGCCAGCCATGGCGACTAGGATAGCCCGCGGCTTCGACGCAGGTAATTGAGCGAGCCGGCCCGCGCCGCCGTCACAGGCGGCAACCGTTCGGGGGATCGCGGACGTCGGCAAACCTGTCGATGACGACTTGCTCGATTCTCTCGCCGACGGAACGGGTCTCGAAGACATAGATATCCTGGATGACGTTGTTGGTGAGGGGGTCGATGCGGAGCTCACCACGCGGTCCGACGAACGAAACCTGGTGCATTGCCTCGGTAATTCCCTCGGTCGACCCGCCGGTGAGTTTCAGGGCCTCGACGATCAGGCGCGCGCTGTCGTAGCCCTGGACCGCAAACTCGGATCCGACGCGGCCGAAGCGGGCCCGGAAGGCTTCCTGAAAGGCAATGTTTTCGGGCGAATCGATCGAGGGTACATAATTGAGGGCACCGATGAAACCAGCCGCCGCCGCGCCTTGGCGCTCAATGTTGAAGGCAGAGCTCAGCCAGCCGGCGCCCGCAAGCTGAATGGTCTCCTTGAGACCGAAGCCTTCGTACTGGGGCACGAACGCCATGGCCGCGGCGCCGGGGAAGAAGACATAGGCGGCCTCGGGCCGCGCCGCCTTGAGTTTGCCGAGGTAGGGGCCGAAGTCTTTGGTCGAGAGCGGCGCATACTCCTCGCCGGCGACGGTACCGCCGGTCGCAACGAAGCTGGTGCGAAAGGCCTCCATCATCTGGCGTCCAGCGGCGTAATCGGCGGCCATAAGAAAGACGCGCTTGAAGCCCTTCGATACCATCCACGACCCCATGTCGCGATTGATCTGGGCGTTGGAGAAAGATACGCGTATAACGTATGGACTGCAGGATTCTCCAGTAAGGTGGTTATTTCCGGCGTTTGCTATGATCAGGGGAACCTGAGACGCGTGAACGTAGTCGCGCAGCGCCCCGGCAACCGCAGAGGACACCGGCCCCACCAGGAACTCGACGCCGTCGCGCAGAACGAGCTTTTTCGCCTTGCTAAGCCCGACGTTGGGTTTGCCTTCGGTATCCTCGCGGATGACGACGATCTCTCGGCCCCCGACCTCGCGCCCGAAGGTATCGAAACCGAGATCGAGGGCATCGGCGATCTCTACGCCGAGCGCTGCGAACACGCCGGAGTACGGAAGCAGGGCGCCGATCTTGATCGGCTCGGCGGCGAACGCGCCGGGCACGCTGACGAATAACGCAAAACACGTAACAACGAGCCCGGGGAGCATCCGTCTTGGACGAGCCGAACGCGTGACGCCGTGACTGAGCTCAGGCCTGGCCATCGTAGTACTCCTGCAACACCGCCAACACCTCGGGTCGGCTGTATTCTGGGGGAATCGGTTCGCGGTTGACAAACATCTCACGCAACCGCGTCCCCGAGACGACCAAACGCCGGTCCTCGCCGTGGGGGCAGGTTCGAGCGCTGGCGATACCCTGACAACCGTAACAATAGAACGTGGTATCGAACTTCAGGGGCTCGATCTCCAGACTTCCGGGCGGGAGCGTGTCGAAGATGCGGTGGGCGTCAAAGGGCCCGTAGAAGGTGCCGACGCCGGCATGATCGCGGCCCACGATCAGGTGCGAGCAGCCGAAGTTTTGACGCAAGATCGCGTGCAGCACGGCCTCGCGCGGGCCGGCATAACGCATCTCGATCGGATAGCCGGACTGGATGCAGGTGCCGGGCGCAAAATAGTTCCGCACCAGCGCGTCGATCGCCCGGGTGCGCACCTCGGCCGGAACATCGCCCTCCTTGAGCGCGCCCAGCACTTGGTGGATGAAGACCCCGTCGCACATCTCGACCGCGACCTTGGCGATGTATTCGTGGCTGCGATGCATGGGATTGCGCGTCTGGAACGCGGCGATCTTGGACCAGCCAAGCGATTCGAACCGGGCGCGGGTCTCATCGGGGCGACGGTAGAGCGCGGGATAGGTTTCCGGATAAACGCCCTCGCCGAAGACGGTGACCGAGCCGCCGAGATTGGCCTCGCCTTGGGCCATCAGCTTGGCGACCCCGGGATGCGAGGGGTCGGCGGTGCCGAAGACCGATTCACATTCCAAAGTCTTGTCCGGAACGTAGACCTCGTCGAGCGTGAGAACGCCCATCGCCGAGCCGCCCTCGGCATCGACCAGCGCGATCTCGTGTCCCGCGGTCAGTGATTCGGCCGCGGCTGCGCTGCACGAAAGTGTGATCGGAATCGGCCACAGCACGCCACCGGGGAGCTTCATCTCGGTGCACACCGAGCGCCAGGAATCGGCACCCATGAAGCCAGCGAGCGGAGTGTAGGCGCCCATGCCGAGCATCAAGAGGTCCGAAACCTCGCGGCTGCTCATCGGCAGCGACACGAGATCCTTGGCGCGCTCAATCGCTTCGGCACGCTCGCCCTCGGGCAGCAACAACGGCCGCAACGAGCCGCCGCCGTGCGGCGCAACCAACCCTGGCATCAACGGTGTCCTTTAGGAAAACGGCGAATGAGCGCCACCGGGCGCACCCCCCATTAGCGCAGCTAGGCGGCGGCGGCAAGTCCCAGCGATCTAGAGGAAGAGTGTGAGCACGCCCGTGTAGGTGTAGAGGCGGTCGTGGGAGATCTCGCCGTTGCCGAAAAAGCCGACCAATGGAACATCACCGATCTCGCGCTCGATCGCCTTGAGCTCAGCCGAATCGGGCCCAAAGGTGTTCGGCCCTCGCCCGAGGCACGAGACGTATACCGCGCCTTTCGCCGGGCCGCCGCTTCGCGCCATCAGGTCGCGCAGCATACGGGTGAGGTCGCCCAGCGCGGCCTCGGGATCGCGGCGGCAGAACATCAGCGTTTGACCGGTCTCCAAGATCTCGCCGATTCCGAGAAGGCCGCGCTCGGTGTCCATTCCGGTGAGGTTGCGGACCAGGTAGTCGGCGCGGTCGCTCCCCGGAACCGGTAAGGCCGCGAAGATGGTGCCGCTCAACGATTCGACATCGTGCGCCGCCTCTTCGCCGACATCTTCGACGAAGACTTCGAGGGCCGGCCGCTCATCGAGCGTGATCGCGACATTGTCCTCACGCGCGGTAACCTGGTGAACCGGCCCCAGCGGCGTGCATCCCTGGGTCAGGCCAGTCGCCACGGGCACGGCCTCGGAGAACAGGATGCCGGAGATGCCACCCTCGGTCGGGGCGCCGGCAACCTGAGCGAAGCTCGTGCGGGACGAGGACAGCCCGCCGACCATAAAACCGTCCAGCGTCTCGGCGAACTTCCGCACCAGTGCCGGGATGTGAGGATTGCGGGGGTCGCAATGCACGATCCCGAAGGGATGCTCGACATATCCCAGCCAACCGTCTCGCCCCTCGGACAGGGCAAAGCCAGACTGGCTGACCTCGAATTGGGCGAACCCGCCATCCGCGACCGCCCCCACCATGGCCGCCAGCGCCGGCTCGTCGAAGTACTCGCGCCCGGTGGCGCAAATGCCGAGACCGACGGTGCCCGTCCATCCCCCGATACCGGTCTGGCGCTCGAGTTCGTCGGCGATGTCGCCGAGCGCATCGGCCAAGAGATCGGTGACGTAGACGAAGCCGATGTTGGCGCCTTGCGGCAGCGGGCTCAACTGTGCGAGCACGGCACGGCACAGAGTGCACCAGTCGCCGCCGGCAGCATGTCCGATTCGAAATTCGTGCACGGCTCAGAGAGTACTGGCGGTCGGCAGTGGTGCGCCAGTAGGATTGCCGTCCTTTCGAAGCAACCTGGGAAGCTCGGAATAGATGCCACAAGCGGACACGATCGGCGGCCTACTCTCGGCGGGGAGCGATTCGGCCCCCGCGATTGGCGTGCCGGAGGGGGATTCACTCGATTACGCCGGGTTGCGCGGCCACCTGGACGAGGTCGTGGCTTCGCTCAACGGGCGCGGTTTGGGGCGCGAGGACAGGATCGCGATCGTGCTGCCCAACGGGCCGGAAATGGCCGGAGCCTTCCTCGCCCTGGCCGCCGGCGCGACCACGGCACCGCTCAATCCAGCCTATCGGGCGCAGGAGTTCGACTTCTACCTGAGCGACCTTGGCGCCAAGGCGCTGGTGGTCGAGGCGGGATCGGATTCGGTGGCGATCGAGGTCGCCAAGTCGCACGGGATCGCAATCGTGGAGCTGCACGGCGGCAAGGAGGCGGGCAGGTTTACGTTGAGCGGTGGCGCAACGGGCACGGCCGAGCGGAGCGGCCCCGCCAAGCCCGGCGACGTCGCGCTGGTCCTGCATACCTCGGGCACCACGGGCCGACCCAAGATCGTCCCCTTGAGCCACGCCAACCTGTGCGCCTCGGCGCGCAATATCGGCCGCGCACTACAACTTTCGGCGGCCGACCGGTGTCTCAACGTGATGCCGCTCTTTCACATTCACGGTCTGGTGGGGGCGGTGCTGGCCAGTCTCGGTGCGGGCGCCAGCGTCCACTGCACAACAGGGTTCAACGCGCTCAAGTTCTTCGCCTGGATGGAGGCGGTGCGGCCGACCTGGTACAGCGCGGTACCCACGATGCACCAGGCGATCGTGGCTCGTGCCGCGCGCGGCGGCAATCCCGATACGATCCGCACGGTGCCGCTACGGCTCATCCGCTCGTCGAGTTCGTCGCTGCCGCCGCAGGTCATGGCCGAGCTTGAAAAGGTGTTCGGCGCGCCCGTCATCGAATCCTACGGCATGACCGAGGCGGCGCATCAAATGACATCGAACCCGCTGCCACCGGCGCCCCGCAAGCCAGGCACGGTGGGCGTGGCCGCGGGGCCGGACGTGGCGGTCATGGGTGCTGAGGGGGAGCTGTTGACAGCCGGAGAGGTCGGCGAAATCGTCATTCGCGGGGCCGACGTCACCGCCGGATACGAGAACAACGCGGCAGCCAACGCCGAGGCATTCACCGCCGGGTGGTTTCGTACCGGCGATCAGGGGCGGTTGGATGAGGAGGGCTATCTCACCGTCACCGGGCGCATCAAGGAGATCATAAATCGCGGCGGCGAGAAGATTTCCCCGCGCGAGGTCGACGAAGTGCTGATGGACCACCCCGCCGTGGCCCAGGCGGTCGCCTTCGCCGTACCCCACGACAGCCTTGGCGAGGACGTGGCCGCCGCCATTGTCCTGCGCGAGGGAATGAACGCGGACGAGCGCGAAATCCGCGAGTTCGCGTCGGCGCGACTGGCGCCGTTCAAACTGCCCCGCAAGATGGTGATCGTCGAGGACATTCCGAAGGGCGCCACCGGCAAGGTGCAGCGCGCGCGGCTGGCCGAGGCACTGGGGCTCGGCGACGGGTGAAAGTCTGCGTCTACGGTGCGGGGGCCATCGGCGGGCACATTGGCGCGCTTCTTTCGCTGGTGGGAGTGGAGGTGACGCTGATCGCCCGCGGACCCCACCTCGAGGTACTCAAAAAGGACGGCTTGAGGCTGACCACCGCAGAGGGCGCGGAGCACCAGGTGCGCATCGCCGCCACCGAGGATCCCGCCGAAGCGGGTCCGCAGGACTATGTGATCGTGACGCTGAAGGCCCCTTCGGTCGCCGGCATCGTCGAGCGCATGCAGCCGCTACTCGGTCGCGACACCGCAGTCGTGGCGGCGGTGAACGGTATCCC
>CAYUNL010000029.1:16881-17209 GCA_964446055.1 uncultured Alphaproteobacteria bacterium | reverse complement strand
CACCGAGATCGAAACGGTACTGGCGGCCCACGCTGCGGCACCCTTCACGGTTCCCTCCATGACCATCGTTCCGGCCCACGATTCGCGCGGTTCGAACTGCATCGTCTGCTCGCCGCCCGATGCGATCCCGTTTCAGTTCGGCGAGGACAGTTTCCGCCGCCACCTGGACGTGGCCCGCGCCCGGGCCGTCCCTACGGCAACCCTTCGTCTGCCTGGCCTGGGGCTCGATATCGATACCCCGGCCGACCTCGTCGCTCTTCTTGATCGCCCCGGTTGCGCCCGCGCCCAGGTCTACTTGAAGGCGAGCGGCATCGCCGCACGGCTTGGC
>CAYUNL010000029.1:0-16871 GCA_964446055.1 uncultured Alphaproteobacteria bacterium | reverse complement strand
TGACCGGCATGCAGGCGTGGTGAACCACGCGTCGCCGGCCGGAGCGCGGGATGGCCCGGCGGGTGAGCGCCACGGCGACCGCCGAGCGCGCCCTGGCGGGCGAACGTCCCGACGCCGCCGCCGCTCTCGCGCTTGCCGGGGCGGCGGATTCCGAGGTGCTGATGCCAGCGGCGGCGGCGCTCCGCGATCGCGGCCACGGCGACCTCGTCTCGTACTCGCGCAAGGTCTTCCTACCGCTCACCCACCTCTGCCGCGACGTCTGCCACTATTGCACGTTCGCGCATCCTCCGAAGCGCGGCGAGCGCGCCTACATGACGCCGGACGAGATCGTGGCCGTGGCCAAGGCCGGTGAGGCGGCCGGCTGCAAGGAGGTGCTTTTCACCCTGGGCGACAAGCCCGAGCTTCGCTACGAGGTCGCCAGGCGCGAGCTCGCCGCGCTCGGGCACGAGAGCACGCGCTCGTACCTGCGCGAAGCGGCTGAGCTGGTACTTAGCGAGACGAGCCTTCTGCCCCACCTCAATCCCGGCGTCTTGAGGGCCGAGGACCTGGCCACGCTGCGGCCGGTCTCGGTCTCCCAGGGTCTGATGCTGGAGAGCGCAGCCTCGCGCCTCGGTGAAAGAGGCGGGCCCCACCACGGCTCGCCAGACAAGCGACCCGCGGCGCGGATCGAGACCATTCGCCTTGCCGGAACGCTGGATATCCCGTTCACCACGGGCATCCTGATCGGGATCGGCGAGACCCGGCGCGAGCGCGTCGAATCGCTGTTGGCGCTCCGCGACCTCGACGACCGCTACGGCCACATCCAGGAGATCATCGTCCAGAACTTCCGGGCCAAGCCCGACACCCGCATGTCGGACGCGCCCGAGCCCCCATTGGAGGAACTGTTGTGGACGGTCGCGGTTGCACGGATTATGTTCGGGCCGCACATGAACATTCAGGCCCCGCCCAACCTCAGTCCCACCGCGCTTGGCCGGCTCGTCGCGGCCGGCATCAATGACTGGGGCGGCGTCTCGCCGGTGACCCCGGACTACGTGAACCCCGAGGCGCCGTGGCCACACCTCGAGGCGCTGGAGCGAGAGACATCGCGCGCCGGCAAGCTCTTGACCGAGCGGCTGGCAATCTACCCGGCGTACGCGAGCGAGGAGGCACGCTGGGTGGACGCGGCGCTGCGGACGCGGGTGCTGCGCGGCGTCGATGCGCAGGGCTTCGCGCGAACCGAACGCTGGGCCGCGGGTTTGACCGAGGCACCGCCGAATTACCGCAGCAACGGCGCGGCGCGCGTGGGCCGCGAACTGCAGAGGATTCTGGGGCGTGCCGGGGCCGGCGAGAGGCTAAGCGAGGCCGAGATCGTCCGGCTGTTCCACTCCCGCGGCCCCGAGTTCGAGGCCGTGTGCGCCGCCGCCGATGACCTCCGCCGAGCGGTCAACGGAGACGCGGTGAGTTACGTCGTCACCCGCAACATCAACTACACCAACGTCTGTTATTACCGCTGCGGCTTCTGTGCCTTCTCGAAGGGCAAACTCAGCGAAGACCTGCGCGGCCGGCCCTACGACGTGACCGTGGACGAGATCGCGCGACGCGCCCGCGAAGCCTGGGAGCGCGGCGCCACCGAGGTGTGCATGCAGGGCGGCATCCATCCCGACTACAGCGGGCAGACCTATCTCGACATCTGTCGGGCGGTGAAGTCAGCGGTTCCGGGGATCCACGTCCACGCCTTTTCGCCGCTCGAGGTCTGGCAGGGCGCCCATACCCTGGGGATAGGTGCTCCCGAGTTCCTCGACCGACTTCGCGAGGCTGGACTGGGCACCTTGCCGGGAACGGCGGCCGAGATCCTGGACGACGAGGTGCGTGCCCTCATCTGTCCCGACAAGATCACCACCGCGCAGTGGCTCGAGGTGATGGAGGCCGCGCACGGCGCCGGCTTCCAAACCACGGCGACGATCATGTTCGGGCACCTCGAGGCATCCCGACACTGGGCACGCCACCTCCTGCGGCTACGCGACCTGCAGGTCCGCAGCGGCGGGTTCGGCGAGTTCGTGCCGCTTCCCTTCGTGCACATGGAAGCGCCGTTGTACCTCAAGGGCCGGACGCGGCGGGGCCCGACCTTTCGCGAAAGCGTCTTGATGCACGCGGTGGCGCGCCTCGCGCTGCATCCGCACATCACCAACATCCAAACCTCGTGGGTGAAGATGGGCCCCGAGGGCGCGGCGGCATGCCTTGACGCGGGCGCCAATGACCTCGGCGGCACGCTGATGAACGAGACCATCACCCGCGCCGCGGGCGCCGCCCACGGGCAGGAGATGGCGCCCGAACGCATGGAGGCCTTGATCCGTGGCGCCGGCCGGGTCCCGGTCCAGCGCACCACCGCTTACGGCCGCGCCCCGCGCGATCGGGTCCGGGCATCGTTCGGGGCGCCGCCGCCGGCGCCGGTCGTGAACCCTCCGCCACGGCGCCGCCAACGCCTCCCGCGCGAGTTCGCCGGCTCCGGCCCCGGGGAATAAGCCCATGGGTAGAGCGCGAAGCGGCGGCCAGATTCTGATCGACGCGCTTCGCGGCCACGGCGTGGACCACGTCTTCTGCGTCCCTGGCGAGAGCTATCTTGCCGCGCTCGATGCGCTCTACGGTAACGACGCGATCGAGACCGTGGTCTGCCGCCACGAGGGCGGGGCGGCGATGATGGCCGATGCCTACGGGAAGCTAACGCATCGGTCCGGCGTGTGCTTCGTCACCCGCGGTCCCGGGGCCGCCAACGCCGCCTCCGGCGTTCACATCGCGGCCCAGGATTCGACACCGCTGGTGCTCTTAATCGGTCAAGTGGCCCGCGGCGCAGCCGGGCGCGAGGCCTTCCAGGAGATCGACTACCGGACCATGTACGGGGGCATCGCCAAGCGGGTCGAGCAGATCGAGGACCCGGCCCGGATTCCCGAGATCATCAGCCGGGCGTTCCACACCGCGGTCAACGGCCGGGCCGGGCCGGTGGTGATAGCACTGCCCGAGGACATGCTTGCCGAGACCGCCGAGGTCGCCGACGTCGAGGGGTTCCAGGCCACCGAGGCGGCGCCGGCGCCGGACGCGATGGCGCGGCTCGAGCAAATGCTGCGCGATTCGCAGCGGCCGCTGATGATCGTCGGCGGGCGCGGCTGGTCGCCGGCGGCGCGCGATGCCGTGCAGCACTTCGCCGCCGCCTGGGACCTGCGGGTCGCGGCGGCGTTCCGTTACCAGGACCGCTTCGACAACGGCCTCGACCACTACGTCGGCGAGCTCGGCCTGGGCGTCAATCCTACACTCGAGGCGGCGGTCAAGGAGTCCGACCTGCTGATCGTGCTGGGTGCACGCCTCGGCGAGCTGACCACCGGGAGCTACACGCTGATCGACATCCCTCGTCCGCGCCAGCGTTTCGTCCACGTCGCGCCGGGGGCCGAGGAGCTGGGCAGCGTCTATTATGCCGACCTTGCCATCAACGCCGGGCCCAACCGGTTCGCCGAGGCGCTGGCCGGCCTCGGGGCGCCGCCGCCCGATCCGGCGTGGGCGGCATTGCGGCGGCAAGCGCGCGCGGACTACCTGGCGTGGACCGAGCCCACGCCGGCGCCGGGCGCCGTGAATCTGGGCGAGATCATCGCGTCCTTGCGCGAGCTGTTGCCGGCGGACGCGATACTCAGCAACGGCGCCGGCAACTACACGGCGTGGATTCACCGCTTTCACCGCTATCGCGAACTCGGGTGCCAGCTGGCCCCGACCTCAGGCTCGATGGGCTACGGGTTGCCGGCGGCGATCGCGGCGAAGCTGGTGCAACCTGAGCGCCCGGCGGTCGCCTTTGCCGGCGACGGCTGCTTTCTGATGACCGGGCAGGAGCTGGCGACGGCGGCGCGCCACGACCTTGCGGTGGTGGTTGTGGTGGTCAACAACGGCATGCTCGGCACCATCCGCATGCACCAAGAGATGCGCTATCCCGGGCGAGTAATCGGCACCGACCTCACCAATCCCGATTTTTGCGCCCTGGCGCGCGCCTTCGGCGCCCACGCGGAGAAGGTCGAGCGCACCGAGGAGTTTGCGCCGGCGCTGGCGCGCTCGCTCGAGGCCGGCGGGCCGGCGCTGATCGAGCTCGTGGTCGACGCGGAAGCGATCTCTTCAACCCGCACGCTTGGCGGGATTCAAGCCGACGCGGTTTCGGGGAGCGGGCGCCGGACGTAATAGTCGACATCGCGGCGCTGGCGCCAAAGCGTCGGGATGATCTCGCGGTAGGTGGCCCACACGCTCGGGTAGGGCGGCGGGAGCTGGTCCTTGAGCCGTTCGTGAATCTTGGACAACGCGAAGAACGGCACCATCGGGTACATGTGGTGCTCGAGGTGATACTGCATATTGACATAGAGGAACGCGAACACCGGGTTGGGGTGGATGGTGCGCGAATTCAGGCGATGGTCCCACACGTCCTGGGCCAGCCCCGGATGCTGGGTCGTCGCCAGCATCGCATGCAGCCAGCCGCCGTAGAGGCGGGGCAGCCCGAAGTAGAGCACAGGCAGCCAGCTCTCCAGCACGATCGCTAGCACGACGACGCCGAGGTAGATGGCGAGGTACGCCCGCGACCAGGCGATCATTCGCGGATATTGGCTCTCGGGCACGTAGGCGCGGGCGGCCTCGCTGATGATGCCGAGCGCATGCACTACGATGAGGCGGAAGTTGAAGTAGAAGCTGCGCAGCCACAGGAGGTCGACCAGCACGGTCCAAATGTGCGCCGGCCGCGGCACCTGAATCTCGGGGTCGATGCCAGTCATGCTGGTGTGGGTGTGGTGGCGGGCGTGGCTCCAGCGTTTCACTGTCGGCTCGTAGAACGTCATCAGCGTCGACAGGATGTGGAAGCCCTCGTTGAGCCAGCGGCTCTTGAACGCGGTGCCGTGAGCGCATTCGTGCCAGCGGGCATCCGACGAGGCGAAGATCGTCCCGTAGGCGAAGAAGGCGGGGATCGCCCACAGCGTTCCCCACGTGAGCCAGGCGAGGGTGCCGGTGGCGGCCAGCAGCACGAGCCAGCCGCCGAAGTGCAACACGCCCGGCCAGTCCTTGCGGCGGGTGAAGGCTTTCAGGTCCCGGCGCGGGATCGAGCACGAGAACCACGTCCCTTCGACCGTGTCCTCCATGTTCTCGCCGTGGCAGGCGGCGAAGTCCTCCTTGTCGTCGCGGCGCACCGGCGTTTGCGAAACTTCCGCCATCATGCGGCCACGCGATTCTTGCGCCACTTCTCCTGCATCTTGCGATGCGCCTCGGGCGAGCCGTCGTGGAAGGTGCCGAACCACTTGTCGAACGGGACCAAGGGTACCCCGTAGTTGCACTCGAAATAGCGGTGGTGCAGGTAGTGGTAGTAATCGCCCGTCGCAAGCTTGGCCTTGCCCTTGAGGACCAGGTTCTCGAAGCCGGTGTGCCCGATGGCCGGTGACAGCGCCCCCTGCAAGAGCGTGAACACCGCCATCAACGGGTGCGAGGGGAAGAGCCAGAAGATCAACGCGGCCGAGAGGTACAGCACGTGCTCGCCTGGGTGCATCGCTAGACCCGTCCACGGGCCGACGTTGACGTTCTTGTGGTGCAGGTAATGGACGTTGCGGTAGAGAGGCTTCCAATGCAGGAAGCGGTGCACGAGGTAGCCGTGGATCTCGCGCCAGACCGGGATCGCCAGAAAGATCAGGGCGAAGGCTACCGGCTCGGTCCGCCAGTCGAGCCAGGCGATGAAGCCGTTGGCGTAGCCCCACAGCATGAAGACCTCGTAGGCGGTCCACACCGTGACGCCGCTCACAACCGTCCAGAAAACGTTGTCCCACACCTGGTTGCCCCACAGGAACGTGGGGTTGCCCTTGGCCAGCCAATCGGCGTTGTACTTGTACCGGGTCCCCTGGCCCTTGAACGCGTACAGCCGCAGGTGCCAGCCCCCGGTGAACAGCACCATCAGCCCGAGGTTACGGGCGTAGACCTCGGCGATCCAGTCGAGACGGAAGGCGGCGGCCCGCGAGAGCTCAGGCGTGAGGTAGGCCCACGCCCCGAGAGCCATCACGAAGAAGAGCGCGTTCCACGGCAGCAGGTACCCCGAGGTCGAGACCAACCAGCGTAGCGTCTCCAGTGGACGCGGCGGCCACGCCCATAAGGGCGCCACCACCGGGAGCTCAGGCGGTTGCCAGGCTTCGCGGTGCGACCGTTTCTCGGGTACGGTCTCCGGGGCCAGCATGTCTCAGGTGGCGGGCGCCGGTTCGGCCGCGGCCGGCTGCTCCGGGCTCGCCGGAAGCTCGGGTCTTAGCCACCACTCGGGCTCGCGGCGCTGGCGGATCAGCGCCGGGACGAACACCTTGTAGGCCGACCAGGTGGTGGGGAAGGGCGCGGGCATGTGCGCCTTGACCTCCTCGTGCAGCTTGGGCAGTGCGTGATAGGGCACCATGGGGAAGATGTGGTGTTCGATGTGATAGTTCATGTTGAGATAGAGGAAGCGGAACACCGGGTTCATGTAGACGGTGCGCGAGTTGAGGCGATGGTCGAGAGCGTCCTCGGCCAGCGCCGAATGCTGGGTGATGGCGAAGAACACGACCAGCCAGTGGCCGACGAACGAGGGCAGCCCGACGTAGAGGAGCGGCAGCACCGTCTCGAAGATGATGGCGAGCGCGATCACCGCCGCCCAAAGAAGGACCCATATCCGCGCCACCCAGAACACCTTGGGCCACTCGGTTTCGGGAACGAAGTCGCTCTCCGGCATCGTCTTCCTGCCAAGCGCGTGGGCGAAGGTGTTGCGCAGCGTCCCGGCCCCGCCCTTGGGGTTGAGCTGCATGAGGTTGAACAGCAAGAGGAACAGTTGCACGAAGCTGGGCGGCCGATGGGTCAGGATCTCGATGTCGCGGCCGACGATGAGCGAATCGGTGTGATGGCGGGTGTGGCTCCAGCGCCAAGTCCCCGGCTCGCGCAGCAGCATGAAGGCCGCGAAATGATAGACGGCGTCGTTCAACCACTCGGTCTTCATTGCCGTACGGTGACCGAATTCGTGCCACCGAGAATCCGCCGAGCCGACGACGATCGTCGAGTAGACGAAGAACGCCGGCACCGCCCACCAGGTGGGCCACACGAGGTAGGCGACGGCGCCCGATGCTGCGATAAGGGCGATCCACAGCAGTAGGTGCCAAAGCGCGGGGAAATCGCTGCGCTTCATCAGCGCCTTCATCCGCTCGCGCGGCACCGGCGGCTTGTACCATTCCGCGGAAACCAGCCCACGTTCGTGCGCGCGCTCGGTCTCAGGACCGTTGATGCTATAGTCCTTGGTTGTCGCCATGACGTTCCTCATCAGGCCGCGGCAGAGATCACAGTTGCGCCGCGGCGCGCTTGTTCCACGGGAACAGGAAGCAGGGACAGGAAAAGGCCCACGTCATCGCCGTCGGCAGTATGCCCAAACCCGCACCGGGCATGTTTGTCGGCGTCAATTCATCCTGAGAATCGCATACTTCGACGGTCTCGGACATCGTCGTCCCCTGGCTTTGCGTCCGTCCAATCGAAGTATGCCGCCCCGTGCCGCCCTAGCGCAAGCGCACGTCAGCCAAAGCAAGTAGCCCCTCGGCTCGAGTCCGAGGGGCTACCGCTACGTATGCTTACAGGCCAGAAATCCGACCGCCGTCAGAACTGAAGGCCCAGCTCTTCCGACCGGGCGACCTCGACCTCCGTGCGCCACCTGAAGAGGTCCAGGTTCTCCTTCGTCACGACGGCCGTGCCGGTGTTCATGATCGGCGGCAGGTTGCCCCGCTCGAGCCGCGCCCAGGCGACGGCGCCGGGCAGATAGCCCTGGTTGTAGAGCTCCTGCTCGACGGCGAACGCGATGTAACCCCGCTCGATACCCTCGATGATGTCGGGCCCGGTATCCGGGCCGGCCACCGGGATCTTGCCGGGTTCAATCCCGGCCTGCTCGAGCGAGCGGAACGCGGCGATCATGCTCGTGTAGCCGCTGACGGTGAAGGCCGCGAGGTCGTCCCCGAGGCCTCTCATCTTGGTCGCGTAGAGCGGGACCGACTGGGCCATGTCGTGCCCCATATCGGCGAACTCCTCCACCTCGAAGCTCGTGCCTTCGCTCGCGTTGAACTCCTTGGCGGCGTCGGCGATTCCGTCTCTGCGCGCCGTGAGGACGGCGTGGCCCGGCTCGGTGTTGCCAAAAACCAACACGCCTCCGGTCCTGCCGCTCTTGATCAACTCGGGGATCAGCTTGCGCCCGATGATCAGGCCCTGCGCGTGGCCCCCCGCGCCGATGAAGCCCCAGTTGACGTGGCGCGCCTGGATCTCGTCGATGTTCGAGTTGTTGATGAGAACCAGGATGCCGGCCTCTTCGGCCTCGACGTAAATGTCTTCCATGGCGAAATCGATAACGGTGCCGACCAGCACGTCTGGCTTCGCCTGGATGCCGAGTTTGACACGGTTGACGTTGTCCTCCCTTAGACCAGATCATAAGCCAACTGCGCTTGGAGCGCCACCGGCGGCGCAGTCGGTTTGGTGCGATCAGTCTCCGCTCGGCAATCCGATGTAGAGGACGCCGTCCTCGACCTTGACCGGGTGGGTGCGGAGGTCGGTGACCACGGGCGCGCCCTTGGCTTTGCCCGAAGGGATATGGAAGCGGCCCTGGTGCATCGGACACTCGATGATCTCGTCCATTACAAAGCCCTCGGCGAGGTGGGTATCCTCGTGGGTGCAGTGGCCGTCGGAGGCGTAATAGCCGCTCGCGGTCCGGTAGATCGCGTAGGTGGCGCCATTGGCGTCGAAACGCATGACGTCCTCTTCCTCGATGTCCTCGGCGGGGCCGACGCGGTGCCACTCGAGTTCGTCGTTCATCGGCTTCCCTCGCGTTGAATCAACCTTCTCAGCCGGCGCCCAAGGCTTCCTTGTGGCCTGTGAGTGCCGCGGTCGTCCCTTCGGTCAACAGCTCCAAGGCATCGACCGTCACCACCATCGTGACGCCCTGCGCCACCCACTTGCGTTGATCGTCGAGCGGCATCCCGGTGCCCATACACACGGGGACCCCGCGCGCCTTCGCGGCGGCGGCGATGCGCTCGATCGCGCCCTGGACGGTGGGGTGCTTGGGCTGGCCCAGAACTCCGGCCGAGCCTGACATGTCGAACGGTCCGATGGCGACGGCGTCGAGGCCGGGGACGGCAAGGATGCTATCGATCTCGTCGGCGGCGTCGACGTGTTCGAGCTGGATGACGGTCACCAGCGCCTCGTTGGCGTCGCGCGCATATTCCTCCATCTCGCGGTAGTAGCGCGAGGCGCGCCAGGGACCGAAGCCACGCACGCCCTCGGGTGGATACTTGCAAGCGGCGACGGCCTCGGCCACCTGGTCGGTGTTCTTGATCCACGGGACCAAAATGCCATCGGCGCCGGCGTCGAGCGCGTGTTTGATCATTACCTTGTCGTTCCACGGTACCCGCACGATGGGCACCGTCGGCTGGCCGTTGAAAGCAGCGAGCGTGATCGCCAGCGATTCCTGATGGTAGGCGCCGTGCTCGGTGTCGATGACGACGAAGTCGAACCCGGTCTGGGCCATGATCTCGGCCACCGCAAAGTGGGAAATCTCCATCCATGCGCCGAAGGTCAGGTCGCCGGCGCGAAATCTCTCCTTGAGTGCTCGGGTTCGCTCGAACATAGGCATCACCGTTTCTTGTGGGACCGCGGGACCCGAGGTATACCCCAACGCTCGACGGTCCGGTAGACGCTTGAGCCGGGCCCTGCTCGCGAGGTGAAAGGATCACAGGCATGGCCGTCGACGACACCCTCCTCAAGTTCGCGCGCGAGAACCTATACGCCGCGGTCATCTCCGACACGCTCGATGCACACGGGATGTACAACCAAGCGCTACCCCCGCAAATCCGTCCGGTGGACGAGGCCTCGGTCCTGTGCGGGCGGGTGCGCACGGGTCTTTACATGGCGATCTATCACGACAGTCCCGAGGTCGATGTCTACGAGCACGAGATCGCGCTGGTCGACGACTTGCGGCCGGGCGAGGTGCCGGTCCTGGCGTGCGGCGGCAATCTTGGCATCGCGCCGTGGGGCGAGCTCCTGTCCACCGCCGCCCGCGCCCGCGGCGCCGCGGGCTGCGTGACCGACGGATCGGTGCGCGATCTTCGCCAGATTCGCGGCATGGGATTCCCGGTCTTCGCCGGCGGCATCGGCCCGCTCGACACCAAGGGGCGCGGTAAGTTGATGTGGTACGACGTACCCGCGCGAATCGGCTCGGTGGGGATGGTAAGCGGCGACGTGATCTTCGGTGACGTCGACGGGGCCGTGGTGATCCCCGCGGCTGTGGCCGAGCGGGTCCTGAACAAAGCGATCGACAAGGTCGAAGGCGAGAACACGGTGCGTGATGAGCTTGCCGAAGGCACGCCGCTTGCCGCGGTGTTCGCAAAGCACGGAATCTTGTAACGATATATTGAATCGAAATATATCGAACCAATATATGGTCCACAGCATCCTATAGGGTGTCCGAAGGTCGTGCCGTGTCGGCGCCAGGGGGCTACGCATGAACGTTCGCACGCTTTGCCTAGGTGTTCTCTCGCTCGGCGACGCGACTGGCTACGAGATAAAGAAGAAGCTCCAAAGCCGCTTCAGCCATTTCTACGACGCGAGCTTCGGCTCAATCTACCCGGCCCTTGCCAGGCTCACCGGCGAGGGACTGGTTTCGTTCACGCCCGAGCCGCAGGCCGGGCGACCGGGGAAGAAGGTCTATCGGGTCACGCCGGCCGGTCACCTGGCCTTCGCCAACGAGCTCCTGGGCGAGCCCGCGCCCGACCGGGTGCGCTCGGAGTTCCTGGTCATCATGACCTTTTCCGAGCTGCTGCCGCCGCAGGCCCTCGACCAACTGTTCGACGCGCGCCTCGCCAGTTACCGCGAACGCATCGCGGCTCTGGAACCGCGCGATCCCGACGAGATCACGGAGGGCGGCGCCTTTGTCCGCGGATTCGGACTCGCGATCTACCGCGCGGCGGTTGAATTCATCGAGAACAACCGCCACCGGGTGGTCGCCGAGCAGTTCGTTGCAGGCCGTGAGGCGGGTGCGAGAGAGGGCGCCGCCGCCGCGGAGGCGAGACCGTGAAACGGAGCATCTGGGCGGCCTTAATCCTGGCCGTCGGCGTCGTCGCCTGGGTCGCCTCGGGAGAGCTGCAAAACGGCGATGCCGACGCCGGAGACGAGGTCGCCACGCCCTCCGAGGCTGTGCTGGCGGAAGCCGTCAAACCGGCGGCGCGGCCGAACGTCCGCGTCCGTACGCTCACGGCGGAGCCCTATGACCGCGAGATCATTATCCGCGGACGCACCGAGGCGGTGCGCTGGGTTGAGGTCAAGGCCGAGATCGACGGTCGCGTCGGTGAGATTCTGGTCGAAAAGGGCGCCCGGGTGCGCGCCGGGGAGGTGTTGGCCCGGCTCGACATGGAGGATCGCGCGGCACGCATGGCCGAGGCGCAGGCACGGGTGGAGCAGCGCGCGCTCGAGTACGAGGCGGTGCGCGCCCTGAGCGAGAAAGGGTACCGCGCCAAGACCAAGTTTGCCGAGGCCACGGCCCTCATGGAAGCAGCGCTGGCCAGTGTGGCGCGGATGGAGGAGGAGATCGACGATACCGAGGTCCGCGCGCCCTTCGACGGCATCGTCGAATATCGCCACGTCGATATCGGCGACTACGTCAAGCAGGGCGCGCCGGTGGCGACGGTGGTCGATCAGAATCCCTATCTCGTCATCGGCTACGTCTCGGAGCAAGACGTGGGCAAGCTCCATCTCAACAATCGGGGCAGCGCCAAGCTGGTCACCGGCGAGACGTTGTCAGGCCACATTCGCTATATCGCCTCGATGGCCGAGCCGCAGACGCGCACCTTCCGCGTCGAGCTCGAAGTACCCAACCCCAACGAGAGCCTGCGAGACGGTGTCACCGCCGAAATACGTGTCGGAATCGAGACCGTCGCCGCGCATTTCGTCTCGCCCGCGGTACTGACACTGGACCAAGACGGGGTGATCGGGGTGCGCTTGGTGGACGAAGGCAACCGCGTGGTCTTCCATCGCGCTGAGATTGTCGGTGACTCGGAGGGTGGCGTGTGGCTCGCGAGCCTGCCCGAAACGGTCCGCCTGATCACTGTCGGGCAAGAATTCGTCCGCGACGGCGATATCGTCGAGGCCTCGCCCGAGGAGGCCGCGCCAGACGCATGAACGCGATCATCGATGCCGCGATCGGGCATGCGCGCACCGTCCTCACGGCTTTGGCGCTGATCCTCATCGCGGGTACCGTCGCCTACATCGACATTCCCAAGGAATCCGACCCCGACATCGACATCCCGATCATCTATGTCTCGATGTCGCACGAGGGGATCTCGCCCGAGGACGCCGAGCGGCTTTTGGTCCGGCCAATGGAACTGGAGCTGCGGACGGTCGAAGGCGTCAAGGAGATGCGCTCCACTGCGTCGAGCGGTTTCGCATCGGTACTGCTGGAGTTCGAGGCCGGCTTCGACGCCGAGTCGGCGCTTCAGGACGTGCGCGAACAGGTCGACATCGCAAAGAAGGAACTGCCGCAAGACACCGACGACCCAGTGGTGAACGAGGTCAACGTCGGGCTCTTCCCGGTGGTCGTTGTCACGCTGTCGGGCGCGGTGCCCGAGCGCACCCTTCTGACGCTCGCCCGCGAGCTTCAGGACAAGCTCGAAGGACTGAGTGGCGTACTGGCCGCCGACATCGCCGGCGAGCGCGAGGAGGTGTTGGAAATCCTGGTCGATGCCTCGCGCCTCGAAAGCTATGAGATTTCCCAGCAAGACCTGATCAACGCCGTCACCCTGAACAACCGGGTCGTCGCCGCGGGTGATATCGACACCGGGGTCGGGCGCTTTTCGGTCAAGGTGCCGGGCTTGTTCAAGACCGCGAAGGACGTACTGGAACTCCCGATCAAGGTGAGCGGTGACGGCGTGGTGACGCTGGCTGACGTTACCGAGGTGCGGCGCACGTTTCGCGACGTCGTGAGCTACGCGAGGCTGGGCGGCGAGCACGCAGTAGCGCTCGAGATCCGAAAGCGGCTGGGCGAGAACGTCATCGATACCATCGAGGAGGTGCGGCAAGCGGTGGCCGCCGAGCAGGTCTTTTGGCCCGAAAGCGTCGAGGTAACCTTCAGCCAGGATGAATCCGAATTCGTCCGCCGGATACTCAACGACCTCCAGAACAACGTTATCGCTGCCATCGTCTTGGTCATGATCGTAGTCGTAGCGGCGCTCGGCGTGCGCACCGCGGGACTGGTGGGGCTCGCGATTCCGGGCTCCTTCCTGATCGGCATTCTCTATCTCCACGTGTTCGGCTTCACCATGAATATCGTGGTGCTGTTCAGCCTCATCTTGGCGGTTGGCATGCTGGTGGACGGCGCCATCGTCGTCACCGAGTACGCCGACCGCAAGATGGTTGAAGGCCGGTCGCGCCGCCTCGCCTATGGCGATGCGGCGAAGCGGATGGCGTGGCCGATTACCGCTTCGACGGCAACCACGCTGGCCGCGTTCATGCCGCTCTTGTTCTGGCCCGGCGTGGTCGGCGAGTTCATGGTGTTCCTGCCGGTGACGCTGATCACGGTGCTCAGCGGCTCACTCTTGATGGCGTTGGTATTCGTCCCGACGCTGGGCTCGATCGTCGGCAAGAGCGGCGTCCGGGACGCGAAGACGATTGGCTCGCTGGCCGCGATGGAGGACGGCGACCTTAGCGAGATTCGAGGAATCACGGGCGCCTACGTGCGGCTGATGAAGATCCTCATCCGGCACCCGATCAAGGTGGTCGTGGTGGCCGTCGCGTTGCTGGTGGGCGTGCAGTACTACGCGGCGACGAACGGCAACGGGGTCGAGTTTTTCCCCGACGTCGAGCCCGACAACGCGATCGTAATGGTCCACGCACGCGGCAATCTCTCGACCGACGAGAAGGACGCGCTGGTGCGCGAAGTCGAGGCCCGAATCCTCGATCTCGAGGACTTCAACGCGGTGTACGCCCGCTCGGGCGCCGCGGCGTCTGGACAGCAACAATCCGAAGACGTGATCGGCACCATATCGCTTGAATTCAAAGACTGGCAGGCGCGGCGACCGGCGGCCGTGGTGTTGGACCAGATTCGTGAGCGTACGAGCGACATCGCGGGGATCAAGGTCGAAGTGCGCGAACCCGAGGCAGGGCCGCCGACGGGCAAGCCGGTGCAGCTTCAGCTCACTTCGCGCGACCACGCGATTTTGGACGCCGAGGCGCAACGCATCCGCGCCTACCTCGAGACCGTGGATGGTCTTATCGACGTCGAGGACAGCCGGCCGATTCCAGGTATCGAATGGCAGCTTGAAGTCGATCGCGCTCAAGCCGGCCGCTTCGGCGCCGATATCGTCGGCATCGGCAACGTCGTCCAGCTGGTCACAAAGGGTATCAAGGTCGGCGAGTATCGCCCCGATGACGCCGAGGAAGAGATCGACATTCTGGTGCGTTTCCCCCTCGACGAACGCGGCCTCGATCAACTCGACCGTCTGCGCGTCCAGACCGGCGGGGGGCTGGTGCCGATCTCGAACTTCGTGAGCCGCACGCCCAAGCCCAAGGTTGGAACCATCCAGCGTACCGATGGACAGCGTCAGTTGACCGTCCAGGCCAACGTCGTCGAAGGCATGCTGCCCGACACCAAGGTTCAGGAGATCGTGGCCTGGTTCAAGGAGACGGGCATCGATCCGCGGGTGTCGGTCGAATTCAAGGGCGAGGACGAGGAACAACAGAAGGCGCAAGCCTTCCTCACCCGCGCCTTTGTCGTCGCACTCTTTGCCATGGGGATCATCCTGATCACCCAGTTCAACAGTTTCTTCCACGCCTTCTTGATCCTGAGTGCGGTCATTCTGTCGACCATCGGCGTCATGATCGGCCTGATCGTGACCGGACAGCCCTTCGGCATCGTTATGACAGGGGTTGGCATCATCACGCTTGCCGGGATTGTGGTGAACAACAACATCGTCTTGATCGACACCTACGCGCGATTGCGCAAGACCGGCATGGATCCGTTCGAGGCGGCGTTGCGGACGGGCGCCCAGCGTTTGCGCCCGGTGCTGCTGACTGCGGTGACGACCGTGTTCGGGCTGTTGCCCATGGTGCTCCAGGCCAACATCGACTTCATCGCCCGCGAGGTCGCCGTGGGCGCGCCATCCGGTCAGTTTTGGGTCCAGCTTTCGACCGCCATCGTCTTTGGATTGAGCTTCGCCACGGTTCTGACGCTGGTGGTGGTCCCCAGCCTTCTAGCGCTCGGCGCCCGCGTCGGAATCCGGCGCGAGCGGCGCGCCGCCGCTGCCGGCATCTATCCGGCAGCGGGCGAATAAGCCGGGCCGCTAGCCTAGCGCCTCGACCGTTATCGCGTCGCCGTCGCTGACCGCGGCGAGCGCCTTCACGTCTTCGACCGCGCGTCCCCAGATGTTGGTTCGCGCGGCGAGGCGGATTTCATCGCCCCGCGAGATCGGCGTGCGCCCGAAGCCGATGGCGATGGCCGAGCCTTCGATCCAGAACGCGAGTTCGCCGGGGTCCACGACGTCCTTGGCCTCGGCCTCGCGCGGGACGTCGACGGGGGTCGAGAAATATACCTCCTCGCCCCAAGTCTGGGCCCTTGCCGAGAACGGCAGGCTGGCCCAGATCGCATCGCCGGTCGCGGTCTCGAATACCTCTGCGGTCAGCACCACCGTTCCGATCGTCATCTTGAGCGTGCGCATGGCGGCTAGGGCTCCTTGAAACCCTTGACCCCGATATTCTTGAGGATCGCCTCGATCGTGTCGATATCGATCCGCTGCGCGCACTGGTCGCAGTAGGCGCCGGAGAACCATTTCTGATGCTGCTCCGGCCGGCGCGACCCGCCGCGATCGAACATTTGTACGAAACCAAAACAACCCCAGTCATCGGCATCGAATCGCGCGTAACTCACTTCGCCGAGGACGTTGACCATCTCTTCGGCGGGTTCGAGAGAAGGCCGCTTGCCGCTCAGGAACTCCCACCCCAGGAGGCTTTCCTCCTCAACTTTGATCAGGCGGTTCCAGGTCCAGTTGCCTGAGAGCGCGCCGTACTCGATGGCGAGAAGTGCGTCGTAGCTGCTCCAGTACCCGATCTCGTAGCTTTTGGCGGGGCTCTCGCCACCGCCCTGGTATCCGATGTCCTTGGTGAGCCCGGCGGCATCGGCGAAAAACACGATCCTCGCCTGGCGGTCGGAGATCTCCTCCCATTCCTGCGAGTTGGCCATCCCCACGGACCAAAGGAGCGATGCAACGGCAATTGGGGCCACGGTTGACAATGCACGCATTTTGCTCTCCCTAGCGATGAGCGATCCTCAGGCACAAGCAAAGCGAATTGACAACGGCAACTATGAATGGGTCAGGGGTCCATTTTAGACCGATTACAAGTGCGGAGTCCCGGTAGCGAGAGGGAGCGCTGATGGCGCCGCGCGGTTTCGCCGCGGCGGCCGTCCTCTCGCTCGCGCTTTTGACCGCCGCCTGCGGCGGGGGTGGCGGAGGCGGCGGCGCGGCCCCTGCGGTCAACTTCAATACGGCCGAGTTCCAGGCCAACTTTGGGCTCGGCAACATCAACGTCTTGAGCACCTACGACGCGGGCTTCACCGGGACCGGACAGACGATCGCAGTGATCGACACCGGGATCGACGTCGACCATCCCGACCTCGATGCCAACATCGCCGCTGCCTCGACCGACATCGTCACCGGCAACTCGGCGTTCCTCAACGATATCGACGGCCACGGCACCCAGGTCGCCGGGGTCGCGGCGGCCGAACGCAATGGTGTCGGCACCCACGGCGTCGCCTTCAACTCGCAGATCCTGGCGCTCCGCACCGACAGCATCGGCTCGTGCCTGACGCTTTG
>CAYUNL010000028.1:0-17477 GCA_964446055.1 uncultured Alphaproteobacteria bacterium | reverse complement strand
GATGAAGGACGAGCGCGATCGCAGAGGTCGCCGACTTGCCCTTGCGGAATCGTCCCTCGAGGCGGCCGTCGGGGCCGCTAAACGTTACTTCCGGCATCCGGTATCAGCCCGCGTCTCGACGCGGCGTGAGGAAGTAGGACCAAATCAGTACTTGATCGGACAGTGCGGAAATCCTATATCGCCGGGTGAACGGCGGTCGAACGAAGCGAGGGCCGCCGCGACTATACAATGAACTCGTGCTAATAATCTCGGCCATGTTCGGACGCATCGCCAAAGACATCGACGCGGTGGTCGAGCGCGACCCGGCGGTCCGCTCGCGGCTCGAGGTGATTCTCTTCTATCCCGGCTTCCATGCGCGCCTGGTTCACCGCGCTTCGAACGCGGCGTGGCGCCGGCGATGGTTCCTGTTCGGCAAGTTCCTTTCGCAATTCGCCCGCTGGGTGACCGGAATCGAGATTCATCCCGCGGCCGAGATCGGCGGTGGGTTCTTCATCGACCACGGGATGGGCGTGGTGATCGGCGAGACCTCGGTGATTGGTGAGGGAGTTACGCTCTATCATGATGTCACGCTCGGCGGGATTTCGCCGGCGGTCGATTCACATTCGCAAGTTAACGAAAAGCGGCACCCCACGCTCGAGGATGGTGTGATCGTCGGCTCTGGTGCGCAAATCCTGGGTCCGATCACGATCGGCGCCGGCGCCCGGGTGGGCTCGAACTCCGTGGTGCTCAAGGACGTGGCGCCAGGGGCTACGGTTGTCGGCATCCCGGCCAAGCCGGTGCGGCCGGGAACCCGGCCGAAGAAAGTGTTCGATGCCTATGGCGTGACCGCGGTCGAGATGCCCGATCCTGTGGCGCGGGCGCTAGAGGGCCTTCTCGACAACGTGCAGACGCTTTCGGCACGTCTGGCCGAGCTTGAGGGCGAGCGCGACGCGCGCGCCAACGCCCTGGCCCGGCCATGGCCGGAAGGAAAAGAAGCGGCCGACGAGACCGTCCCGCCCAAACGGGCCCCCGACACCGGCCGCTGAGCCTCGGCGAGGTCGGGGTGGGACAAGCGCCGGTCTACCTGGACTACAACGCCACCGCACCGGTCCGGCCGGCTGCGGCGGCTGCAATGACCGAGGCGCTCCGCCTCGGCGGCAACCCCTCCTCGGTTCATGGGCCTGGCCGTCGGGCGCGGGCGATCCTCGAAGATGCCCGCGCCGCGGTCGCCCACATGGTCGGTGCGCCGGCGGATGCCGTGGTCTTTACCTCGGGCGGCACCGAGGCGAACAACATCGCTGTCCTCGGGGGGATTCCGGTCGGAGCGGTGCCGCGGCGGTTGGTGATCTCGGCGATCGAGCACGATTCCGTGCGCGAGGCGGCTCGGGCGGCGGATGTGCCCTTGACCACCGTCGCGGTGGACACCGCGGGTTTGGTGTCGCTGGCGGCGCTCGAACACGCGCTTGCGGCCAGCTCTCGGCCCGCGCTCGTCTCGGTGATGCTCGTCAACAACGAAACCGGAGTCGTGCAACCGGTGGCCAAGGTGGCGGCGCTCGGTCATCGCCACGGTGCGCTCGTGCATTGCGACGCCTCGCAGGCGGGCGGCAAGATAGCCATCGATATGGATGCGCTAGGGTGCGATCTGATGACCCTTTCGGCGCACAAGTTCGGTGGCCCGCCAGGGATTGGTGCGCTGGTTGTCGCCTCGGAACTCGATCTGGCGCCGCGCACCCACGGCGGTGGCCAAGAGCGCGGCCGCCGAGCCGGCACCGAGAATCTCGGCGGAATCGCCGGATTCGGCGTCGCCGCTGGCCTTGCTGAAGAGGGCCTCCCCCTCACCCCCAGCCTCCGCGAGCTCCGCGACGACCTTGAACGCCGGATCGCCGAGTTGGCGGGCGATGACGCCATGTTCTACGGCGACCGCGCGGCCCGCGTCGCCAATACAAGCTCGCTCGGCATGGCCGGCGTCGGTGCCGAGACGCAGGTGATCGCCTTCGACCTCGCCGGAATCGCCGTGAGCGCCGGGGCCGCGTGCACCTCGGGTAAGGTCGCCCGCTCCCACGTGCTAGACGCGATGGGCGTGACGGTGGAGCAGGCCCGGTACGCGATACGCGTGAGCCTCGGATGGGGAACCACGGCCTCGGACGTCGACCGTTTTGTCGCCGCCTGGGCGGAGCTTTACCAGCGAAACCGCGGCGCCACGCGGGTGGCGTGATCGTATGCCGAAGATTACCTTTGTCAGTCCCGACGGGTCGCGAACGACGGTCGATGCACCGCTCGGCAAGTCGATCATGGAGATCGCGCACCTCCGCGACATCGACATCGAGGGCACTTGCGAAGGCTCACTCGCGTGCTCGACCTGCCACGTCATTTTCGAGCCCCAGGACTACCGGACTCTCGAACCGGCTTCCGAGGACGAGGAGGACATGCTCGACCTCGCCTACGGCCTGACGCCCACCTCACGACTCGGCTGCCAGATCATCGTGACCAAAAGGCTCGACGGGGTGGTCGTGGCGCTCCCCAATGAGACCCACAACTTCCTGTTGGATTGAGCCGTCTCAGGGCATCTCGTACTCGCCAATGTAACTGGTGTGGCTGACCACGCCCTCGCCGTGCAGCCCACAGATGAAGCTGGCAGGCCGGCGGTTCCATCACCGCAGCGATCTTCGACGCCGGTCCCAGTGCCAAAACCAGTTGGTGCGCGGTTGCCGGCGCGGTGGAAGCCACGGTGCCGCGCCAATGCGCTTGGATCGGGCGGTGGACGTGGCCGCAAACGATGCGCTCGATCTCGGGGTGACGCGAAACGGTCTCGCCGAACGGATCGGCGCCGCCCAGCCCCGCGGCGCCGTCACTCCAGCCAACGCCGGTGCGGAATGGCGGGTGGTGCATGAACACGAACGTTGGGCGCGGCGGGGCGGCGGTCAGGCGCGCCTCGATCCACGCCAGCCTGGCCTCGCAAAGCGCCCCGCCAATCTCTCCGGGCACGACCGTATCGAGCGCCAACAGGCGCAGCGGGTGGTCCTCGACCGCGTAGTGCAGGAAGGGCCCCTCACGCGGTAGGTACGAGTGATCCGAAAACACCGTGCGCAGGTTGGCACGGTCATCGTGGTTGCCCGGAATCAGGTACACCGGCATCGTCAGCGGCTCGAGCAGCCGGCGCAGCCGCTGGTACTCCTCCACCGTGCCGCCGTCCACGAGATCGCCCGTCGCCACCACCACGTCGGGACGCACCGCCAATGCGTTGAGATGCGCGACCGCCGCCTCGAGGTGCTCCGCGGTGCGATAGCGCCGGTCGGCTTCCCCGCCCGGCGTGGTGACGTGAAAATCGGTGATCTGACCGATAATCATCTCCGCCCCGCGCCGGCGCGCCGCGATAGCGCCGCCTATGAGAACGCCTTGAAGGCGATGATGGTGAAGGTATCGGCTATGCCGGGCAGGGTCTGGACCGATTCGGTCACGAAGTGGCCTATGTCCGCCTCGTCAGACAGGTAACACTTCATCATCAGGTCGTATTGGCCCGACACGGAGTGGACCTCGGAAACCTGCTCGACTTCCTGGATGGCGGCATCGGCCACCTCATAGGCTTGCCCCAGCGCACACTTCGCCATCACGAAGATCGTCTGCACCTAGTCCTCTTTGTCGCGGCCACCGGGTACCGGGCGCGTCAGAAATGCTGGGACCGGGCTGTCTCCGCCCCACGCCCCCGGCGAGGCCTTGGCCTCTTTGTCGCTGCGTTTCGTGGCTTTGGCGCTGCTCCGCGTGCGCTTCTTGCCGGCCGCGCTTGGCTTCTCGCTGTTCGGGCGCGGGCCGGTTTTGCGCTCGCGACTCTGTTTTGCCGCTCCGGCGCGGCGCGAGCCGGAGCGGCGACGTGCCTTCGCTGGGTCCAGCTCGGCGCCGCCGATCTCCGCGAGTTCGATCTTGGGAATCTCCTTGCCGATGAGCTTGGCGATGGCGGCCAGATAGGGTCCGTCGGCGGGCGCCGCCAGGGTGAACGCGCTCCCGCGCAGGCCGGCTCGTGCCGTGCGCCCGATGCGGTGGATGTAGTCCTCGGCGTGCGCCGGGACATCGTAATTCACCACGCACGGCAGCGCGGTGATGTCGAGGCCGCGCGCGGCAACGTCGCTGGCGACCAAGATCCCGATCTCGCCCTTCTTGAACCGCTCCAGCGTCTCGGTCCGTACCGGCTGGTCCATGTCGCCGTGAAGCGCCCCGACGTCGAAGCCCTTGCGGCCAAGCGCTTGCCGGACCGCGTCGACGTCGCGCTTGCGGTTGCAAAAGATGAGCGCGTTCGTGACCTCGCGTCCGCGCAGGAGCGCCACCAGCGCGCGCTCCTTCTCCCTCTCTGGCACCACGATCAGCCCCTGGTCCACCGAATCGACCGGCGAGGCCGGCGGCGCGACGGTGATTTCCTTGGGATCGCGAAGGAACGAATCGGCGAGTGCACGGACCTCCGGAAACAGCGTTGCCGAGAACAAGAGCGTCTGGCGCGCCGGCGGCAGCAGCTTGACGATGCGCTCGACGTCGGGAATGAAGCCCATGTCAAGCATGCGGTCGGCCTCGTCGATAACCAGTATCTCGACCGCGCTCATCACCAGCTTGCCGCGTTCGAAGTGGTCCAACAGGCGGCCCGGCGTGGCAATCAGGACATCGACGCCGCGGTCGATCTTTTTGTTCTGTTCCGCGAACGAAACGCCGCCGACGATCAGCGCCATCGAGAGCTTGTTGTACTTGCCGTAGGTCGTAAAGTTCTCCGAGACCTGGGCGGCAAGCTCGCGGGTCGGCTCCAGGATGAGGGTACGCGGCATGCGGGCGCGGACCCGCCCATGGGCCAGAATGTCGATCATCGGCAGCGTGAACGAGGCGGTCTTGCCGGTTCCCGTCTGCGCGCAGCCAAGCACGTCGCGGCCCTGCAGGACATAGGGGATCGCACGCGTCTGAATCGGTGTCGGCTCGGTGTAGCCGGCCTCGGCGACCGCGCGCTCTACTTCGGGGCTGAGGCCCAGGCCGGCAAAGCCGGTATGTGGTTGATTCACGTGCTGATTGACCTGAATGAAGTTCCGTCGGCCGCGCTCGGCCTACAGACAATCCTGTAATACGCAGTGCTGGAAGGATACGCGGTCGGCGGCCGGATTGCGCAACAGGCTTACCAGCACTTGGCGCATCAGATCCTGGAACGCGGGATCCTCAGGTCCGAGGGCTGCGGGTCCGACCGCATGGGCTTGGGCGAGCAACCGCTCGCCGCTACAAAATGCTGCCTGCGCGTGGGTTTCCACCCCCGGCGGTGCGACCGGCACCCGGTCGATCTGGCTGCACATCAGCGCCGCGCCGGGCGGTCGGTCGGGATTGAACACGAAGGCCAGACGCTGTGAGGTGCGGGCGCCCTCGGAGGGACGAGTCGTGATCCGAGCCCGCGGATAAAGATTGGGCAAGCGCAGCGAACTCGCGATCGCTTCCTCGGAGCCGGCGGTCTGCGAATCGAAGGCAGTGCCCCGGATCTCTGCAAAGACCTCGCCCCGCGCTGCGGCGTATTGGACGTGGCCCATGCTGAATCCCGAGGCCTGGGTGACGTTCGTGACCTTGACGAGGCCCTCGCTCGCGCACGCGCCAAGCGCAAGCGCCAAGCCCAGCGCCGCAAACGAAGCGGTCCTCATTCCAGCTCTCTTCCGGTCCACTGCCAACGGATGGGGCCTTGGCGGCATCCCCACAATAGCCCTGGCGCGCGCCTGCGGCTAGAAGACACTGCCCTGGCGCGCCGGGAAGGTATAGGCGAAGACGCGGCCGGTGACACGGGCCAGCAGGCTGCGAAGCTCGGGATCGTCGGCGCCGCGCACGGCCGGCCCAACCGCAAGCGCCGCGCTTAGCGCCTCGTTCGCCTGGCAGAAGACGCCGAGAACGGCGGTTTCCCCGCCGCTCGAGGCAAGCGGCATGGCGCCGGCATTCGCGCATGCGGCGCTGCCGCTGGCGATCCGGCGTGCCGGGTCAAAGACCAGCACGTAGTAGAGCCCCCCCTGTGCCTGGCCCACCGGGGCAAAGCGCGCCGGGGTCGTCCATGACGGCAGACGCAGCAACTCCGCGATCGCCGCGTCGGCGGCGTCTTTGGTCAAACCGGTGGGATTTCCGCGGACCACCACAGGGAAGCTTCCATCGCGGGCTGCGTATTGCACCAGGTGCGGCGCATAGAAGACGCTGCGGTGCTCGCTGACCGAGCCGGCGGTGCAGGCACCGAGTGTCAGCGCTAGGCCCACCGCGCACCAGCCTCGAATATTCTGCATCAAGAAGGAGAGTCCATTCCGCGCCCTCGGCCTCGGAGTCTGGCACGGTTTGCTGGCGGCGTCGAATGTTAGGCCGATCCTCCTCACGAGAGCTTGGTCATGCCCTCGGCGAGATCGGGTTCCTCGCAGTTCGCCAAGATCGCCGCGCGGGCGGTGTCGCGCAAGCGCACGGTCGCTGAGAAATCGGTGCCTTCCGCGGCGATCGCCCGGCCGATCACGATTCTGACCGCGGAGCGGCGGGGGAACCATTGGCCGCCGCGCAAGACCGATCGGGTCCCGCGTATCGTCACCGGAACCACCGGCAGTCCGGCCTGTGCCGCGGTCGCGAAGGCGCCGAGGCGAAAGGCGAGAAGCCCGGGCATGCGCGTGAGCGTGCCTTCGGGAAAGAACAGCAATCGCTGGTTTGCTCGTGCCGCGGCGACCATCGCCTCGGCGTCCTCAACACCCCCCTCGGGCCGGAAGCGCTCCACGAACACCGCTCCGAGACGGCGCAGGAAGATCGCCGGCAGGACTTGTCCCGCCAGCTCCTTCTTGACCACGAAGGCGATTGGGCTTGGCAATTCGGCGGCCACGACCAAGCCGTCGATATAGCTCGAATGGTTGGCCACCAGCACCGCCGCGCCCTGGGGCATGTCGACACCTTCCACATGCCTGCGAATCCCGGTCAGGCCGAGTACGATTCGCGCGCCCCAACGCAACGCCGCCCAGCGCCAGCGACGGCGCGGCAGCGCCACCGCCAGCGTGTACACTAGCGGCGCCAGCATCCCGACGACGGTCCACCAATAGGTCGCGTAGCCCACCGCGATGAGCGCCCGCGCCAGGCGTCGCAGGCGATGCCCCGTGGCGCTCAGGGCAAGTCGCGCAACCTGGATCCAGGCCGCGCGCGGCGGGCCGCCGATGGCGCCGGCCGCATACATTTCCGCGGCCGCGGCGCGCCGTATTTTGCCGCTTGAGGTCTTGGGCACGGTCCGCGGCGGCGCGAGAACGACTTCGTCAGCCGCGCCGTCCACGATGTCTGCGACCGCTTCGTCGATGCGGGCGCGCAGGCCCTGGCGGGCCGAACCGCTCTCCTCGCGCGTCTCGGCGAGGACGATCAAGCGTTCGGTCCCGGTCGCCGGGTCGCTGCGCCCGAAGGCGGCGACGCAGCCCTTGCGCACGCCTTCGATGGCGCCGACCACGGCCTCGATCTCGTGGGGGTAGATGTTGCGTCCGGCGCGGATGATGATGTCTTTGCTACGCCCGGTGATGAAGATGTCGCCGCCGGTGACGTAGGCGAGGTCGCCCGATTCCAGCCACTCTCCGTCGAACAGCGCCGCGGTCTTCTCCGGGTTGCGGAAATAGCCCGCCGTGGCCGAAGGGCCGCGAAACTGCAGCCGGCCCTCCCGGCGTTCGCCCAGCTCCCGCCCGGTTCCATCGACGATGCGAATCTCATGGCCGGGCAAGGGGCGGCCGCAAGCGAGGAACTCGATGGCCTCGGCGTCGGGCTGTGCGACCGGGACCGCTTCCCCCTTGCTGCTCAGCGCGCGCCGGTCGATGCGATCGACCAGCGGTCCGCGGCCGGGCGGTGGAAAGGCGAGGCCGACCGAGCTCTCCGCCAGACCGTAGACCGGCGCCATCGCCTCGGTGCGAAAGCCGTGGGCGGCGAAACGGGCCGAGAAGCGCCGCACCGTATCCGGGCTCACCGCCTCGGCGCCGTTGGCCACCATGCGCAGCGAGCTCAGATCGAGGCCCTCGACGGCGGCCTCGTCAATGTTGCGCAGGCATAGCTCGAACGCGAAGTTGGGGGCGCCCGTCAGCGTCGCACGGTGGTGGTGGATGGCCCACAGCCAGCGCTCGGGCCGCACCAGAAACGTGAGCGGCGACATCACGACCACCGGTACCGAGAGACACAGGCTGCCGAGCCAGGCGCCGATCAGCCCCATGTCATGATAAAGTGGCAGCCAACTGACGAAGACGTCCGTCGATTCGACCTCCATCGCCTCGCCCATCGCTTTGATGTTGGCCAAAAGGTTGGCGTGGCTCAGGACGACGCCGTTGGGATCGCCGGTGCTGCCCGAGGTAAACTGCATGAGCGCCATCGCTTCGGGCTCGGCGATCACGGGAAGCGTTTCGTTCGAGGCGACCGAGAGTTGCGCAACCGTCTCCATGACCCGCAGGCTCTCGACGTGCGCGGTCAGGAAGGCCATCAGGAATCGGGCCTGGGGCGGTGCGATGAGAATCACCGCCTGGGCGCTGTCAAGGATCGCGGCTTGCCGGCGCAAGTGCTCTTCGATGTGGGAGCGTCGCGCCGGCGGATAGATGGGCACCGGCACCCCGCCGGCGTAGAGGATGCCGAAGAAGGCCTCGAAGAAATCGCGCCCCGTGGGCAGCATGATCGCCGCCCGCTCGCCGGGCGCCAGCCCCCAGCGTCTCAAGCCCCGCGCCACCGCGCGGCCCGAGTCGGCCAGCGCTCGGTAGCTGATCGTCTCCTCGCCACCCGCGCCCTCACCCAACAGCAAATGGGTTCGCTCGGGGTGCTCGCGGCAGTGCCAGTCCAACGCCCCGGTCAGGGTTTCGGCGTCCAGATGCGGCGACTGCGTGGGTGGAAGTGCCGCGGTCCGGGCGCTCGTCGTGTCCGCACGCGACCAGCCCGCGGTGCCCGCGCCGGCATCGGCAACCGCGACCGCCAGATCGCGCGGGGTCTCGGCGCTTGCCAAGAGATCTTCGGGCAACCCCACCGCGAAACGACGCTCGAGCCGAACCAGCAACTCCGCCCGGCCCAGGCTGTCCAGCCCAAGATCGCTGTGCAGGTTCGAAACCCCGGTCAAGCGCAGCGTTCGCGCCCGCTGAGGACGCAACTCGGCGACGATCTCACGCACGAGCCCAAGGACTTCGTCCTCGATCTCCTCGGCGGGCATCGTGTGTCGGGCTGCCGGCTCGGTCATCCCTCGCCAATACTGCTCCCCGATTTAACGCCCTGGCAACTGCGACGTGCGTAGTGTTGACGATCCCGTGGATGGCGCATATGAACGCGGGTCGCTTGGGGCTGCGGACATCGTGCTCCCTCGGGCGAGCCAATCCACGCGCGCACCCCGTAGACGAGACCCTTGAGGAGATCGCCATGGTCGCGAAGACGTTTGACGTAAAGGACGAGGCGCTTGCCGATGCCGGCCGGCGCCGCATCGAGTGGGCCTACGCCGAAATGCCGGTCCTGCGCAGCTTGGGCGAGCGCTACGCCAAAGAGAAGCCGCTCGCCGGCGTGCGCGTGGGCGCTTGCCTGCACGTCACGACCGAGACCGCGAACCTGATGCGCGTGCTGGCCCAGGCCGGGGCCGAGGTCGCGCTCTGCGCAAGCAATCCGCTTTCGACCCAGGACGATACCGCGGCGGCGCTCGCGCTCCACTATGACATCCCCACCTTCGCCCATCACCGCGATTCGAACGAGGACTACTACCGCCGCATCACGGCGGTGCTCGACACCGCTCCACAGATCACCCTCGACGACGGCGCCGACGTGGTGAGCGAGATTCACAAGAACCGGCGCGACCTTATCGGCGACATCTTGGGCGGCACCGAGGAGACGACCACCGGCGTCATTCGCCTGCGCGCCATGGCCCAGGACGGGGTCCTCGAATACCCGATCCTCGCGGTCAACGACGCCGACACGAAACACCTCTTCGACAACCGCTACGGCACCGGCCAAAGCACCATCGACGGGCTTTTGCGCGCGACCAACTTCCTGATCGCCGGGCGCGTCTTCACGGTTGCCGGCTACGGCTGGTGCGGGCGCGGCATCGCCATGCGGGCCCGCGGGCTGGGCGCCAGCGTCATCGTCACCGAAGTCGATCCGCTGCGTGCCCTCGAGGCGGTGATGGACGGCTTCCGCGTGCTGCCGATGATCGAAGCGGCTCCGCAATCGGACTTCATCGTCTCGGCGACCGGCGACAAGGGGGTGATCGACACCCAGCACTTCGCGGTCATGAAGGACGGTTGCGTGATCTCGAACGCCGGCCACTTCGATGTCGAGATCAACGTCGCGGCGCTGCGCGAGAGTGCTGCCAAGGTCACCGAGCCGCGCGATTCGGTCGAGGACTTCGAGCTTGCCGACGGCCGCCGAATCCGGCTCCTCGCCGAAGGCCGGCTGGTCAATCTGGCGGCCGCCGAAGGCCATCCCGCGGCCGTCATGGACCTGAGCTTCGCCAACCAGGCGCTCTGTTGCGTCCACGTCTGCAAGAACGCCGGCAAGCTCGCCAAGGACGTGCACCCGGTGCCGCGCGAGATCGACCACGAGATCGCCCGCCTCAAGCTCGAGGCGATGGGCGTCGACATCGACACCCTGACCGCCGAGCAGGAGGCCTACCTGAGCTCATGGCAGGAGGGAACCTAGACCATCGGCTCGTTGAGCGCGAAGTCTGAAGCGCACACGCACCCGATGGCCCTTAGCGGGCAGAACGCCTAGTCGCGCGATGGCTCGGCGAGTCTGACGATGACCTTGCCGAAGTTTTCGCCGCGCAACAGGCCGATGAAGGCCTGGGGCGCGTTCTCGAGGCCCTCGACCACATCCTCTCGGTATTTGACGCGGCCCTCGGCCAGCCACTGTTTCATAGTGGCCGCGAACTCGGGTTGCAGATCGGCGAAGTCGAAGACCAGGAAGCCGCGGATGGTCAGGCGCTTCACGAGCGCGTTTCGCATCAGCAGCGGCAGATGGTCGGGGCCGGGCGGCGGCGCGGTGTCGTTGTAGTGCGCGATGGTGCCGCACACCGGAATCCGCGCATCGCGGTTGAGCAGCCCGATGACGGCGCGCAACACGGCGCCGCCGACATTTTCGAAATAGACGTCGATGCCGGCGGGGCAGGCGGCGGCCAGCGCCTCGGCGAAGCCCTCGGCGCTGCGGTCGAGGCAGGCCTCGAAACCAAGCTCGCCGGTGACGAAGTCGCACTTCTCGGGGTTGCCGGCGATGCCGACGGCCCGGCAGCCCTCGATCCTGGCGATCTGGCCGACCACCGAGCCCACCGCGCCCGAGGCGGCGGCGACGACCACCGTCTCACCCTTCTTCGGGCGGCCGATGTTCCTCATCCCCGCATAGGCGGTCAGGCCGGGCATTCCCAGCACGCCGAGCGCCGTCGAGAGCGGCCACTCGCCGGTGTCGGTCTTGGTCACGCCGGTGCCGTCGGAAAGCGAATGGCTCTGCCAGCCGGTCATGCCGATCACGGTATCGCCGGGCGCAAAGCCCGCGACGCCGGAGGTGACGACCTCGCTCACCGCGCCCGCCTCCATCACTCCGCCGACCGCCACCGGTTCGGCGTAGCTCTTGGCCGCGTTCATGCGCCCGCGCATGTAAGGATCGAGCGACATCACCAGCGTCCGCAGCAGCATCTCGCCCTTGCCGGCGGCCGGGAGGGAACTCTCGAGGATGCGGAAATCCGCCGCGGAGGGTTCCCCCACCGGCCTCGCCGCGAGAACGATCTGCAGGTGCTTCTCGCCCATGGCGCCAAGGCTAGCGAAGCCAGTGGTCGCGGCGCAATCCCGATCGACGATATCGCCCAAGAAAATCTGCGGATGATTTCAGGCGAGTCCCACGCCCGCACCGCCGTTACACCGCCACCCAAACCGCTTGACATATGCATATATCTGCATATGCTTATTTCCTTCTATGGATGCCGTGCTGACTGGATTGCGGGCGGCGGCCGAGCCGACCCGGCTCCGGCTGTTGGCGCTGTGCGCCGAGGCCGAGCTCGCGGTTACCGAGCTCACCCAGGCGGTCGGTCAGAGTCAGCCCCGGGTTTCGCGTCACCTCAAGGTTCTGTCCGATGCCGGGCTCGTGGAACGCAATCGCGAGGGCTCCTGGGTGTTTTATCGATTGGCCGAAAACGGTGCTCAGGGGCGTCTCGCGCGCGATATTCTTGCCCATGTCGCCGCACACGACGAGGCCTTGGCGCGCGACTTCGAACGGCTGGCCTCGGTCAAGGAGGCGCGCGCCGCCGCGGCGGCCAAATACTTCCGCGCCAACGCCCGTCGCTGGGATGAGATCCGCGCCCTCTACGTCCCCGAATCGGAGGTCGAGGCTGCGCTCCTTGCACAGTTTGGCCGGCGGCCGATCGGCGATTTCCTCGACATCGGCGCCGGCACCGCCCGCCTCCTCGAGGTCTTTGCCCCGAGGATCGATCGCGGCCTCGGCCTTGACCTCAGCCGCGAGATGCTGGTGGCCGCCGAGGCGCGGCTGAAGGCGCGCGGGCTCACCAACTGTCAGGTCCGGCGCGGCGACATGTACGACTTGCCGCTTGCCGCGGCGACCATGGATGCAGTGGTCATCCATCAAGTGCTCCACTTCGCCGATCGGCCGGCGCGGGCCATTGCCGAGGCGGCACGGGTCTTGCGTCCCAAAGGCCGCATTGTGATCGTCGACTTCGCGCCCCACAGGCTGGAATATCTTCGCACCGAGCACGCGCACCGACGGCTCGGCTTCAGCAATAGCGAGGTGGCGCGCTGGTACCGCGACGCGGGGCTCGCCGCCGGTGCGCCCAGGCGCCTCCAGGGCGAGCCCCTGTGCCTCACCCTGTGGCCGGCGCGCAAGCCCGCCAGCCGCCGCACCAAGAGGGGGCGGGGTGAACCAGGCAGGCCCGCTCGCCGCGGCCACCGGCGTCCGGCCGCGGGTCTCGTTCGAATTCTTTCCGCCGAAGACGCCCGAGATGGCGGATGCCCTCTGGCACGCGGTCGAGCGCCTTGCTCCCCTGGGCCCTCGGTTCATGTCGGTGACCTACGGCGCTGGCGGATCGACGCGGGAGCGTACCCACGCCATTGTCCGCCGAATCCGCAGCGAGACCGGGATCGAGCCTGCTGCGCACCTTACCTGCGTCGGCACTAGCCGCGCCGAGATCGACGATGTGGCGGACGCGTATTGGCGATCGGGCGTCCGCCATATCGTCGCGCTGCGCGGCGACCCGCCAGCGGGCACCGAGCACTATTCTCCGCACCCCGAGGGCTATGCCCACACCGTCGATCTGGTGGCTGGCCTCCGGCGCCGCGCTGACTCCGAGATCAGCGTCGCGTGCTACCCCGAAACCCACCCCGCCGCACCCTCGGCCGCCTTCGATCTCGACAACCTCAAGCGCAAGCTCGACGCCGGAGCAACCCGCGCCATTACCCAGTTCTTCTTCGAGCCCGAGGTATATTTGCGCTTCGTCGAGCGCGCCACCGCCGCGGGCATCTCCGAGCCGATCGTGCCCGGGATACTACCGGTGACCAATTTCAAGCAGCTGTTCCGGTTCAGCGCCATGTGTGGGGCCAGCGTGCCCTCCCGCTTGACCGACCTCTTCGATGGACTCGACGAGGATCCCGACACCCGCAAGCTGGTGGCCGCCAGCGTCGCCATCGATCAGGTCCGCGCACTCGAAGCCGCGGGCGTCGAGGACTTCCATTTCTACACCCTTAACCGAGCCGAGCTTACCTTCGCCATCTGTCACGTCTTGGGCGTGCGCCCCGGCGTCGAAGAGTCCGAGGGGCCCAAGAATCCCGCGGCGGCGGACCGGCCCGCCAAGCTTCCGCTGGAGACATCGGGAAGCTGAGTTCAGGGCAGATCGGTCAACCCCGTCCGTGGTCTCAAGACGCGCTGCTGGGAGCAGACGCGACCCGCGCTCGGCGACACGCTAGCGGCGCCTAAACGCGCGCGTGCCGACCTCGGCGGTGCGGGACTCGCCACTGACACGCGATACCGCTATCCCTTGATCGTGTAATCCGGAGATACCGGAAGGGTTGCGCAAGTTGCTGTAATCCTGTATGGGCTCGCTCGGAAATGGGCGTCTAGTCGTGCCCAGTTGCCTACAGGAGGCGTACAATGCCAACGATAATCGACACGGTGAAACGAGCTCTCGGTGGTCTGACAGAGATCGGCCTTCTCTTGGTCGGTGTCGGAGTCGTACTTCAGATTTTGTTTGGCGCGGGGCAGAACGCATTCTTCCCACAGGTCATTCAGAATCTGGTCGGCGTCATCGAGATCGTTGGTGAGAACGGCCTGTTCGGCCTGATCGCGCTGGCGATTGTCATTTGGATTTTCTACAAGCGGGCCCTATAGCAGCCTGCGCCACCTCGGAGGGACCCGAGACACCGCCCGCGCTTGCCGCGGGCAAGGTGGTGAGCGGTGGGCGAGACAACGAGCGCCCACCGCTTCACCGCACTGGTTCTCCCGTTGGCCGGAGCGTCCGGCCGGATGGACTTCACCCGGCGCCTCACCTAGAATCTCCTTGACGTAGCGTTCGGGGAGTATCGTTGGAAAACCGTGACGCGGGGCGCCAGCGCAGGCTGGCGGCGATCCTTAGTGCGGACGTGGCCGGCTACAGCCGGCTAATGGGGGCGGACGAGGACGCGACGCTCTCGACCTTGGCGGCCCACCGCGGCTCCATGGACGAATCGATCGCCACCCACGGTGGGCGCGTTGTCGGTGAAGCCGGCGACAGCGTGTTGGCGGAGTTTCCGAGCGCTGTCGCGGCGGTCCGCTGTGCGATCGAGATCCAGGAGGAGCTCAACACCCTCAACGCCGAACACCCCCCTGAACGGCGGATGGATTTTCGCATCGGCATCAACATGGGCGACGTCATCGTCGAGGGCGACAACATTTACGGCGATGGCGTCAACGTCGCGGCTCGGCTGGAAAAGATGGCTGAACCGGGCGGTCTCAACATATCGGCCGCCGTCTTCGAACAGGTGCGCGACCGCATCCCCCACGATTTCGAAGACCTCGGCGAACAAAGCGTCAAGAACATCACCCGGCCGGTCCGGGTCTACCGGGTTCCGGTTCTCGAAAACCAGGAGGCCATGCCGCCGGTCGAGCCCAGCCTGCAGCCCGAGGTTCCCGACAAGCCCTCGGTCGCGGTCTTGCCCTTCGACAATATGAGCGCCGATCCCGAGCAAGAGTACTTTTCCGACGGTATCACCGAGGACATCATCACCTCGATCTCGAAGATATCGGGGCTCTTCGTCATCGCGCGAAATTCGGTGTTCACCTACAAGGGCAACCCGGTGAAAGTCCAGGACGTGGGCCGCGACCTGGGCGTGCGTTATGTGCTTGAGGGAAGCGTTCGAAAGGCGGGTGATCGCGTGCGCGTCACCGCGCAGCTCGTCGAGACCGCAACCGGACACCACCTTTGGGCGGAGCGCTACGACCGCAAGATCGAGGACATATTTGCGGTCCAGGACGAGCTCAGCCAAGAGATTGCTGCGGCTCTCGAAGTTACCCTAAGCGATGACGAGAGGTCGCTCCTCGCCCGCCAGGGAACCCAGAACATGGAGGCCTACGATTGCCTTCTGCGGGCGAAAGAGTTGTGGATGCGGTTCACCAGGGAGTCAAACGCCGAGGCCCGGGCGCTCTATTCAAAGGCGGTGGAGCTCGACCCCAACTATGCCGAAGCCCACGCCGAACTGGCGCGGGTGTGCGTCCAGGCCAGGAACCACGGCTGGAGCGATTCGCTCGACCGTGCACTGGCCGAGTCTCTGGCCTATGCCGAGAGAGCTGTTGCCTTGGATGACTCGCTGCCCGAGGCCCACGTCAACCTCGGCTTCATCTGCATGTGGGGCAAAGACCACGCCCGCGCCGTGGCCGAGGTCGAGAAGGGCTTGGCGCTCGACCCCAACCACGCCGATGGGCACATGTACCACGCGGTAATGCTGAGCTTCACCGGACAGCCGGCCGCAAGCGTGCGCTGGGTAGCCAAGGCGAACAAATTGAACCCGGCGGCACCGTTTTGGTACCTCTGGGCGCTCGGTACCGCGTGCTTCTCGATGGAGCGCTATTCCGAGGCCGTCGGCGCCTTCAAGAAGGCCGTCGGCCACAACCCGCACTTCATCTTCGCTCGTCTCGGCCTCGCCGCCAGCTACGGACGGCTCGGCCAAACCCGCGACGCGCAGGCCGCATTCGCCGAGTGCCAGTCGATCTTCCCCGACCTGGACGTCGCGTGGATTCGCAATGTCGTGCCCTACGACGAGGCCTCGGTGCTCGATCGCTTTGTCGAGGGATTGCGCGAGGCCGGTCTTGCCGACCGGATCGCGCCTGCGGCCAGCGCCTGAGCCTGCGCCCCGATCATTGTCAGTCGCGCGGGACCGTTTCGAGGGCCTTCGGCAGGCGCGCCAGATAAACGTTGATCTCCTGGTTCTCGCTTGGCGCGTGGGCGACGACGTAGGCGGCCTGATGCGGTTCGAAATAGATGGTCGGTCGGTCGGCCATCGGCTGGTTCGACGCGATCCGCGCCCATAACTCCTCGCCCAGGATGTTTTGCGCGTACTGGACGCCGTACTTTTCCAGGAACCGCCGCGTATCCGACCCGGCCTCGGCGATTCGACCGCTCGATTCGGCACGAAAAACGGGATTGGGGCAGCTGTCGGGCAGCTTCGCGACCGACTCCATCCTCCGGTTCTTGTAGCGCGCGGTCACCGCCGAGTAGATGCCCACAAAGACCGGAAACGCGTAGGCCAGGAAAACCGAGAAAACGGTGAGCGCGGGCCTGATCTCGTACTCGATGATGAAGTCGGTGACGGGATCGAAGCTTCCCCGGAACCAGGGAACCAGAAGCTGGCCGTAGAGGTTGATGAGGGTGCCGACTACGAAGGCCAAGACCCACGTTGTCCGGTCGGCCAGCCGTTCACCGATGAGCCGAAAGAGCAGACGATAATCCATGAAAGCCTCGGGCGATGGGTGGGTCAATCAGTGGCGTGCCAGGCGGGGTTGGACTGCACTGCATCCTCGAACTGGTTCAAAGGTTGCTCGAGGCTGAGCGCGCGCTGGTATACGTCCGAGGGGATCTTCTCGGCGTGGACCCGCAGGGTGTAGCGCTTTCGCACGCCGGCTGCGGTCGCGAAGAAGCGAACCTCGGAGAATACCAGGGAGGCAAGGTCGAAGACGTCGCCGGGTACCGTCGATTGGTCCAGCGCCGGTTTCAGTTCAAGCATCGTCAAGTCCGATTGCGCCGCGATCCGTTCGATGATGGAGAAACAGCGCATCAACTGTTGCGAGACGTCGACCGGTTTTTGTCCTCGGAGTGGGGTGGCAGCGGCGGCTCGTCGGCTCGCCAAGCGGGGGCGAACGCGTCCAAGGTCTCGGACAGGAATTCGTTTGACAGCGAGACGATGGAAAAGACATCGCTCGGTGTGAACGGATACTCGAGCAATAGGTTGAGCTGCCGGCTCGCCTGAACGATCGAGCGGAAAACATCGGTCGGCGTCTTGGCCGGGTCGCGAGCGGGCGGTTCGACGTCGCCC
>CAYUNL010000027.1:0-17707 GCA_964446055.1 uncultured Alphaproteobacteria bacterium | reverse complement strand
GTACGCGCCGATCACCGCGTCGACCTGGCCGCTCAAGAGCGAGGGCGAGAGCGAGAAGTTGACGTTGATCAGCGTGACATCGTCGAGCGTCATCCCGTGTGGCTCGAGCATCGCTTTCAGCAGCGCGTCTTCGAAGCCGCCGACCGAGAAGCCGATCTTCTTGCCCTTGAGGTCGGCGAGCGAGCGAATCGGGCCGTCCGCCAGGACCAACAGCGTGTTGAGTGGCGTCGCGACCAGGGTGGCGACGCGCTTGAGCGGCAGGCCCTCGGCGACTTGAAGGTGGAGCTGTGGCTGATAACTGACCGCGAGGTCGGCCCGGCCGGCGGCGACCAGCTTGGGCGGATCGTTGGGATCGGCTGGCGCGATGAACTCGACCTCCAGATCACGCTCGGCGAAGTAGCCCTTCTCGAGCGCGACATAAAGCGGGGCGTGGTCTGGATTGATGAACCAGTCGAGCATGACCACCAGTTTTTCTGCGGCCGTGGCCGGCGCGGCGAAGAGTCCTGCAAAGGCGGTGAAGAGGAGGGCGAATAGGGGCTGGCGCATTTTCTATATCTCCGAATCGGGGGGAAGGGTTTCGGGTTGCCAGGGAAGGGCGCGGCGCAGGGCCGCATCGACGGTCAGATAGAGCGCCACGGCGAATACCGCGAGCACCAAGAGCGCGGCGAACATCAGGTCGATCTGCACGCGCGCGGTGGAGTGCAGCATCAGGTATCCGAGCCCGGCGCTCGATCCGACCCACTCGCCGACCACTGCCCCGATCGGCGCCACCGCCGTTGCCACGCGAATCCCCGAGGCGAGCGCTGGCAGCGCCGCCGGCAAGCGGATGTACCGCAGGCTCGCCCAGCGGGCCCCGGGTGCGCCCGCCGTCATCGTGCGTGCCAGATCGATCCAGCCACGTTCGGTGTGGCGCAGCCCGTCGAGGAAGCTGGTCGTCACCGGGAAATAGATGATGAGGCTCGCCATCGCCACCTTCGAGGCGAGTCCGTAGCCAATCCACAGGACCAGCACCGGCGCGATGGCGAAGACCGGAATCGCCTGGCTGACAACCAGGACCGGCAATAGCCAGCGGCGCGCCGGCGCGAAGTAGCTGATGACGAGTGCGCTGGCGGCCCCGATCGCCACCCCGAGACCCAGTCCGAGCGCGATCTCGACGATCGTCACGAGGGCGTGGCGGGCGATAAGCCCGGCACTCTCGAAGGCCGCCGCGGCGACCGCGCCGGGGCCGGGAAGGATGTAGTGTTCGACCCCGGTCGCCAGCACCACCAGCTGCCACAGCACCACTAGGCCGACGATCGTGCTCGCCGCCCGCATCCAGCGTGCCGACGATGCGGTCATCGGGAGGCCGCTCCGTTGCCGCGCTGAGCCGCACCGAGCCGGTGCAGGAGGTCGCGGTACAGCGTAACCAGCCCGCGCGAGGTGGGATCGCGGGGTGGCGCGCCGGGGACACTCAGCGCTTGGTCGAGGCTGGCGGGCCGGCCCGCCATGACGTGGATGTGGTGGCCCAGACGCAGGGCCTCCAGAGGATCGTGGGTGACCAGCAGCACGGTCCGATCGTGCAGTAGCTCGGCGGCGAGCTCTTGCAAGCGCATCCGGGTGAGGGCGTCGATGGCCGAGAACGGCTCGTCCATCAAGACCACCGGATGGTTCTCCATGAGGGTGCGGGCCAGTGCCGCGCGCTGTCGCATTCCGCCGGAAAGACGGGCCGGCGTTTCGTGAGCGTCCGCCGCCAGGCCGACGCGGTCGAGCAGGTGCATGGCGCGCGGAAGGTCGGCGGGGGCGCCGCGGAGGCGGCTTTCCAGTGTCACGTTGCCGATCACGTCGAGCCACGGCAGCAAGAGGTCGCGCTGATCCATGTAGGCGATCCGTCCCGCGATCGGTCGGCCGTCGCTGCATTCCACGCGGGTGCCGCTGCCGGCCCCGCCGAGGCCGGCGATAAGGCGCAACAGGCTCGACTTGCCGACCCCGCTTGGCCCCAGCAGGCAGGTGATCGCGCCCGCCTCGACGCTGACGCCGAGGTCGTCGAACAGCACGACGTCCTCGTAGGTAAGGCGCCCGGCGATCACCCGAACGCCGACCGAGGGTCGCGAATCGCCGGAATCGGAAGGGTCGTTTCTAGCCATGACACACGCGATCCCTACGCCGGAATTAACCGGATCAGGTTCGAGGGGTCGTCCCGCGGTTGGGACCTCTCAGCCGGTGTCTCGGCTCCCCCCGGTGCGAGGAAAACTATAGCGGGCGCGAAGAAAACTTCAAGCGGGTCGAGGATTTACGCGGCCCCCGATTCCGGTTATGCACCACGGTTATGTCTCGCCGAGTCCGCCCCTGCCTGGTGATTGTTGCGCTATGGTTTGCCGCGCCCGTCGCGGCCGCCGAGGTCGAGCTTTCGGAATTGCTGATCGTCAGCGCCAGCGGGCGTCATGCGTTCATGGTCGAGGTCGCCGACACACCCGAAGAACGCGCCATTGGCCTGATGTTTCGCCGCAGCCTCGATCCCGGCCGCGGTATGTTGTTCGACTACCGCCACGACCGGCCGGCGTCGATGTGGATGAAGAACACCTACGTCTCGCTCGACATGCTCTTCATCGCCGCCGACGGCCGGGTGGTGAGCATCGCCGAGAACGCGGTTCCCGGCTCGCTCGACACCATCGCCTCGGTCGGCCCGGTGCGGGCCGTGCTCGAGATCAGCGCTGGCACCGTGGCGCGACTTGGAATTGCGCCCGCTGACCGCGTGGTTCACCGCATCTTCGGCGGGGGCGGCTGAGCGTGGCCCCGCTGGCGATCCCCGAGGGCTTTCGCGCGATCGAGCACAGCGCCCCCTTCGGCGCCCACGTCGGCCCGTTCTATGAGAAAGACGTGGACGGCGCCCTGGTGCGCGCGTTTCGGGTGAGCGAGCGCCACACCAACGCCGCCGGCGTCATCCACGGCGGCATGCTGACCACCTTTGCCGACATTGTTCTCGCCCAGGCCGGCCTGCGTGAGGTAGGGGGGCCGATCGTGACGGTGCGCATGGTCAGCGACTTCGTGGCCGCGGGAAAGCTCGGCGCCTGGGTCGAAGGAATTGCGCGGGTGCAGCGGCGCACCCGGACCCTGGTCTTCGTCGACGGCGAGCTGGCCGCCTCGGGCCGGGTCCTCATGACCGCCTCCGGCGTCTTCAAGATCGTCGATGCCCGGCATGCCGAAAAGTAATGAGCCAGCCCCGGCCGAAGCTTGTCCGGCGCCGGCGCATCGTGTTATCTCAGTCGTTGCGCGAGCCCGTGTCCGGGGCGTGGCGCAGCCTGGTAGCGCGGCTGCTTTGGGAGCAGCAGGTCCTCGGTTCAAATCCGGGCGCCCCGACCATAGCCTGCATTGCGAAGGAGCCTTGACGTGGAAGCGCGGATTTATCGGCCGGCCAAGAGCGTGATGCAGTCGGGCCGCGGCAAGGCCAAGCAGTGGGTGCTGGAATTCGAGGCCGAGGATGCGCGGCGCATCGACAGCCTGATGGGCTGGACCGGTTCGAGCGATACCGCCCAGCAGGTGTGCCTCAGCTTCGATACCAAAGAGGCGGCGGTGGCCTTTGCCGAGGCGCGCGGGATATCATATTCGGTCGATTCACCGCACGATCGCAAGGTCCCGATACGCGCCTACGCGGACAACTTTCGCTTCGACAAGCCACACTAGGCAGTTGCGCGCCCTTAGCTCAGGTGGATAGAGCAACGGCCTTCTAAGCCGTAGGTCCCAGGTTCGAGTCCTGGAGGGCGCACCATATTTCTCGATCGGCATGGCGGCTCAGGCCGCCGCTACCTCCTCGGCGCGGTGGCAGGCGGACAGGCCGTCGTTCACCGCGCGCAAGTCGGGCCGCTGGTCGCGGCAGCGCTCGACCACCCAGGGGCAGCGCCGGCTCAACGCGCAGCCCCCCGTATCCTCGCCGCCCGGCGCGCCCCGAAGCTCGAAGGCGACGCGGTCCGACTCGGCGATGGTCACCCGCAGCGCTCGGCTGTAAGGATGCTGCGGCCGGCCGTAGAATCGGCTCGCCGGCGCGACCTCCATCAGTTCGCCCGCGTACATGACTGCGATACGGTGCGAGACATAGCGCGTCGCCGCCATGTCGTGGGCGATGAACAGCGCGGCGAAGCCCTTGCTCGCCTGCAGTTCCTTGATCAGGTTCAGCACCTGCGTCTGGACCGAGACATCGAGGGCGCTGACCGCCTCGTCGAACACCACTAGCCTGGGCTCGGTGATCAGCGCCCGCGCGATCGCCATGCGTTGACGCTGGCCGCCCGACAGCTCGTGCGGGTAGCGGCCGGCGAATCCGGGATCGAGGCCTACCAGCGTGAGCATCTCGGCGACCTGACCGACCCGCTCCGCGGGCGAGCCGACGCCCAGAATCGACAGCGGCTCGGCCACCGAGACGCCGCTCTTGAGCCGCGGGTTCAGCGCCCAATCGGGATGCTGGAGAACCACCGAGAGCTGACCTCGGATTCGGCCGCGCCCACGGACAAGCGGTGCGCCGGCGAATCGCGCCTCGCCGCGGCTCGCGCGCACCAGACCGAGGCAGAGCCGCCCCACCGTCGTCTTTCCCGAGCCCGATTCGCCGACCAGCCCGACCGTCTCGCCGGACTCGATCGCAAGGCTCACGTCGCGCACCGCCTCGATGCTGCGACGGCTCCAGGCCGGCCCGGCCTGGTAGGTAACCGCGCAGCCCGCGATGTCGATGACCGGCTCGTTCACGGCTTCCCCCGGGCCGCGGCCACGGGTTTGGGCTTCTCTCCGGCCACTTCCTCAGCGCGGTGGCAGGCGACAAGGCGGTCGCCCACGGCGTGCGGTTCGGGGCGTTCGGACTCGCAGCGCGCGATGGCCCAGCCACACCGAGGCGCGAAGGCACAGCCCGTACTCGGCCCGTACAGCACCGGCGGAACGCCGGGGATGGGATGGACCGACTCGCCCGCCGCCTCCGATCCCGGCGCGGCTTCGATCAACGCCTTGGTGTAGGGATGGGCTTGCGACTCGAATACCGAGGCGCTTGCGCCCAGCTCGGCGACGCGGCCGCCGTACATCACCGCTACCCGGTCCGAGTGTTTGGCGATCATCCTCAGGTCGTGACTGAGGAGAATGAGCGAGGCGCCCGAGGCCGAGCGCAACGACATCAACAGATCGAGGATCTGATCGCGGATCGAGGTGTCCAGCGAGGCCGTCGGCTCGTCGGCGATCAAGAGCCGCGGTCCCCGCGCGATCGCCATGGCGATGGCCACGCGCTGGGCCATCCCGCCCGAGAGCTGATGCGGGTACGATCGCGCGACCTGCGCCGGCTCGGGCAGACCGGCGCTCTCCAGCAACTCGCCCACCCGCGAGCCGTCCGCGCGCTCGCCCAAGGCGCCGCGGACCTGATCGCCGATACGCATCGTCGGATCCAGCGCCGTCATCGGGTTCTGAAAGACGAAGCCCAGCGTCCGACGCCGCAGCGCCCGGATGGCGGCGGCGTCGCAGGCGAACACCGCGGTGCCGTCGAGCTCGATCTCGCCGGCCAGGCGATGGCCGCCGCTGGGCAGCAATCGGCCGATGGCCGCACCCAGGGTGCTCTTGCCCGATCCCGATTCGCCAACGATGCCCAGCGTTTCGCCGGCATCGAGGGTGAGGTCGACCCCGTCGAGCGCCTGGACCGCGCCGTCCGGGCTATCGTAGGTGACCACCAAGCCGCGCACCGACAGGAGCGGGCTCACCTCAGCGACCGCCCCTTAAGGGGATCGAGATGGTCACGCAGTCCGTCGCCCAACAGGTTGACCGACAGAATGGCGAGGGTCAGCAGAAGCCCCGGCGCGAACACCAGCCACGGCGCAATCTGCAAATACACCGCGCCCAAACGTAACAGCGAGCCCAGCGAGGCATCGGGAGGCTGCACGCCGAGGCCGAGGAAGCTCACCGCGCTCTCGATCAGCATGCCCACCGAGATCGCGTAGGTGAGCTGGACGATGGTCGCTCCGGCGACGTTCGGCAACAGGTGGACCAGAAGGACGCGGCGATAGGGGGCGCCGCTTACTTCGGCGGCAACCACGAAGTCGCGTTCGGCCACGCTCAACGTCACCGCGCGGACCACGCGTACGAACAGCGGCAGCGTGATCAGCGATATCGCGACGATGGCCGAGAATCGTCCGGTGCCCAGGACCGCCCCAATCAGGATGGCAAGAAGAAGCGGTGGGAACGAGAACAGGACGTCGGCGAAACGCATGACCACGGCGTCGACGATGCCGCCCGTGTACCCGGCCGCAAGCCCCGCGAGCGTTCCGACCACGGCCATCGCCAAAACAGCCAGCGTCGCTAAAAGGAAGGTCGTGCCGACTGCCTCGACCACCCGCGGCAGGTTCGAGCGCCCGAGCTCATCGGTGCCGAGCGGCCACTCCGCCGCCGGCGCGGCGAGCCGGGGCCCGATTCCGATGGCCGTGGGATCGCCCAAGGGCAGCAACGGACCCACCGCGCCCAGGAGCACCAGAAATACCAGGATGGCGGCGGCCACGGCGGTCAGGGGATCGCGCCGCGCCAAGCCCCGCGCGCCGGCGTAACCGGCTGTAAGTGCGTTCATGTGCGTGCTTTCGTCGAGCCGATCCTCGGATCGAGGATCGCGTACAGCACGTCGGCCAGCATGTTGATGACGATGAAGATCGTCGCCGCCATCAGCACGCCCGCCTGGACGATAGCGTAGTCGCGGTTTCCAAGCGCCTTGAAGACGTAAAGCCCGACGCCGGGAACCGAGAACAGGACCTCAACGATCAGCGCGCCGCCCAACAGGTAGCCCAAGTACGTTGCGGTGACCGTCAGAATCGGTACCGAGGCGTTGCGCAGCACGTGACGGCGGACGATGGTCCCGGTGGTCTCGCCGCGGCCGACGGCGGCGGTGATGTGGGGCTCGGTCATCACGTTGAGGACCGAGTCACGGCTGGTGCGCAGGATGAGCGCGATGCCGAATACCCCGAGCGTGATGGCGGGCAAGGCCATCGCCCGGAGGTTGGTGATCGGGTCTTCGTCGAAGGGCACGAAGCCGCCCACGGTCAATCCCAGCGACCACACCGAAAAGATGAAGATGAAGGCGGTGCCCAGGACGAAGTCGGGCACGCTCGCCCCCAAGGCGCCGATCAGCCGCCCGAGAGTGCGCTGAAACCGCCCCGCGTTCGTCAGGCCGGCGAGGATGCCGAGGCTCAATCCCACCGTGATGGCGATAATGGTCGCCATCAACGCCAATTGAAGCGTGGTCGGCGCACGCCGCAGAATCTCTGCGGCGACCGACTTCTGGGTCACCAGCGATATCCCGAAGTCACCTTGCACCGCGGCGCCGAGCCAGCGGAAGTACTGCACCGCCACGGACTGGTCGAGCCCGAACTTGACACGAATCCGCTCGCGCGCCGCGTCGGACGCGAGCGGACCGAGGACCATGTCCTCGAAACCCCCGGGAATGAACCGCATCACCCCGAAAATGAGGACCGAAACTCCCAACAGGGTGACAAACGCGACCAGGAGCCGCGGTATGACGTATCTCGCAATACGCACGCCTCGGCTCCTGGTTCAGAACACGTCGAATCCGCCCCGCGGGGCGGGCGGGGTTACTTCAACAGGGTGTACTCCTCGATGTATTTGAAGTGGTTGACGTAACCCTCGGCCGCGTGGATACGCACTTTTAACTGGTCCTCGCGGTAGGCGATGGTCGCGGGCTTGCCGACCAGCGCCACGATGTTCGCCTGTGCGTCGATGCGCTCGCAGATCTGGCCGAACAGCGCGTCGCGCGCCGCACCCGGCGCCGTGGATTTGGCCTCGTCCAACAGACCGTTCAGCACCTCGTCCGACAGCATGAAGGGTTTGTTCCATACCGCGAAGTCGGGATTCCACCACGCCGGAACCATCACCGGGTCGGTGTAGCCGGCGAACCATGACATCGACATGTCGAACTCGCCGGTGCCGAAGTTACGTTCCAGCCACTCGCCCCGCGGCACCGCCTCGACGTTCACATTCATGCCGATGTCCTTGAGGCTGTCCGCGATGACTTGGGCGATCAACGGGAAGACCGGGACGGTGGGCGAGGCGATGAAACCGACCTCGACGCCCTCGGCGCCGGCCGCTTTCAACAGCGCTTTGGCCTTCTCGACGCGGGCCGAGCGCGGCTCCTGGTACGAGGGGATGTCGTGGCACGCGGCCGAGGACGGGAACGCCGATGGCACCGGGTAATCGATCGAGGCCGTGCCGGCGAGCGCCAAATCCGAAATCTTCTGGCGGTCGAGTCCCAGCACCATCGCTTGCCGCACCCGCTCATCGGCAAAGGGCGAGCCACTGTCCGGTAGCGCCTGGACGTCGATGCGGTAGTAATCGGTAGTCTGCTGGACCACCGTCTCGACGTTGGGCGTGCCCGCCAACAGCGCCGGCGCATCCGGGCTGTCGAAGTTTGCGATGTGCACGCGCCCATCGCGCAGCGCCGCGATCCGTGCCGCGTCGTCAGGGATGACCAGGATCTTCACCTCGTCGACGACCGGGTGGCCGGCGCGCCAGTAGTGCGGGTTGCGCGTCAGCGACCAGGACTCGTCCTGCAGGTGCTCGGCCACCATGAACGGACCCGAGCCCAGCATCTCTTTGGTGACGTCAAACGTCCCTGCCTCTAGCTCCTCGAAAGGGATAATCGAGGCATTGACCGACGAGAGCGCGGCGAGGAGCGGGCTATAGGGCCGCTCGAGCTCGATGCGCACGGTATGCGCATTATCGGCGACGATCTCGGTTATTGGGCCCGTCTGCTGCGCCCAGAACGAAGCGAGCTCGGGGTCGCGAAGACGGTTGAGGCTCTTGACGACGTCATCGGCGGTGACGGCGCGCCCGTTCGAGAACGTGGCGTTCTGCCGCAGGTGGAAGATGTAGGTGGTCGCCGAGGGCTGCTCCCACGACTCGGCTAGCAGGGGCTCAAAGGTCAGATCGCCCTTGGGCTCGATCAGCGTCTCGTAGACCAGAAACAATACCTGCCAGGTCACGCCGTTTTGTGCGACGTGGGGGTCGAAGGAATCGACGTCGTTGGGCTTGCCCCAAACCAGTGTGCCGCCTTTCATCTCGGCGGCCCCGGCGCCCGCGCCGAACGCGAACGCCAACCCGGCAACGATCAGTGCACTCCGGGCCACACGAAAACATGCTGTCATTCTCCGATCCTCACCCAATATCTATTCGAAAATCCTAGCATCGGCGGGTGCACAGGACAATGCACGACGCATCCTCATCCCGCCTCGGGCAGCGCCGCGGCGGCGGCCCAGGTACGGGCCCGCACGCACGGACACGCGCGAACATCGCGCGGCCTACCCGCGGCAAGCCCCGCGGCAAGCATTGTCCACGAACCCACCGCCCGCCAGCGCGTGGCTCACGGCGGGGTCGGGCTATGTCCGTAGCTCAGTCGAGAACGACGAGGTTCTCCGCAGAGGACTTGCCACCCTGGCCGGGCACAAGCTCGTACTCCACCTTTTGGCCTTCATTGAGGCTCTTGATGCCTGCGCGTTCCACCGCCGAAATATGCACGAACGCGTCGCGTGATCCATCGCTCGGCTCGATAAAGCCGTAGCCCTTGGTCGGATTGAACCATTTAACAGTTCCGGTAGCCAAAGCTAGTCCCTTTCAGTCACGTCTTGTGCGGGCCGCTCCCGGCAGCCCGCCGCCGTTTTGGTTCCACAATATCTAGGGTCTCCCGGCACGCGGGATATCAAGGCATGTGTCCCCGTCCGTTAACCACTTGACCCAGGTCGTGGCGAAAAAGCAAGCAGAATTTGGCCGGGAATGGGCTCGGGCGTATGCGTCCGAGCGAGCGGCCGGGGGCGCCTACCAGGGCAGATCTAGCGACTTGGTCAGGAATTCGGTCAGCGGCGCAAACCTGCGGCAGGTAGCGCCGAAAGTCTTGATGAACGACGGCTCGCACGCCTCCTCCTCGCTGAAGCGGGCGCCGACGAAGAAGTCTTTGTGTTTGAGATCCTCGATGAGCGGGTGCTCGGGGTCATAGCCTTGCGGTGGCCGCTTGAGCGATTCCCCGCTTAGCGTGCCCTCGGGGCCCAGCACCTTGGCCGAAGTTGCGCGCCGCCAACCCTTCGGGTCTTCGACGATCGCATCGCGAATCTTCGCCAGGGCGGGCCCGTCGGGGTGCCATATGCCGCTTCCGCCGAATACCTCGCCCGGCTCGAGATGGAAGTAGAACCCTGGCGCGTGGGCGTCCTTGCCCGCCTGGTGCCGAAAATGGGCGCCGACGTTCGTCTTGTAGGGGCTTTTGTCCTTGGAAAAGCGAACGTCCCGATAGATGCGGAAGAGCGAGCCCCCTTGGGGGCGTGGGTCCGCGACGAACCGGGCGCTGATCTTCTCGAGGTGGGGTCCGAAATCGGCGATGAACCCGAGCATCGGATCGCGTACGTCGCGCTCGAAGCGCTTCTTGTTGGCCTGAAACCACTCGCGGTTGTTGTTCTTGCCCAGCGCCCGCGAAAATCGAACAGTTCGGGTCCAAAATAGCTCTCTGTGGTCATTCCATCACTCCGCTGCGGCGACTGGCGAACGAGCCGGCCCGCCGCTGGCGGCTACCGGCGGGCTGGCCTCACGTAAGTAATCGTCCAAGGTGCGGCCGGCGACCTCGGCGAAACCTTCATCGAGGATGCGGAGGCGTTCCATTCGGTCGAGGCGGAAATTGCGGAAGGCGTCGCGATGCTCGCACCATCCCGCCACCGACCACTTCGCACCCCAGAAGAACAACCCGAGAGGCTGGATAGTGCGGGTGCTGCAGGCTCCATCGCGGCGGGTGTAGCCGAAGCGGACCCTTCTCCGCTCGTGGATGCACGTGCGAAGCGCGGTCAGGGTGGCTTGGGCCTCGCGTCGCGCCCCGATCCGCGGTGCGAACAACGCGATTTCCGCGAGGCCCGATTTCAACCGCTCGGGCAGCACCGCCTCGATCTTGCTCAACACGTCGCGCGCGGCCCGGGCCAGGGCCGGGTCCGTCCAGCTCTCGACCACGCGGGCGCCCAGCACCAGCGCCTCGATCTCCTCACGCGTGAACATCAGCGGCGGCAAGTCGAAACCGCCGCGCATGATGTATCCGACACCGGCCTCGCCGTCGATCGGCACCCCCGAAGAGATGAGGTCCAGGATGTCACGATAGATCGTGCGCTCCGAAACCTCGAGCTCCTCGGCGAGCCGCGCCGCCGTCGTAACGTTGCGACTGCGCAGCAGCTGGACGATCTGAAACAGGCGCTCGGCGCGGCGCATGGGGTACCCCAAGCAAACGTTGGACCGTCGGTTATCTTACGCCGCTTGCTTGGGCTGCCAAAACCCGACCACCGCGCCGGCGGGATCGGTGATTATCGAGAACCAGCCCGCTTGCGGGACCTCCGTCTTCGGCTGGACGATGGTGGCGCCAAGCGTTTGTGCTTTCTACGTCACGGCCGCGACGTCGTCTACGGAAATGTAGGCCAGCCAGTGCGAGGGGCCGTTGGGCGCCGGGTTTTTCATCATTCCGCCGCCGGTTCCGTCGCCGACCCCGATCATGGTGTAAGTGCCATCGCCCATCGGCATGTCCTCGAGCTGCCAGTCCAAGAGCTCGCCATAGAAGGTCTTGGCCTTGCCCAGCCCGTCGGTGTGCAACTCGACATGAATGAATGGATTTGCCATCGTTTTCACTCCACGGTTGATGTTTATCAGCGTTCCCGATGGGAACGCTTCGGAGCCTACGCGCCCCCTCCTGACACCGTCCTGTCAGGAAGGTTTGCGAGTTCGCTTTTTCTTGGGCGGCAGCGATGAAACGAACGCCGCTCCGCGATCCACCCAGGCCTCCAGGTCCGCCTCTGCTTTGGTCCCTTTGGCGTCGACGAACACCATCCCCCGCAGCGGCTTGCCCGTGAAATCCATGGGCCGCGCGTGCGGCCGGTCGACCGCCTCGGCATAGGCGTCCGCGCCGACGCGCACCATGAGCTCAGCGCCGAGAACGCCGCAACACATGTGGCCCCCGACCATGAACGTGAGCCCGCCGAACATCCGTTTCTCTTCCACTTGATGGAGTTGGGCCAACGCCACCCGCACCCGGCTCGCAAGATCTTCTTCATAGGCCATCAGCGGGATCCTTTCGCGAGTTGGCGAACTCCGAACGATACTCGGCGGATCGGTCGAGAAAATAGCGTCTCTCGGCTTCGCTGGGCGAGCGCGCGGCCGCCTCTTCGAACCCTGCCGCGGCGGCTTTCGCGCGCCCCGCTTCGCGATGCATGTCCGCCCGCGCGGCGACCAGAAGGTAGTAGTTCTCGCTCCGCTCGTCGTCGATATCCGCAAGCAGCGCCAGGCCCGCCGCCGGTCCTCCGACGTGGGAGACCGCGATCGCGCGATTGACCTCGATGACGAAGTTGTTGCCGCGCGCCGCCAGCTCGTCATAGAGCCCCGCGATCCGTGTCCAATCGGTGGCTGCGAAGGTTTCCGCCACCGCGCGACACGCGGCGATGCCGGCAAGCAGATGGTATTCTCCCGCGTTCGTCCCTTCTCCCGCGGCGGCCAACGCCTCAAGCCCGGCGGCGATGCGGTCGCGATCCCAAAGCCGTCGCTCCTGGCGCGGCAGCGGAATCAACGCGCCCCGCGCATCGAGGCGGGCGGCGAGACGCGAGGATTGGAGCAGCATCAGGGCCTTCAGGGCCCAAGCGTGGGGGCCGCGGGTCATCGGGTGGCGGCAGATCAGACCGGCAAGGCGAATCGCCTCGTCGGTCAGCTCGCGGCGAAACGGATGAGCCGTTCCGTCGCGGCAACTGTAGCCCTCGTTGAACATGAGATAGAGGACGTCGAGTACGCTGTCGACTCGTGCCGGCAGGTGTGCGGGCTCGGGGAGCACGAGTCGGACGTCGGGCCGCGCTAGGCGTTGCTTGGCGCGATGGATTCGCTGATAGATGACGTCGACGCCAAGAAAAAAGGCGCGCGCTATTTCCTCGGCGCGGAAGCCGCAGACGACGTTGGCGGATCATTTCGATCCCGCGTAGCGCCGCGGCCATTTCCTTGATCCCCGCCTCGAAGGCCTCCGAGCCCGAGAATTGCGCCATCGGCCCGACGAACGATATGTCCTTGGCGATGAGGTCTTCGAGGCCGGCGCCTCCATTGGTCACTGCATTATAGTATCGGTTGACGGTATCCAGCGTCTGTCCCATGACAATCTCCTTTGTTGGCGTCATTGGGTAGACGAACGGGCGGCGTATTTTCTGACGGGGGCCAAAGAAGAAGCATGAGCGACGAATTTGCCGACCCGATGGTGCGGCCCCGCTACACCGGGCTAGCCACCTTCATGCGGGCGCCATACGCCGAGGACTGGAGCGCGGTGGAGGTGGGCCTGGTCGGGGTGCCTTTCGACGGCGGCGTAACCAATCGGCCGGGCGCCCGCCACGGCCCGCGCGAGATCCGCAATCAGTCGAGCCTTATGCGCCGGGTCAACGCCTCGAGCGGCGTCGCACCGTTCGACCTCTGTCGTGTAGCCGATATCGGCGATGCCTGGGTGCGCAAGCCGTTCAACCTTGAAGACAGTCTGCGCGAGATCGCCGCCTTCTTCCGCGCCGTCAACGAGGCCGGGGTGACGCCGGTTTCGGCAGGCGGCGATCATTCGGTCAGCCTCGCGATCCTGCGCGGCCTCGCCGCGCCAGGCCCGGTTGGTCTGATCCATTTCGATGCCCACTGCGACACCGGTGACGATTATCTCGGATCCAATATCCACCACGGCGCGCCGTTTCGCCGCGCCGTCGAGGAGGGGTTGGTCGAGCCCAAGCGGACCATCCAGATCGGCATCCGTGGCGCGCTCAACGATCCCGACCTGTGGGCCTTTAGCCAACGATCGGGCATGCGTGTGGTGACGATGGAGGAGCTCTACGAGACCGGCGTCAAGGCGGTGATCGCCGAAGCTCGCAGTGTCGCCGGCGAGGGGCCCACTTACGTGAGCTTCGATGTCGACGGTCTCGATCCGGTCTATGCGCCCGGTACCGGCACGCCTGAGGTTGGCGGCTTCTCCTCGCTCGAGGCGCAGCTGATGATACGCGGGCTTCGCGGCCTCAACCTCGTCGGCGGGGACGTCGTCGAGGTCTCGCCGCCGTTCGACCCCAGCGGCAACACCGCGCTGGTCGGCGCCACGATGATGTTCGAGATTCTGTGCGTGGTCGCCGATTCGCTGGCCGCACGGCGCTTAAGGGTCGATTAACCATAAGGTTGCACCATGCTCCGGCCCGAACCGCCACGCCGCTCGGCCCTATTCGATGCCAGGCACCGATTCACCCGAAATCCGTCCGCTCGAAGACGTTGGCGTCGAACCTCGCACCCCGGGCCGCGGCGTCGTCGAGGCGGTGCGGCAAACGCTCGCCTCAGCGAACTACCAGCGCGCCAAGGACTATTTCCGCGACTACCCGGCCCACTCGCTTCTGTTCGATTCTTCGCGGCCGTTCCTCTATGAGCTGGTAAGGCAGACGCGGCCCGGCGCGGTGCTGGAGATCGGCACCTACCGCGCCGGCACGACCGAGGTCGTGGCCCGGGCGCTGTGGGCGAACGGGCAGGGGATCGTGGTGACGGTAGATCCGTTTCCCAACGGCGCCCCCGAGGCCATCGCGGCGTGGCCGGCGGCGCTTCGCGATCACGTCGCCTTCGTGCCGGCCTCGTCGATGAATTTCTTCATGGACGCCAACGACAGGGGCCTCGGTTTCGACCTTGCCTTCATCGACGGTAACCACGACTTCGCCTTTGCCGCCTTCGATCTCGACATGGCGGCGGTGCGGATCAACCCCGGCGGCGTCATCGTATTGGACAACTTCGACCAACCGGGACCGTTCTGGGCGGTCAAGCATTTCCTGGCGCGCAGCCCCGGTTGGCGCGAGGTGGGCGCCGCCCTCGAGGCGCACGATAACGCCGACCCCTTCGCCTCGATCGAGCCGTCGATCCCCGATACCTCGTTCATCGTTCTGGCCGCGCCCGAACAGGTCGTGGTCACCGAATCACCCTCGTCCTTCGAACATCACCTGGCGCTTTCCGAGGTAAGCCTCGATGGCATCCATCTCGCGCCGGCACCGGACTGCGCACCGGGTATGCTGCACTCGCTGGTCTACCTCCGCTCCTTCCAGGGACCGCCGCAGGAGCCGCGTTTTCCCGAAGAGCTGGTGACGGTCGGCAAATCGATGTTGGCGGCCGGCGCCGAGCCCGGTGTCGTCACGCTGCCGCAGACCTTGGTCGCCGACGGATTGCCCTCGCCCACGGCGCGCCGCTGCGAGATCGTGCTGGCCTGGCAGCCGCTCGACGGCGCCGAACCGCTGCGCCTGACAGAGCGGCCCCGGCCCATCATGCGCGAGGCGGCTCCGGGATGAGTCTGGCCCTAAGCCCTAGCGCGGGCGAAGCGATCGCGCCGGTAATGTCGATTCGGGTCCCGTGGCGGGCGAAGGAGGGAAGGTCGGCCGAGACGATCACCGCGGCCACATTGTCGGTGCTCACGTCACCGCCGCGAACGTTGACCCCGAGCCGTTCGAGCATGGCCTCGAGACTTTGGCGTGTGAACACCGCGCTGTCGACGTCGTCGCCGGTGCCGTTTAGACCGACCACCAGTCCGTAGCCGATAAGAAGATTGTCGCGGATGCCTTCGAAACTGGCGATATCCTTGATCCGAGAGCTCGCCGAGGCCGGGCTCGCGAGAGCAAGGCCGAGAACCGCTAGGCCGGCCGCGAGGACTGCCAAGCGACCGCATCCGGCCGCCGCCCGCGCCGCGCCCGCGGCGATGTCAACTGGTAGACCTCTACTCATTCGTACCCCCGATTGGGTGATGCCGGGCGCCATTGCGCGGTCGAGCCGATGCCACTTCATTACCCGAATGTAGTGCGAATCCCGTACCATTCCCCCGATTCGCTCGGTTTTCTCTAAGTGATTGATTTTGTGTCGATTTTCGAACACCTCATGGCTTTCGTCACGAGCCTCGCCGGGGCGCATGGCGCCGGGCGCTCGGCAAAATGTTCCTGTCCATCGAACTTAACAATCTGTTAATGTGAACTCGCCATCCTCGGACGCGCGACGTGGAGCGATTTGAGCGAATTCGATGAAGGTTGAAGGGCCCGGACCGATCCGTCCGCCCACGCTCCGTCGTGGTCAGAAACGGGCTGCTCCGCGGGGCGATTTCGCCGACGAGTTGTCTGCCGCCGAGACGCAGACGGCGCCGGTTTCGACCTCCGCGCCGCTGACGGCGGTCGATGCGGTGCTCGCACTGCAAGAGGTACCCGACGCCACCACCCGGCGAGGTCGTGCGCTCGAACGCGGCGCCACAATGCTCGAGCGGCTTGACGACATCCGCCACGGTCTGCTCCTCGGCGCCATCCCTCGCGAAAAGTTGAAGGCGCTGGTGCAGATGGTGCAGGGCCGGCGCGAGCGCTCCGATGACCCTCGTTTAGCCGCGATTCTCGACGAGATCGAGCTCCGCGCAGCGGTCGAACTCGCCAAGCTAGGGGAGTTGAAGAAAGTCTAACAAACGCTTGGCGCGTATCGTTTTTTCGCTGTGAGAGTCGTTTCGCAAAGGCGCTGCATTTCGCGCCTTGTCGGCGCCGAATTCCGTTCCATATGTTTTCAAGCCAGGTTGCGTTTGGTGGAGCGAACGGATGGCGTCGCATCTTCCCAGGGGCTATCGCCCCAAGAAGTCAGAGCCCTACATGAACGCGCGGCAGCGCGAGTACTTTCATGGCAAGCTCCTCAGATGGCGCACCTCGATCGTGACCGAATCCGGTGTCACCCTTAGCCGGCTGAAGGAGGGTAACGGCTCCGAGCCCGATCTCGCCGACCGTGCACTCGTCGAATCGGACCGCCAGATCGAGCTAAGGACCCGCGAGCGCGCCCGCAAGCTGATCGGAAAGATCGACTCGGCGCTCGGTCGCCTCGCCGCCGGGACCTATGGCTACTGCGAGGAAACCGGCGACGCGATCGCACTCAGCCGGCTCGAGGCGCGGCCGATCGCGACCCTTAGCCTCGAGGCGCAGGAGCGCCACGAGCACCGCGAGCGCTCGCACTGCGGCGACCAAGCCTAGCCGCGCACCGCGGCTCAGTCCGGATAACAGCCAGCCTCGCGGGCGCGCTGCACCACCAGCGCGTAGACCATGTCGATGGTGGGCGTGGCGACCTCTACCAGTCTCCCAATCTCGGCGACCGCGCCGACCAAGGCCTCGATCTCCATCGCCCGACCCTTCTCGAGGTCCTGCAGCATCGAGGTGCGGTGCGCGCCGACCTTGGCTGCACCCTCGATCCTGGCGTCTACCTCCATCGAGAACTTGACGCCGAGTTGCTCGCCGACGGCGCGCGCCTCGACCATCATTGCGCGAACGATGGCGCGGGTGCCGGGGTCGGCGGCGATGATGTCGAGCGTGGCGTGGGTCAGCGCGCTTACCGGGTTGAACGAGAGATTGCCCCAGAGCTTCATCCAGATCTCGTTGCGGATATTCGGCCGTACCGGCGACTTGAGCCCCGCCTCGATCAGGCGCGCGCTCAGCGCCGAGGCCCGCTCCGAGCGCGAGCCGTCGGGCTCGCCTAGCGAGACGCGGTCGCCATAGGTATGCACGATCACGCCCGGCGCGACGATCTCGGATGCGGTCCAGACCACGCAGCCAATCGCGCGCTCCGGTCCGATGCCGCCCCATATTACGCGGCCGGGGTCCACGCTCTCGACGCCGCGATCCTCATAGGCTCCGGCGAGCCGGTAGAAGTACCACCACGGGATACC
>CAYUNL010000026.1:0-18008 GCA_964446055.1 uncultured Alphaproteobacteria bacterium | reverse complement strand
GCGGGGCTGGGCGATGCCGCGGGCGCGCCCTCGGCGTGAGAGGCCGATGGCGCTGATCCGCGCCGCCACCACGGTTGGCGGCTTTACGCTTGCCAGTCGCGTACTCGGCTTCGCCCGCGACATCCTGATCGCCAATGTGCTGGGCGCCGGATTGGTGGCGGACGCCTTCTTCGTCGCCTTCAAGCTGCCCAACTTCTTTCGCCGCCTGTTCGCCGAAGGCGCCTTCAACGCCGCCTTCGTGCCGATGTTCAGCGGGATCAACCGCACCGACGGCATTGATTCGGCCCGCCAGTTCGCCGAACAGGCCCTGGCCGTCCTGCTCGCCGTGGTGTTGGTGTTCGTGGTCGCGTTGCAGGCGGCGATGCCGTGGCTGATGTTTGGCCTCGCGCCCGGCTTTGCCGATGACCCGGCGAAGTTCGATCTGGCGGTCGCGCTCACCCGCCTGACCTTCCCTTATCTCCTGTTCGTGAGCCTGATGTCGATGATGGGCGGGATGCTCAACGCGGTCGGCCGGTTCGCCGCGGTCGCCGCAACGCCAATCCTGCTCAACGTCTGCATGATCGGCGGGATCCTGGCGCTCGCCCCCTACACCGAGACCGTGGGCCACGCGCTGGCCTGGAGCGTCGCCGCGGCCGGGGTCGCCCAGTTCGTGTGGTTGACGGCCGTGCTCGGCCGCGCCGGCCTGAGCCTGCGCCTGCCGCGGCCGAGGCTGACCCCAAGGGTGCGCGAGCTCGGCCGGCTGATGCTGCCGGGCGTCCTGGGCGCCGGGGTGGTGCAGATCAATCTTTTGGCCGACGTGGTGATCGCCTCGTTCCTGCCAGAGGGCTCGATCTCGTATCTTTACTACGCCGACCGGGTCAACCAACTGCCGCTCGGCGTGGTCGGCGTCGCGGTGGGAACGGCGCTGCTGCCGCATCTGTCGCGTCTGGTCGCCGGCGGCGAGGGGCCGGCGGCCAACGCCAGCCACAACCGCGCGGTCGAGCTGGCGCTGTTGCTGGCGCTACCGGCGGCGGCGGCGCTGGTGGTGCTGGCGGCGCCGGTCACCACGGTACTGTTCGAACGCGGCGCCTTCGGCGCCGCGGCGGCCTCGGCGACGGCGCTGGCGCTGATGGCCTATGCGGCGGGGATTCCCGCCTACGTGCTGATCAAGGTGCTGACGCCGGGCTACTTCGCGCGCAAGGACACCGTGAGCCCGGTGCGCATCGCGATCGTGTGCATGGCGGTGAACCTGGCGCTCAACCTGATCGTCCTATGGTGGCTAAAGCATGCGGCCGGGCTCGCCCTGGCCACGGCCCTGGCGGCGTGGCTCAATATCTATCTCCTGGGGCGGGGCTTGGGGGCGCGCGGCTACTTCAACGTGGACCCGCGGCTGCGGCGCCGGCTTCCCCGAATCGTGGTCTCCGCGGCCGCGATGGCGGCCGTTCTGTGGCTCGCGGCGGAGCTTCTGGCCCGGCCGCTCGGCGGCGGCGAGAGCGAACGCGCGGCGGCGCTGGCGGCGCTGGTCGTACTTGGCCTTGCGGTCTTCGCGACGGCGGCGTGGCTCAGCGGCGCGGTGGAGCGGAGCGATCTTCGCGGGCTTGTGAGGAGACGGCGGGAGGGCCGCGCGAGTTGACCGGGCGCGCCGGGCCGGCGATAACACCGCGCCCCAGCCGGGGCCGCGCGAGGAGCGCCAGGCGATGAACCGCATCTTCTCCGGCATCCAGCCGACCGGGAACCTCCATCTCGGCAACTATCTGGGCGCGATTCGCAACTGGGTCCGTCTGCAACACGACTACGAGTGCCTGTACTGTGTCGTCGATCTGCACGCGATCACCATGCCCCAGGACCCCGACGAGTTGCGCGCCAACACCCGCGAGGTCGCGGCGTCTTTGCTGGCTGCGGGGATCGACCCCGAGACCAACGTGGTCTTCAACCAAAGCCGGGTTGCCGCCCACGCCGAGCTGGCATGGATATTCAACTGCGTGGCGCGGCTCGGCTGGCTCAACCGCATGACCCAGTTCAAGGAGAAGGCGGGCAAGGACCGCGACAACGCCTTGGTCGGGCTTTACGTCTACCCGACCCTGATGGCGGCCGACATTCTGGTCTATCGCGCAACCCACGTCCCGGTGGGCGAGGACCAAAAGCAACACCTCGAGCTGACCCGCGACATCGCGCAGTCATTCAACAGCGCCTATGGGGTCGAGTACTTCCCGCTGGTCGAGCCCCTGATCCTGGGCGACGCGGCGAGGGTGATGAGCCTTCGCGACGGTACCGCGAAGATGAGCAAGTCCGATTCCTCGGACAACTCGCGCATAAATCTGACCGACGGCGCCGACGTGATCGCCCGCAAGATCCGCCGCGCCCGCACCGACCCCGAACCGCTGCCCGGCGCCGTGGCCGGACTCGCCGATCGGCCCGAGGCCGATAATCTGGTCAGCATCTTCGCGAGCTTTGCCAACCAGAGCCGCGAGGAGGTGTGTCAGCAGTTCGAAGGCGCGCCGTTCTCGAAGTTCAAGGAGGAGCTGACGGCGATTGCCGTCGCCGAGCTGGCGCCGATCACCGCCGAGCTGCGGCGGTTGTTGGCCGATCCCGGCTACCTCGACGAGCTGCTGGAAGGGGGCGCCGCCCGCGCCCGCGCCCAGGCGGCGCCGGTGCTGCGCGACATCAAGGACATCGTCGGCCTTTTGCAGGGCTGAGCGCTCGCGCCTTGCGGCCCAAGCGCCGGCGATGCAGGATGGCGATACAGGGGAAGGACGAGCCATCATGACGGGTGGAACGAGCGAGGGCGCCGGGATGCGCAAGTTCCTGGTGTGCGTGGACGACACACCCGAGTGCCGGGTCGCGCTTCGCTTCGCTTGCCGGCGGGCCAAGAAGACCGGTGGCGGGGTAACGCTGCTGCGGGTATTGGAGCCGCCCGAGGACAAACACTGGATCGCGGTCGAGAACCTGATGCAGGAAGAGGCGCGCGAAGAGGCCGAGGTCCTGTTGCAGAGTCTGGCGGCCGAAGTCAACGAGTGGGCCGAGCTGATGCCCGAGCTGGTGGTCCGCGAGGGCTCGAAGCGCGACGAGGTGTTGGCCCAGATCGAGGACGATCCGGGGATCCGTATCCTGGTGCTCGGCGCCGCACCCGGCCCGGACGGTCCCGGCCCGCTTGTGAGCTCGCTCGCCGGTCAGATGTCGGGGTCCTTGCGGGTTCCCCTGACCATCGTTCCCGGCACGCTAACCGACCAACAGGTCGACGAGCTGACCTGAAAGCTGCGCGCTCGACCGAGGCGACGGGACGTGCTATGGGAGGGCTCGATGTGCCGGGGAGGGCGCGCAAGGCGGTCGGGGTAACTTCGAAGGGCGTAACGCGGGAGCGCCGCTTCGCGAAGTCGAGGGGAATGACGGTGCCCGCTTCAACTATGGAACAACCGCGCGGTGTGGCCGCGGGCCGCGCCGGACCGGGGACGATTTGGGCTTGGTTGCGGGTGCGATTCCGCTGGACCGGGCTGGCGATCCTCGGCTTGAGCGCAGCCGGGCTCTATGGCGTGGCGCTGGCCGGAAACCCGTTCGCGCCCGACACCGGTTTCAGTGCCCGCTCGGCGGAAGACTTGGCGCGCCGGGCCAAGCTTGCGGCCGGGCCGATGCTGTTCCTGGATTCGGACCGCCTGCACGACAAGTTCGCCGACATCGACTACGACCTCGCCGCGGTTCGAGCCGGCGAGCGGGAGGTGCCGCGACTGTTCGTCACCAACCTACCGGACGATCTTTCCGAGCTGACCTCGATCGCCGAACGCAAGCGGCTGTTCATCCAGTTGATGCTGCCGATCATCTTGCGCATCAACGAGGTCATCATCGAAGAGCGCCGCCACATCGAGGCGCTGTCGGCGAAGGCGAGCGGCGAACTAAGCGCCAGCGAGCGCGTGTGGCTCGCCGCGATCGCCGAGCGATACGAGGTCGAGCCGGGCGACCTCACGGCCCTGATGGAGCGCGCCGATATCCTGCCGCCATCACTCGCGCTCGCCCAGGCGGCGGAGGAATCGGGCTGGGGTACCTCGCGTTTCGCGAGGGACGGCAATGCGGTGTTTGGGGAGCGCACCTTCACCGAGGGCGCCGGAATGGTTCCCGACCGCCGCGACGACGACAAGAAGCATGAAGTCAAGGCCTTTGCTGCACTGCCGGTATCGATCATTACCTACATGCTCAACCTTAACACCCATTGGGCCTACGAATCGCTTCGCCGTGAGCGCGCCAAGATGCGGGCGGCCGGCGAGACTATCGACGGCTACCGGCTTGCCCGGACCCTCGAGCGCTATTCCGAGCGCGGCGAGGCCTATATCGAGACGATCGAGTCGATCATCCGGGGAAACGGCCTTGCGGAGTTCGACCGCGCGCGGCTGAAGAACGGTCGGGTCACGGGCTGAATCCGGTTCCGCCGGGCTTAGGGGTCGTCGGGGGGGTCGTCGGGCGAGTCCCCCTCGGGTACCACGAACTGCATACCGAACCAGCGCCAACGCCCGTCCGAGGTCGGCACGGTGCAGTTGACGCGGCCGCGGCGCCGGGGAAACGGCAGACGCATACGGACCTCGAAACGGCGCTCGCCCAGCCGTTCGATCTGCGCCGGACCGTTCTCGTGGCGGGGGTAGCAGGCGAGTTTGTCGAGCCCGCCCACGCCGGCATCGACGGTAAAGCCGAACTGGGGCGGGTTCTCGCCGATCAGAGTGTCGGCCGGAGTGATATCGCTCACCGGTAGCGGAAGCGCGGTGGCCGCGAGCTTGAAACGGACCGGGCTGCCGTAGGTCTCGTTCATGGCGAAACGGGGCAACGCGAAGCGATCGTGCCCCGGGTAGGCGACCCCCGAGTGCTGCCCGAATGCGGCCGCGAAGCCGGCCTCGACAACCGCCTTGCGGACCGCGAGGCCATACTCGCCAAAGGGGTAGGCGAACAGGGCTGGGCGCGCTCCGAGTTCCTGGGTGAAGCGGAGATTGGATTTCTCGAGCTCGGCGATGTTGCGGGTGCGGCTAAGTTCCGGCATGTGGGGATGCGAGGCCGTCTGGCTGCCGATGGTCACGCCGGCGCGGACGAGCTCGCGAATCTGGTCCCAGCTCATGTAATCGTCTTGGCCGGCGTCGACCGGGTCGGTCGCGACAAACAGCGTGAACGGCACCCCCGCCGCCTTGAGGCGCGGCCAGGCCTCGGTGTAGACCGAGAGGAAGGCATCGTCGATGGTGAGCGCGATGGTCCGCTCGGGCAGCGCGAGTCCCGATTCGAACGCGGCGATGATGTCGGGGAGCGGCGCCACGTGGTACTCGCCGGAGGCGATCTCGGCGAGATGGGCCTCGAACTGGTCGATTCGGATATTGGTCGCCGCGTAGTCCGATTCGCCGAAGCGGTGGTACATGAAGACCGACGCGCTGTCGGCCGCGAGCGATGGCATCGCGGAGAGCGCCACCACGGCGATGAGAGGCGCGAGAATGACGAGCGGAAGAGGGCGGGGCCTCATGTGGCGCGATCGGGCTTGGGGGCGGGTGGTGGCGACGATTATGATCGAGGCCCACCACGAACAGAAGCCCCATTGAGCACCGGGCCATGAACCTGTTGGCGTTCGATACTGCGCTCGGCGCCTGCTCGACCGTCGTCTGGCAGGAGGGCTCGGTCCGCGCCCGGCGCTCGCAGCAGCGCAAGCGCGGGCATGCCGAGGCGCTGATGCCGATGATCGAGGCGGTCATGGCGGAGTGCGCGCTGGACTTCGCCGCGCTCGACCGTATCGCCGTGACCGTCGGTCCCGGCACCTTTACGGGCATTCGCATTGGGCTGGCGGCGGCGCGGGGGCTGGGTCTTGCCGTGGGAGTGCCGGTACTTGGGTTGACCACCCTAGAATCGGTGGCTGCCGGGGCCCGCGCCGAGGTGCGCGAAGACGAGTCGCTTTTGGTCGCTTTGGACGCCCGCCGCGGCGAGGTTTATTGCCAAGCCTTCGACGCCAAGTTGCGGGCGCTCGGCGAGCCCGGCGCATTCGCGCCGGCGGCGGCCGCGGCGCGGGCGCCGCGGGGTCGGCTCCTGGTCCTCGGCAGCGGCGCCGATCTCTTGCGCGGCCCGCTGGCGGCGCTTGGACCGGGATACCGGCAGGTGCCCGCGCTCAACCCGCTGCCCGACGCCGCCGACGTGGCATGGCTCGCGGCGCGCCGCATCGCCGAGGCCGGGCCGTTGCGCGACGATCCGCCGGGAGCGCTCTATTTGCGATCGCCCGGAGCGCGCGCAGCTAGCGGTGACTACCCACCGGCGCCAAAATCGGGATGAGATTTATCTATTGCTACTCCACAAAAGAATTCGTATATACTTTCTCGAATTGAATACATGGAGGACGGCGGTTACATGGCGGACCAAACTCAGACCAACGAACTGCTCGCACTGACGACGGACATCGTCTCGTCGCACGTGTCGAACAATACGGTTCAGGGCGGCGAGCTGCCGCAGCTTATCCAGAGCGTGTTTGGCGCTCTGGCGAACGCCGGAAGCGGCGGCGCGATGGGGTCGAGCCCGAGGCCGCAGCCGGCGGTGCCGATCAAGAGATCAGTACGCCCGGACTTCCTCACTTGTTTGGAGGACGGCAAGAAACTGAAGATGCTCAAGCGTCATATCAAGACGCGTTATAATATGACGCCGGAGGAGTATCGCGAGCGCTGGGGCTTGCCTTCCGATTATCCGATGGTAGCCCCCAACTACGCGGCGCAGCGCAGCGAGCTTGCGAAGAAGATCGGCTTGGGAACCAAGCGTCGCCGTCGTCGCCGCAAGTAATCGCGGCTTCGAGTACGGCAGAGGCGGCGGTGCGCACCGGTGGAGCGCTCCGCCGCAGTCGTTTGTGAAATGCCATGCGGTCCGGAATAGAGCTGCTCTGCCACGAGAAGGGCATCAAGATGACGGGGCAACGCCGCACCATCGCGCGCGTCCTGTCAGAATCCGAAGATCATCCCGATGTCGAGGAGGTCTATCGCCGCTCGACGGCGATGGATGCCAAGATCAGTATCGCAACCGTGTATCGCACGGTGCGCCTGTTCGAGGAGGCCGGGATCCTCGACCACCACGATTTCGGCGACGGCCGGGGGCGCTATGAAGAGATCCCCGACCAGCACCACGATCATCTGATCGACATGCACTCGGGCCGCGTCGTCGAGTTCCAGAACGAGGAGATCGAGGCGCTGCAGCGGCGGATCGCCGAGACGCTGGGCTACCGGCTGGTCGGCCACCGTCTCGAACTTTTCGCGGTGCCGCTGGATGGCCGGCAGCGCAAGAAGGAGTGAGGCGATGCCGATGGCGCGCGCAGTGCTGTGCCTTACCGCGGTCGCGGGATTGACGTTCGCGTTGTTGCCGCTTCAGCTCGTCTTCTTGGCCCTGCGGATGAACGCGGCGACGGGCCTGCCCGTTCGATATCACCGTATCGTCGGCCGCATCCTCGGCCTCGACATCCGCGTCATCGGCGCCCGCGCCGCGGGAGGCTCGGTGCTTTATGTCGTGAACCATTCCTCGTGGCTCGATATCGTGGTTTTGAGCACGGTTCTGCCCGGCCGCTTCGTCGCCAAGAAGGAGGTCGCGGCATGGCCGATCGTCGGCATCCTGGCCAAGCTTCAGCGCTCGGTGTTCGTCGCCCGGGAGCGCCGCGACGTGGACCGCCACCGCGAAGAGTTGGTGCGCTCCCTCGAGGCGGGCGACAGCTTGATCCTGTTCCCCGAAGGGACGAGCAGCGACGGCAACGGCGTGCTCGCCTTCAAGAGCGCGCTCTTCGCGGTCGCCGAGAAACCGGTCAAGGGTGCTGCGCTCCGGGTGCAGCCGGTTTCGCTCGCCTATACCAGGCTCAATGGCATGCCGCTCGGCCGGCACCTCAGGCCGTTCTTCACCTGGTACGGCGATATGGCGCTGGGCTCGCATCTTTGGCGGGCGCTGGGCATGGGTCCGCTGACGGCGGTCGTCCAGCTTCACGAGGCGGTCACCATCGACGGCTTCGCCTCACGAAAGGCGCTGTCGAGGCACTGCCACGATATCGTCGCGGCCGGGCTTTCGGCGGCGCTTGCGGGGCGCGTCGGCTGGACCGAGGACGGCCGTGCCGCCACTGCCGGACAGGGCCGCGCGGCGAGCCTCGCGGCGCTTTCGGGCGCGGCGGAATCTTGACTCATGGCCATGGGTAGTGTGATCGTCCAATCTTCGATGCTCGATCAAGGGAGGATCCGCCCCCGCTGAGGGGCGCTGCCGTTGGCCAAGCGATTCTTCATCAAGACGTACGGCTGCCAGATGAACGCCTATGACTCGGCGCGCATGGCGGACGTAATGAGGGAGCGCGGCTGGCGCCGGATCGAAGACCCGCAAGACGCCGACCTGGTGATCCTCAACACCTGTCACATCCGCGAGAAGGCGACCGAGAAGGTCTACTCGGAGCTCGGCCGACTGCGCGCCCTCAAGGCCGGGCGCGCCGGCCAGGGAGACGCGATGATCGCGGTCGGCGGTTGCGTCGGCCAAGCCGAGGGCGCCGAGATGTTGCGCCGCTCGGCGGCGGCCGACATCGTCTTCGGGCCGCAGACCTATCACCGCTTGCCCGACCTGGTGGCGCGAGCGGCGAAGGGCGAGCGCGTCGTCGATACCGAGTTTCCGGCCGAGCCGAAGTTCGACAGCCTTCCCGAGCACTCGGGCGCCCGGGGTGCGAGCGCCTATCTGACGGTCCAGGAAGGGTGCGACAAGTTCTGCACCTTCTGCGTGGTGCCCTACACTCGCGGCGCCGAGCGTTCGCGCCCGGTGGTCGAGGTCGAGGCCGAGGCGAGGCGGCTGGTCGCCGGCGGCGCCCGCGAGATCACGGTCCTGGGCCAGAACGTCAACGCCTATCACGGTGCCGCCCACAACGGGCGCGAGGTCGGGCTCGGCGGGCTGCTGCGCGCTCTGGCCGCGATCCCCGGAATCGACCGTCTGCGCTACACCACCTCGCATCCGCGCGACGTGGACCAGGCCCTTGCCGAGGCGCACCGCGAGGTCGCCGAAGTGATGCCATATGTCCATCTGCCGGTGCAGTCGGGCTCGGATTCGGTACTGCGGGCGATGAACCGCCGCCACACCGCGGCCGAGTACCGGCGGGCGGTCGATTTGTTGCGCGCGGCCCGCCCCGACCTGGCGCTATCGGGCGATTTCATCGTCGGCTTTCCCGGCGAGTCCGAGGCCGACTTCGAAGCCACGTTGGGGCTGGTCCGCGAGGTCGGCTACGCCCAGGCCTATTCGTTCAAATACAGCGCCCGGCCCGGGACACCCGCAGCGGCCATGCCGAGGCAGGTCGCGGAGGCCGAGAAGGCGAACCGGCTCGGTGAGCTTCAAGCCCTGCTGGCCGCACAACAAGCACGGTTCAACCGCGGCTTCGTGGGCACGAGTTTGCCGGTTCTGGCCTTTGAGCGGGGTCGCAAGCCGGGTCAGCTCAGGGGGCGCAGCCCGTACATGCACGCGGTCCACTTCGCCGCCCCCGCGGCGCGCGTGGGCGACATCGTCGAGGTCGGGATCGAAACCGCACACGCCAACAGCCTCGGCGGCCGGAGCGCCGATCAGGCACGCCCCGCCGGACGCGACGCAGCGTGAGCGGAGGCCCGCGTTGAAGGCCGCCCCCGAGGTCGGCGCGGCGCCGCCGCTGATCGTCGATTTCGACGACAACCGGCTGCTGGGCGCGCTCTTCGGCGAGTACGACCGCCACGTCGCACAGATCGAACAACGGCTGGGCGTCTCGGTTTCCTCGCGCGGCAACCGCGTCGCCATCAGCGGCGATTCGTGGTCGCGCAATGCCACCCGCGAGGTGCTGAGCAGTCTCTATGAGCGGCTCAAGATGGGCTTCGAGGTAGAGGAGGGCGACGTCGAGGGCGCCATCCGCATGGCCCGTGAGGGCGGGGGTGCGGAAGGTCTGCCGGTGGCGCCGGGCGAGGCCGTGATCGAGACGCGCAAGCGGATGATCAACGCGCGCTCGCCCCACCAGGTGGCCTACGTGCAGGCGATGCGCACCCACGAGCTGGTACTCGCGCTGGGGCCCGCCGGCACCGGAAAAACCTACCTCGCGGTTGCCGTTGCGGTCTCGATGCTGCTCAAGGGCGCGGTCGATCGGATCATCCTGTCGCGCCCCGCGGTCGAGGCCGGCGAGCGGTTGGGGTTCCTGCCCGGCGACTTGCGCGAGAAGATCGATCCCTATCTGCGCCCGCTGTACGACGCGCTCTATCAAATGTTGCCCGCCGACGAGGTCGTGCGCAGGCTGGAGAACGGCGAGATCGAGGTCGCGCCGGTGGCCTTCATGCGTGGTCGGACGCTGGCCAACGCCTTCGTCATCCTCGACGAGGCGCAGAACACGCGGCCGGTGCAGATGAAGATGCTGCTCACCCGCCTTGGCGAGAACTCGCGGATGGTGGTGACCGGCGATCTCACCCAAGTCGATCTAGCCGAGGGCGAGCGCTCGGGGCTTGCCGATGCGGTGGAGGTCCTCGAGGGCGTGGATGGCGCGACACTCGTCCACTTCAGCGACCGCGACGTGTTCCGCCACGCGCTGGTGACCCGAGTCATCCGGGCGTACGTGCGCCACGAGCGGGCGCGTGCCGAGAGCGCCAAGGGATGAGCGGGCGCGGCGATCCCGAGGCGCGAATCGCGGTGTCGATCGTGGACAGCGGCTGGCCGCAGGCGCTGCCCGAAGCGCGCGCCCTGGCCGAAAGAGCGGCACGCGCGGCCCTCGACGCCCTGGGGCCAAAGACGCCGGCGGCGGTGGAGATCAGCATTGCGCTGGCCGACGACGCGCTTCTTGCCCGGCTCAACCGCGACTGGCGCGGCGTCGATGGCGCCACCAACGTGCTGTCGTTTCCGAACACCGGGGCGCGGGGCACCTCGAGCGAACCGGCAAGCCATCCCGCACCGCCGCTGCTGCTGGGCGACGTGGTGCTCGCCCGTGAGACGGTTTCCGCCGAGGCGGCGGCTCAGAAAAAAACCCTGGCCGCGCACGCCAGCCATTTGGTCGTCCACGGCGTGCTCCACCTCTTGGGCCACGACCACGCCACCGAGATCGAGGCCGATGCGATGGAGGGGCTGGAGACGCGCATCCTCGCCGCGCTGGGCATCGCCGATCCCTACGCCGCGACACCGTGTGGCGGGCGCGCCCAGGCCACGGTCGAGCGATGAGCGAGCCTTCCTCGCAAGAGCCGACCGGCGACGACGAACCTCCGTCTCGGCGCTCGCTCGGCGAGACCGTCCTCGGTTGGCTGCGCCGCATCAGCGGACGGCGCGAGGGCGACCTCCGCGAGAGCTTGGAAGACCTGATCGACGATCACGAGAACTCGGTCCAGCCGATGGAGGCCGGGGAACGGCTGATGCTCAAGAACATCCTCAAGCTCGGCGAGATTCACGTCGACGACGTGATGGTGCCGCGCGCCGACATCGTCGGCGTCGATGTCGACACCGGGCTCAAGGCGCTGGTGGCGCTCTTCCGCCGCGCCTCGCACTCGCGCCTGCCGGTGTTCAGCGGCACCCTAGACACGGTCCTTGGCATGACGCACATCAAGGACCTGCCCGAATTCTGGAACGGCGGCGGCGAGTTCAGCTTGCGCCGCATCGTGCGCGAGGTTCTGTTCGTCCCGCCTTCGATGCGGGCGATGGACCTGATGCAGAAGATGCGCGAGAGCCGCATCCACATGGCGGTGGTGGTGGACGAGTTCGGCGGCACCGACGGGCTGGTCACGATCGAAGACCTGGTCGAGGAAATCGTCGGCGAGATCGAGGACGAGCATGACCGCGTCCTGACCCCGGTGCTGACGGCGAACCCCGACGGCAGTTTTCAAGCCGACGGCCGCCTGCCGGTCGAGATGCTCGAGGCCAAGGCCGGGGTGGCGCTCCTGGTCGGGGAGGATGAAGAAGAGATCGAGACCCTGGGCGGGCTGGTATTCTCGCTACTCGGGCGCGTGCCGCACCGCGGCGAGCGCATCGCCCACCCCTGTGGCATCGAGTTCGAGGTGCTGGACGCCGACCCGCGGCGGATCAAGCGATTGAAGGTCCGCATGCCACCGCCCGCGGGCGGTGAACCGACCGGCAGCGGCGGCCCGCCCGCGGCAAAATGAATCGACTCGCGCGCGGCATCGCCGCGTTGCAGGGCTGGCGGCGCGCTCTGGCGTCGTTGGGCGCCGGCGCGGTGGCCGCGGCGGCGCTTCCGCCGGTCGGGGCGCTGCCCCTTCTGGTCGTGGCCTTCACCGTTTTGGTATGGCTGATCGATGGCTGCCGGCGTGGCCGCGCGGCGCTCGCCGTGGGCTGGTGGTTCGGGTTCGGCCATTTCGTCGCCGGCCTCTACTGGACCGGCACGGCGCTCCTTAGCGAGCCCGAGAAGTTCGCCTGGATGGTCCCCTTCGCGGTGATCGGTCTGCCCGCCGTGCTGGCGCTGTTCACGGCACTTGCCGCCTATGCGACGCATCTCGTGCCCGGCGGCGTGAGCCGGGTGGTGGCACTAGCGGCGGCGTGGACGGCGGCCGAGTGGCTGCGCGGCCATGTTCTGACGGGTTTCCCATGGAACCTGATCGGCTACTCGTGGACGGTCTCCGAGGCAATGCTTCAGCTCACCGCGATGGTCGGCATTTACGGCCTTGGCGCGATTACGGTCTTGGCGGCGGCGGCGCCGGCGACACTCGCGGCCGGCAGGTGGCTGCCCACGACGCTGGCGGCGGCGCTGTTGGCGGCGGTCTGGGCGGGCGGCACGGCGCGACTGGTTGGGGCCGAGGTCGACGAGGTGCCAGGGGTGCGGCTGCGCATCGTCCAAGCCAATATCGCCCAGCATCACAAGTGGCGCGAGGACTTGGTGCGGGCCCAGTTCAACCGATACCTGCAACTGAGCTCATCGCCCGGCGGGGCGGAGGTTACGCACCTGGTGTGGCCCGAGACCGCGACCCCCTCGGCGCTCAACCGCGACCCCGAGGCGCTTCGCATCATCGGTGGCCTGGTTTCGCCCGGCGGCCTCGTCCTCACCGGCGCGCTGCGTGCTTCGCCCGCGGCCGAGACGCCAGCGCGGTTTTGGAACAGCCTCTACGCCGTCGATTCGAGCGGCGCAGTGGCCTCGGTGTACGACAAGCACCACCTGGTCCCGTTCGGTGAATACGTGCCCCTGCGCGGGCTGCTGGGGGCGCTCGGCGTGGCCAAGATTACCGCCGGGCGGGGCGATTTTTCGGCCGGCCCGGGAGCACGGACCCTGGACTTGGCCGGACTGCCGCCGGTGGGCCCGCTGATCTGCTACGAGGTGATCTTTCCGGGCGCCGTCACCGAGCCGGGTCGGCCGCCCGAGTGGCTGCTCAACGTTACCAACGACGCCTGGTTCGGCAAGAGCTCGGGCCCCTATCAGCACTTCGCGATGGCGCGGGTGCGTGCGGTCGAGCAAGGGCTGCCGCTGGTTCGTGCGGCCAACACCGGCATCTCGGCAATCGTCGACGCCCACGGCCGGACGGTGGCGAAACTCGGGGTGGGCGAAACCGGCGTACTCGACGGTGCGCTGCCAGGCGCGATTCCGGGCTCCACCGTGTACGAGCGGATCGGCGACTGGCCGCTTCTCGCGTTCCTCGCCCTGGCCGGGTACTTCGGCTGGCGCGCCCGGCGGACGCGGCGATGACGTAGAACGAATCGGGTTTCTACTAAATTGAGAGCTACACGCAAGGGGAGTTTCTGAGTCATTTTTCTAACTTTGATAGGATGTCCGTCAAATGATTGTAAAATGTTCGCCGAATGATGGTGCTTTCATCCTGACCTATTCTTCTCTCAATAGTTGACTTGCGCGGGAGGTCTACAATATAGACACACTACGGTATGCGTGTGTTCGCCCATTGGGTGTATTGCGCGGCGACCATCGCCTGAGTACGGAGGTCAATCGTGAAGTCGAACCCCGACCCCATCGATGTCCACGTCGGTGGCAGGGTCCGCCTGCGGCGGTTGCTGATCGGGATGAGCCAGGAAAAGCTCGGCACGGCGCTCGGACTCACCTTCCAACAGATTCAGAAGTACGAACGCGGCGCCAACCGCATCGGCTCGAGCCGCCTGTTTCGCATAAGCCAGTTTCTCGACGTGCCGGTGTCGTTCTTCTTCGACGATATGTCGGGCGTCGTCGGCGGCGGTGGGGGATTGCGTGAGGCCGGTCAGACCCGCTTCGAGGCCGACTACTTCGGACGCCGCGAGAGCCAGGAGCTACTCCGTAATTACTACCGCATCGGCGACACTACGGTGCGCAAGCGCCTGTTGAGTCTGGTCAAGGCGGTCGCCGCCTCCGAGTCGGCCGGCGATAGCGCCGAGGGTTGACGGCGTTGCCGCGGCGGGCTTGACGGCGGCGGCGAGGGTTGAGACAACACCGCGGCCCCGAGGCGCCGGCTGCCGCGCCCACATCGACAGAGAATCGCGTCGAGGCCAACCTGCCAGGCGATGAGGTAGACAATCCGCTTCCAAGCCGGCGCCGGGTCGTATACGGCCGCCGCCGCGGCCGTCGCCGCCGCGCCGGCCGCGAGGCGCTTCTTCGCACCGTGCTGCCCGGGCTTTCGCTGGCGCCGCCGCCGGCGGAGGGTACGCTGTTCGATCCGCGAGCCGCGTTCGAGCCGCCGCCTTCGGCGGTGTGGCTGGAGATCGGATTCGGCGGCGGCGAGCACCTCGTGGCCCAGGCCGTGGCGAATCCCGGCATCGGCTTCATCGGCTGTGAAGCATACCTCGACGGCGTGGCCAGCTTGGTGCGCGCGGTCACCGAGCGCCAGCTCGGCAACGTGCGGATCTTCGCCGACGACGCGCGGGTGCTGATCGATTCGCTAGAGGCGGCGAGCGTAGAGCGCGTCTTTCTCCTCTTTCCCGATCCCTGGCCCAAGACCCGGCACCACAAGCGTCGCTTCGTGTCCGCGGAGAATCTGGACGCGCTCGCCCGTATCCTCAGGGACGGCGGTCGCCTGAAGATCGCCACCGATCACGGCGGATACTGCCGATGGATCTTGGCCCATTTGCTGGCTCACCCCGGGTTCGAGTGGACGGCCCGGACCGCGCGCGACTGGCGCGTCCGGTCCCCGGACTGGCCGGGGACCCGTTATGAGGCCAAGGCACGCCGCCAGGGAAGGACCAGCACATACCTGACCTTCGTCCGGATCCCGAAGTGACATCATATCGGGACCGCCGGAGCAATTAAGCGCTTGAACTCGGGCCGCTGTAGACTAAGATTGCGTTGTTCGCTGATAACAAGCGACTGACGACAAATGGGCGAGCGGCCCATTTTTTTTCGCTGGAGCCTGCCGAGTGCCTGAAACGGGCGAGCGTGCCGAGCAAATCGAGGCGCTCATCGCGCCGCTCTTGGCTGACATGGGTTACGGCCTGGTGCGGGTGGCGACCGGCGGGGGCGAGCGGGCGTGGCTCCAGGTGATGGCCGAGCGATCGGATGGCGCGCCAATCACGGTCGATGAGTGCGCGGAGATCAGCCGCTCGGTCTCGGACCTGCTCGACGCCGAGGCGACGATGACGGGGCCGTTCACGCTGGAGGTCAGTTCGCCCGGCATCGACCGGCCGCTGGTACGGATCGAGGATTTCGACCGCTTCGCAGGATGCGAGGCGCGAGTGAAGACAGTCGCCTCGATCGGCGGCCGCAAGCGCTTTCGCGGCGTACTAAAGGGGGTCGCCGGCGAGTGCGTGCGGCTCGGCCTCGACGGCGAGGAGATCGACCTGCCCTATCAGGCGATCGCCGAAGCGAGGCTGGTGGTAAGCGACGCGACGATCGCCGCCAGTCTCAAACGTTCAAACGCTTAGCGAGGGGACCCAGGGCGTCGGGGACCCGGAGCGACGGGATACTGTGCGATGACCATGGAAACCGAAACGGCCACCAGCCATAACCGGCTCGAGCTCTTGCAGGTCGCGGACGCGGTGGCCCGCGAGAAAGGCATCGAGCGCGACACCGTGATCGCCGCCATGGAGGAGGCGATCCAAAAAGCGGCCCGCTCGAAATACGGTATGGAGCACGAGATCCGGGCCGAGATCGACCCCGAGAACGGCGACATCCGTATCTTCCGCTGTCTCGAGGTGTGCGCCGAGGTCGAGGACGAATCCAAGGAGATCGCGTTGAGCGAGGCGCGCGAGCGCAACCCCGATGCCCAGGCCGGCGACATCATGGCCGAGCCGCTGCCGCCGATCGACTTCGGCCGTATCGCGGCGCAGACCGCCAAGCAGGTGATTGTCCAGAAGGTGCGCGAGGCCGAGCGCGAGCGCCAGTACGAGGAGTACAAGAATCGCGTCGGCGAGATCGTCAACGGCTTGGTGAAGCGGGTCGAATACGGCAACGTCACGGTCGATCTCGGCCGCGCCGAAGGCGTTGTGCGACGCGACGAGCTTTTGCCGCGGGAAACCTTCCGCCAGGGTGAGCGCATCCGCGCATACATCTACGACGTGCGCCGCGAGTTGAGGGGCCCGCAGATCTTCCTCTCGCGCACCCACCCGACGTTCATGACGAAGCTGTTCGCCCAGGAGGTGCCCGAGGTCTATGACAGCATCATCGAGATTCGCTCGGTTGCCCGCGACCCCGGCAGCCGGGCCAAGATTGCCGTCATGTCAAACGATTCGAGCGTCGATCCGGTCGGCGCCTGCGTCGGTATGCGGGGAAGCCGCGTTCAGGCCGTGGTCGGCGAACTCCAGGGCGAGAAGATCGACATCATCAAGTGGTCGCACGATTCCGCGACGTTCGTCGTCAACGCGCTGGCGCCGGCCGAAGTCTCGAAGGTCGTGCTGGACGAAGATGCCAAGCGCATCGAGGTCGTGGTGCCCGACGAGCAGCTCAGCTTGGCTATCGGCCGACGCGGCCAGAACGTCCGCCTCGCCTCGCAGCTGACCGGCTGGGATATCGATATTCTGACCGAGGCCGAGGAATCGGAGCGTCGCCAGGAGGAGTTCCGGTCCCGAACGCAGACCTTTGTCAACGCGCTGTCGGTCGATGAGATGGTAGCGCAGCTTCTGGTCATCGAGGGGTTCACGACCGTCGAGGTAGTCGCCTTCGTGCCGGTCGAGGAGCTAGCCGAGATCGAGGGCTTCGATCTCGATCTTGCGCAGGAGCTGAGCCAACGGGCCAAGGAATACATCGAAGAGCTCAACCGCCAGTACGACGCGCGGCGCATCGAGCTGGGCGTGACCGATGAGGTGGCGGCGATCGATGGGTTGACCGCGGCGAGTCTTGTTGCGCTCGGCGAGCAAGGGGTGCATTCGCTGGATGATCTTGGTGACTTGGCGGGCGACGAGCTGATCGAGGCGCTGCCCGAGGCGGGGCTCGGCGAAGAGGTGGCCAACGCCATCATCATGGCGGCGCGCGCGCACTGGTTCGATGACGAGCCGGCTGCCGAGGGGGACGCGGCCGAAGAGGCCGCCGCCGAAGCGCCCCCACCGACGTCGGACAGCGCGCCGGAAGAGGCCGCCCACTAGGGGCCGGTGACCGGGCGCGCGGGGCGAGGAGACCGGACCCCAAGGCGGCGCTGTATCCTGACCGGCGAGGTCAAGGACCCAGCCGAGCTGGTCCGGTTCGTCGTCTCGCCGGAGGGGCGCATCACGCCAGACCTCGCGGGCAAACTTCCGGGCCGCGGTCTGTGGCTGAGCGCCACGGCGGCCGCATTGGCGGAGGCGACGAAAAGCCACCGCTTCGCACGTGCGGCGCGGGCGCCGGTCACCGCGGACGCCGATCTTGTCGAGCAGGTCGGCGCCGGACTGGCCGAGCGCTGTTTGGGCTACCTCGGACTGGCGCAGCGCAGCGGCGCCGTGGTGACCGGATTCGAGAAAGTCGCGGCCGCGCTTCGCGCCGGCCGGGGCGCGGTTTTGATCGCCGCCGCCCCCTTATCCCCGCCTTTGGCGACCCTTCCTCTCGGTATAACCGTCTGTCTCGTCGTGCTAGTTCCTCTGGGCATCTCGATGTCACACGATGCCTTAGTGCGCCACGCTCTGTTCACCCTCGCCCTCGCCTCGCCCATTACCCTTAGCGCCTTCTTTTGTCCTTGCCGTTGCTCTTCCGTCCCCCACTCCGCTGCAACCACCCG
>CAYUNL010000025.1:0-18115 GCA_964446055.1 uncultured Alphaproteobacteria bacterium | reverse complement strand
CAAAGTCGGAGCCCGAGATGGTGAAGAAGGGCACGTTGGCCTCGCCGGCGATGGCACGGGCGAGCAGGGTCTTGCCGGTGCCCGGCGGTCCCACCAGCAGCGCACCTTTGGGGATGCGCCCGCCGAGGCGCTGGAAGCGCTGCGGGTCCTTGAGGAACTCGACGATCTCTTCGAGCTCTTCCTTGGCCTCGTCGATGCCGGCCACGTCATCGAAGGTTATTTTGCCCTGGCGCTCGGTCAACAGGCGCGCCTTGGATTTGCCGAAACCGAGCGCCTTGCCGCCGCCCGACTGCATCTGACGCATGAAGAAGATCCACACCCCGATCAAGAGCAGCATCGGGAACCACGACACCAAGATGCCGAACAGCGAGGGCACGTTGTCTTCGACGGGCGCGGCCGAAATGCGCACCCCCTTGTTGTGCAGGCGCTGCACCAGGCCGGGATCGTCGGGCGCGTAGGTCGAGAAAGCGCGGCCGTCCTTGTCGTGGCCGGTAATGTTGTTGCCCTGGATGGTTACGTCAGAGATGTCGCTTTTGTCGACCGCGGCGACGAACTCGGAATAGGTGATCGATTCCACGGCGCGGCGCGAGGGGCCGCCTTGGAACAGGTTGAACAACGCGATCAGCAACAGGCCAATAATGACCCATAGCGCTAGATTCTTGCCGAACTTGTTCACCCGCGATGACTCCTTGGCGCGTCGCCGTCGTCTAGCCTAGCGGAAAAGCCGCTCCGCGGCATCTGTTAATACATAAGCGCCGGCTGGCCGATGGCAACCGCAAAAGAGCCGGCGGAAAGCGGGCGCGGGGGCTCGAAGCGGGCGCTGAACCGCAACCGCGGACGTCCCTCCGCCCGCGACCGGTCGAAATTGAGATGGGGGACAGAGATCACGCGGTCGGAGCGCCAAAGCGCCGGCAGAACCGCTCGCACCGGCGCGGGCAAGGCGGTTTCGCCCACCTCGGGGCGGGCCGTGACGACCTGCCGCCATCCGGCGAGGCCGAGTCGAGCGACCGTATGGCCGCCCCGGCGGCGCGGTTCGCTCGACGTCGACACCCGTACCGTGAACCGACCGTCCCAGCGCTGCGAGGTCCCCGCCGTCAAGGCCGCCGCCGCGGCCGTGGCGGCGGCCTCCCGGCAGACGACGATGCCCTCGCCCCAACGGACGATCCGGCATCCCGACAACGTCCGGGCCGAGCCCAGCCCGGCGGCAATCGCTTCGCCGAGGCGTGAGACTCGCTCGAATCGCGGCGGATACTCGGCGCCCGCGACGCACTGCAGCAGCCGCGAAAGCGCACGCAGCGAGAACTCCTGCGCCGCCGCCGCCAAAGGTGCCGGGTCCACGACACAGAACCCTGCCGGGTGCACGCTCACCGAGCGGGCCAGGAGATCGTTGACCTCGCCCTCGAGCGCGGCGCGCGCCCGGGCCATGTGCCGGGCGGTTCCTGCGAGCCGCCGAGCGGACATGCCCAAGGTGTCGAGTGCGTCGTGCGCGCGGCGGACGCGAACCCGTTCGAACGCCGGATCGCGGTTGCTCGGGTCTTCGATCCAGGGCTGCTTGTGTTGCCGCAGGGTCGCGACCAGCCGCGCTTTGGCGGTGCCGAGCAGGGGGCGGAGGAGAAGGATGCCTTGGTCTTCGCTGAGCGGCGCCATGGCCGCCAGACCGTCCACTCCCGAGCCGCGTGCGAGCCGCATCAGGAACGTCTCCGCCTGGTCCTCGAGATGATGGGCTAACAGCAAGTGCAATGCGCCGTGGCGCGCGCACCAGCGGCGCAACAGGCGGTAGCGGGCCTCGCGGGCCGCCGCCTGGACGCCGCGGGACGGCTTCTCGCCCCGCCAGCGCAGTACGTGGTGAGCGATGCCGCGTGCGCCGAGCCAGCCGCCGGCTTGTTCGGCCTCGCCGGCTGAGCCGGGCCGCAAGCCGTGATCGACGGTCAAGGCGACGAGCCGGCCGCCGCGCCGCCGGGCCCAGGGATCGGCGAGGAGGCAGAGCGCCATGCTGTCGCCGCCACCCGAAAGCGCGGCCGCGATGAGGGGCGCTTTCTCGAATGGCCCGAGCCGGGCCATCAGGGCCGCGAACTCGGCCGCCCGGATCGGCGGGGCGTCGGGGCTTGCGGACGGAGCGGCGATCAGGGACAGCCGAGGAGCGCGCGCTCGGCGGCCGAACGACGCCCAATATCGGCGCTGACCAGGGGGAACTTGGCGGTCAGCTCTTCGAAGGTGGTGCAGGCCTCGGCCCGCTGTCCGAGCGCCGAAAGGGTCATGCCGAGCTTGAGCAGGAAGTCGGGCGCCTTGGCGCTTGCCGGGTACTGCTGGTAGCCGTTGAGAAACTCCCGCGTAGCGGCTTCGAAATTGTTGCGGACGTAGTAGGTTTCACCCAGCCAGTATTGGGCGTTGCCGGCCAGCTCGTCCGAGGGATGGGCCTCGAGGAAGGCGCGGAACGCACGCTCGGCGCCTGCGTAGTCTTCCTGGATCAAAAGCGCGCGCGCGAAATCGTAGCGCTCCATGGTCGTGCCGGCGGGAAGGCCGCCGTCGTCGGCCAGGCTAGCGGTGGTGCCGTCCTCCGGCTCTTCCGCGGGTTGGGTAGCGGCCGGCGCGCCGGGGCCCGCCCTCTGGCGGGCCAGGGCCAGCGCCTGGTCGTGTAGCATCCGCGCGGCCTCGGCCTCCTCGAGCGCCGTCAATCGCACGTCGACGGCCTTCACGAGGTCGTCGAGCCGGGCACCGAATTCCGCGATCCGGGCCGCGAACTGGCCCAGCCGATCGGCGAATTCGCCGAGGTTGGTTTGCACCCCGCGCGAATCAGCGCTGAGATCGCCCAGATCTTGATTGAGATCGGCGAGGCGCCGATTCATCGCGGCCATGGCATCGGAATCGGTGACGATCACGGTTCCGCTCCCGCCCTCGGAAATACTCCTCTGCCACTGGCCGATGTCTTGCTCGAGACGATCGAGGCGGTCGACGATACTGCTGATGGTCCGGTCCTGGGCGCTCGATTGGGCATTCCCGAGGCTCGCCCAACCGACCAGGCCAAGCGCGACGGTGAGGGCCATGGCGCAATGCGAGACGGGCGACGACGGGGACTTGCCGATCATGTTCGGCCCCGATGGTTCGGATTCCACAGCCTGGGTTAGTCGCATTCTGGCGAGCCAACTGCGGCAGAATTAAGACGGTGACGCGCCCGCCTGCCGGGCTAACTCCCGTCGGGCAGGTGCATGTCGGCGGATCCCGGGGCGACCCCCGCGGGCCTAGTTAATGACCGAAACCCCGCGCCGGTTCTGCGACCACGCCGCCTCGTTCGAGCCCAGCGCATCGGGCCGCTCCTTGCCGTAGCTGATGGTGCTGATACGGCCGGGATCGACACCGAGGGAAATCAGGTAGTTCTTCGCGGCGTTCGCGCGCCGCTCGCCGAGCGCGAGGTTGTACTCGCGCGTACCGCGCTCGTCGCAGTGACCCTCGATGGTGACCGACACGTTGGGGTAGGTTTTCAGCCAGTCGGCCTGACGCTCGAGCACGCGGCGCGCCGCGGCCTTGAGGGCGAACTTGTCAAGGTCGAAGAACACGCGGTCGCCGAGCGAGTAGAAGTCCTCGTCGCTGCCGGGCACCGGGCCGCGTTCCTCGGGTTCGTCCTTCGCATCCATGGACTCATCCATGGCGTCGGTCGAATCCTCCATCACTCCGGAGTCCGATGAATCGGCGCTGTCACCGCTACCGGTCGAGCCCGCGGTTTCTTCTGGCGTGGTTTCGCACGCGGCGATTAGCAGGAGCGCGGCGAAAATGCCAATGAGCTTAGGGCGCATCCAGATTCTCCTTTACGGAACCTTGGGGGGACTAAGGTGTAGTGAAGTCGTGAAACAAGTCGCAGCGTTCGGCACGCACTAGTCGCGCCCCCAGTTCGTGCATGTATTCCCGGTCGGCCTACCCCCCTGGAGCGCGCGCCGACTATACGGTCCACAAACTACTGAATCAAGGGGGACCATGCCGGATCCGACGCGTCCATCGGGGTGGTCACCAGCCGCTCATTGTACCCGGTCAGATCGATCGACCATAGCCGTGTTTCGCCTCCCCCGCCAGATTCATCGCGCCGCGCTTGACGGAAGAACATCAGGACCCGACCGTTGGGCGCCCAGGTCGGTCCCTCGTCGAGAAAGCTCTCGGTGAGGAGACGCTCGCCGTCGCCGCTGGGCTTCATCACGCCGATGAAGAAGACCCCTCCCTTGAGCTTGGTAAAGGCGATTAGATCGCCGCGGGGCGACCACACCGGCGTGGCGTACCGTCCGCTGCCGAAACTGATGCGTCTAACGTCGCTGCCGTTGGCGCGCATGACATAGAGTTGCTGGGCGCCGCTGCGGTCGGAGTTGAACACGACCCACTCGCCGTCGGGCGAATACGAGGCTGAGGTATCGATCGCTGGGTCGGTGGTCAGTTGCTCGATCAGGCGGGTGCGCAGGTCCATGGTGTAGATGTCGGAGTTGCCGTCGATGGCGAGACTCATGATGACGCGGTCGCCGTCGGGCGAGAAACGCGGCGCAAAGGTCATCCCGGGAAAATCGCCCAGCACCTCTTGCTGCCCGGTATCGATGTTGAAGAGGTAAACCCGCGGCTGGTCGCGGAAGTAGGACAGATACGTGACTTCCTGCGCGGTCGGCGAGAAACGCGGGGTGAGGACGAGGTGACTGCCGTCGGTGAGGAAGGTGTTGTTCTCGCCGTCTTGGTCCATGATGGTCAGCCGCTTGACGCGCCGCTGCGCCGGACCGCTCTCGGCGATGTAGACGATACGGGTGTCGAAATAGCCGGTCTCGCCGGTCAGCCGGCGGTAGATGGCGTCCGAGATCTTGTGGCCGATGCGGCGCCAATTGTCCTGCGTCGTCGACAGGATGAGGCCTTCCATCTGCTGTTCCGCGAACACGTCCCACAAGCGGAACTCGACCCGCAACCGCCCGTCGAGTTGGACCTCGGCGCTGCCGGTCACCAGGGCCTGGGCGTCGATCCTTCGCCAATCCCCAAAACGCGGCCGCACCTGCATCGCCTCGGGCGTCTGCACGAAGGCCCTGGGGTCGATCGCTTCGAACAGGCCCGAGCGCACCAAATTGTTGCGGATGACCTCGGGGATGCGCCGGCCGAATCGCTCCGCTCCCTCGTTGGGTTCGAAGAAGTCCGAGATTGCGACCGGTACCGGATCGACGTTGCCCTCGGTAATGTCGACATCGAGCACCGCCTTGGCGGGATCGCCCAGGACCAGCGCAAACGCCAGCGCGGCCGCGGGCGCGACCCGGCGCATGGACTTGGTGAGCGCTTTCGCTAGTCGTTTCATTCTCCCACCAGCTCCCTGGGGTCGAAGGTGAGTTTGATCTCGCGCCACTCGTTATAGTCTAGCGGCGGCAGCTGTTGTAGGGGCGCACATTTGTGGACCGCGCGCACCGCGGCCTCGGCGGCGGTGCGGAAGTTGGTCTCGCCCAGGCGCTCGGTCTCCACCACTTGCGGTTCGCGACTCAACGAGCCGTCCGGATTGAGGTGGATGAGCACGGTGACGATCAGGCCCGCCGGATCGCGCGCGCCGCCGGGAAAGCTCCAGCAGCTTCTGAACTGGCGGCGGATGAGGTCGATGGCGCTGATGGTCATCAGCCGAGCCTGAACCCGCGCGGCGAGGTCGGGAATCTCGTCCTCGGCCTCGTCGGGCGCCGGCTCCTCTTCGGGCTCGATCCTGGGTTGCGGCGGCTCCTCGGCGCTTTTGTCCAAGAGCGCCGCAATGCGATCGGGATCGAACTTCGGCCGCCGCTCGGGCTTTCGCCGGGGCGCCGGCGCGGGCCGACTGGCGTCGGGCTTGGCCTGCGGCGCCGGCGCCGGCTCGGCGACCTCGGGCTTCGCCTCGGGCGGCGGCGCGGGCTCGGGCTCCTCGGTCCGATCGGGAACCGGCTCGGGCTCGGTCGGTTCCGGCGCGACCGCCGCCACCTCGACCTCGGCCGGGGGCGGCGGGGTCTTCACCGCCGGTTGCGGCTCGGGCGTCGGCGGCTCGGGTTCCTGGGGTTCGGGTTTGACCTTGGGCGGCGGCGGGGTGGTGACCTCGGCGAGGGTCACCAACTCCACCGGAATCGGCAGGTTCGCGACCTCGGGCCTTTGAAACAGCGAGGGCACGCCGAAATAGGCGACCATGAGGAGGGCCCCATGGAGGCCGATCGATATGGCGACGGCACCGCGCACCGCTCACTCGGCTTCGCTCGATGTACCCGGGCTTTCCGCGACCAGCGCCACCCGGGTGTAGCCGGCAACGTTGATCCTCGCCATCACCTCCATGACGCGCCCATACTCGATGGCCCGGTCGCCGCGCACGAAGATGCGGGTGTCGGGCTTGCGTCCGGTGATCGCGATCAAACGGGGGACCAGCTGCGCCATCTCGACCTCGAGCTCCTGGACGTAGACCTGGCCGTTGGCATCGACGGTAACTTCGAGCGGCTCGTCCTGACCCTCGAGCACCGAGGCCTGGGTCTTGGGCAGGTCGATCATCACGCCCACACTCAAAAGCGGTGCGGTGACCATGAACACCACCAGCAGCACGAGCATCACGTCGACGAACGGGGTGACGTTGATCTGGCTTATCGGCGCGTAGGCGCGGCCGCCGTAAAGGTGGGGTCGGGCGCCGTTGGCGGGGCCGGCCATCAGGCGGCCTTCTCCTCAAGCTGGCGCGAAAGGATCGCCGAGAACTCGCCGGCGAAGCTCTCCATGCGGTTGGCGTAGCGGCCGAGGTCGGCGGAGAACTTGTTGTAGGCGACCACTGCGGGGATCGCCGCCACCAGCCCGAGCGCGGTGGCGAACAGCGCCTCGGCGATCCCCGGCGCAACCACCGCGATCGAGGTGTTCTTGCTTAGCGCGATCGCCTGGAAGCTGTTCATGATCCCCCACACCGTTCCGAATAGCCCGACGAAGGGCGCGGTCGAGCCGACGGTGGCAAGGAAGCCGAGATAGCGCTCGAGCCCCTGGATCTCGCGGTTCATGGTGAGCTGCATGACTTGGCCGATGCGATCTTGCAATCCGGCCTGCAGCATGCCGGCACGTCCCACCCCGCGTGCCGTGGTTCGCCGCCACTCGCGCATCGCGGCGGCGAACAACAGCGCCACCGGGCTGGCTGGCTGCTCGCCGATGCGGTCGTAGAGGTCCTCGAGCGATCCACCCGACCAGAAAGCTTCCTCGAAGTTGTCGGATTCGGTGGCCAGCCGCCGGAACCGAGTGAACTTCTCGATGATGATCGCCCACGACCATACCGAGGCGAGCAAAAGGACGACGATGACGATCTTTACGATGACATCGGCGCGCAGCATCAAACCGATGATCGAGAGGTCGGCGTCGGCCACCGAGCCGGCGAGCACCGTTGTGTCGATAATTTGGTCTTCCATGGGCTTATGCGCTCGTTGTTTGTGATTTGCTGGGGGGTTGTGAATCGTCGAGGGGAAGCGCGGCGAGCGCCGTGCGCACCGCGGCCGGGACCCGGCGGGGACGCCCGTCGAGGCCAACACAGGCGAGGCGCAACCTGCCGCGCGCGAGTTCGTCCTTGCCGCGCAGTACGCTCTGTCGGGCCTCGATGGTGGCGCCGCCCACGGCGGCGATTGCGGTATGGACCTCGATCTCGTCGTCGAGTCGCGCCGGCGCCAGATAGTCGATCTCGCAGCGCCGTACCGTGACGGCGATTCCGGCGCTGTCATCCAGCGCCCGGTGGCTCACGCCCAGGAGCCGCAGCATGTCGGTACGGCCGCGCTCAATGAAGCGTAGGTAATTCGCGTAATAGACGACTCCGCTCGTGTCGGTATCCTCGTAGTAGACGCGCAGCGGCAATATGTGAACGCCGTCCGCGATCGCTCCCGCGGCCGCCTCAGGCATCGCTTTTGTCCGCGGCGAGGAGGTCGAACTGCGCCGCCGCCGCCGTGGGCGCGATCCCGAGGTGGTCGAATGCGCGCGGCGTCAGGACCCGCCCGCGGCTGGTCCGCTGGACCAGCGCCTGTTGGATCAGGAAGGGCTCGACCACTTCCTCGAGCGCGTCGCGAGGCTCGGAAAGCGCCGCCGCAATGGTCTCGATCCCGGCGGGACCGCCCCCGTAGTCGCGCGCGATGCACAAAAGATAGCTGCGGTCCATGGCGTCCAGGCCGCGCGTATCGACCTCGAGCCGTTCGAGCGCCGCGTCGGCGGCACGGTCGTCGATCGAATCGAGACCGGCGACCGCAGCGAAATCCCGCACCCGCCGCAACAGACGCCCGGCGACGCGAGGTGTGCCGCGCGAGCGGCGGGCGATTTCGGCGGCACCGGCATCGGTAAGCGAGACCCCGAGCACGCGCGCCCCGCGGCGGACAATGCGCTCGAGTTCCGCGGCGCCGTAGAAGCCAAGGCGCGCCGGGATACCGAAACGCTCGCGCAGCGGGTTGGTCATCAAGCCCGAACGCGTTGTCGCGCCGATCAGCGTGAACGGCGGCAAGGTGATGCGCACCGAGCGCGCCGCCGGGCCCTCGCCGATGATCAGGTCGAGCTGAAAGTCCTCCATCGCCGGATAAAGAATCTCCTCGACCGCTGGATTGAGGCGGTGAATCTCGTCGATGAACAAGACATCTCGTGGCTCGAGGTTTGTCAGCAGCGCGGCGAGGTCGCCGGCCCGCGCGATCACCGGGCCGGAGGTGGCGCGGAAACCGACGTCGAGCTCGCGCGCCAGGATCTGGGCGAGCGTCGTCTTGCCGAGCCCGGGCGGACCCACGAACAGCACGTGGTCGAGCGCCTCGGCGCGCGACTTGGCCGCGTCGATGAAGACGCGCAAGTTCTCGCGTATCCGGTCCTGGCCGATGAACTCGTCGAGTCGGGCCGGTCTGAGACTCGCCTCGGCGGCGTCGCCGGGCTCGATCTTGGCGTCCACCACACGGTTCTCGCTCATCGTCCGAGCTCCTTGAGACTGCCGCGAATCAGCGCCTCGACCTCGACCTCGGCGCCCAGGGTTCGCGCCGCGCTGGCCACCGCCGAGAACGCATCGACACGTCGATAGCCGAGATTGGTGAGCGCCGACACCGCGTCCGCCGCGGCTCCCGGCGCGGCTGCCGCGGTGGTCTCGGAGGTGACCGCCCGCGGCATCGGCACGGCGGCCAGGCTTGGGGCCTTGTCCTTGAGTTCGGTGACGATGCGGTTGGCTAGTTTGGCGCCGACGCCGCTCGCCTGGGTCAGGGGCTGGGCGTCTTGGGCGGCAATCGCTTGCACGATCTCGATCGGCGACAGGGCCGAGAGGATTCCGAGCGCGACCCGGGCGCCCACGCCCTGCACCGCCTGAAGAATCACGAACCAATCGCGCTCCCGCGAATCGGCGAAGCCGTATAGGTGGATATGGTCCTCGCGCACGTGGGTCTCGATCAACATGTCCACGTTGCCGCCCGGCCCCGGCATCTGATGCAACGTGCGCGCCGAGCAATACAACAGGTAACCGACGCCGCCGACGTCGACGACGGCCCAATCCGCGCCCATCGAATCGAGGACGCCGGTGAGCTTGGCGATCACTGGCCGAGCACCCCCGGCGCCGCCAGTTCAGATGATCCCTCGGCGGCCGCCCAGCGGCCCAGGGTGGTGACGTGGTGGGCGTGGCAGATGGCGACCGCCAATGCGTCGGCGGCGTCCGAATCGGTAACGCCGCAGCCTGGCAGCAGCATGCGGACCATGGCGCGCACCTGGTCCTTGGAGCCGTGGCCGGCACCGACCACGGACTTCTTGACGGTATTGGCCGCGTACTCCGCAACCTCGAGTCCGGCGAGTGCCGCGGCCAGCATAACCACGCCTCGCGCCTGTCCGAGCTTGAGCGTCGAGGCGGCATTCTTGTTGACGAAAGTCTCCTCGATCGCCGCGTACTCGGGCCGCTGGTCGGCAATCGCCGCGCCGACGCCACGGTGGATTGCCGCCAATCGCTCGGCGAGGGGCCGCCCGGTCTCGGATGTGACGGTGCCGTTGGCCACGTGGGCGAGGCGGTCGCCGGCGACGTCGATGACGCCCCAACCGGTCACCCGCAACCCGGGATCGAGCCCCAACAGCCTCATCGCGGCGCCACCGTCACGCGGTCAGCGTGGCGAGGACATCGTCCGCCACCTCATAGTTCGCCGCGACCTCCTGCACATCGTCGTTGTCGTCGAGGACTTCGAGCAGGCGAAGGAGGGTTTCCGCCCGCTCCTCGTCAACCGCGACGCTGGCCGCCGGACGCCAAGCGAGCGCGGCGTTCTCGGGCGGTCCGAACTGGGCTTCCAAGGCCACGCGCACTTCGTTGAAGTCGTCGACCTCGGTGGTCAGCTCGTGGCCCTGCTCGTCACTTTCGCAATCCAGCGCACCGGCTTCCGCCGCTGCCTCGAACATGGCGGTGGGATCGGTCGCGGCCTTCGGATATCGGATCACGCCCAGGCGGTTGAACTGAAAGGCGACCGAGCCGGCCTCGCCCAGGTTGCCGCCGTGCTTGGCGAAAGCGGTACGCAGTGCCGCCGCGGTGCGGTTGCGGTTGTCGGTCAGCGTCTCGACGATCATGGCCACGCCGCCCGGCCCGTAGCCCTCGTACCGAACTTCCTGGTACGAAGAATCTGCGGCCTCGCCGCCACCCCGTTTGATGGCCCGCTCGATCGTGTCCTTGGGCATGTTCGCGTTGCGCGCTGTCGTCACCGCGGCGCGCAGGCGCGGGTTCTTCTCGGGGTCGGGAAGACCGGCGCGCGCCGCCACGGTCAGTTCGCGGATCAGCTTGGTGAATACCTTGGCACGCTTGGCGTCCTGCGCGCCCTTTCGGTACATGATGTTCTTGAACTGAGAGTGACCGGCCATGCCGCTTTATTGAGTGTGGTCGCTGGACAATCTAGTAGAGAGAGAATCTTCTTATACCAAATATTGTGGTCATCCGCATATCCCGGGATTCAACAGGCCCAATATGGCAGCATTATGGCCCTGGCAGGGCGCGGTGCCGGCGAATCCAGCAAGCCGAGGCCATGGTCGAATCGGGTGCGTCGGTACTTCTAGCCTTGGATCAACTTGGCCAGTGCGGTTGCAGCCGGCCGCCGAGCCGGAGCGGCGCGGCGAGGCGGGCGAGGCCGCTGCGTTCGTCGGTCTCGACGTAGACCCCGCATAGACGTGCCTCGCCGCCCGCCGGGCTCAGCCGGCGTCCGCGCATCTTGGTGACGAAGCGCTCGATCGCGGCGTCTTTCTCCATGCCGATGACCGAATCGTAGTCCCCGCACATGCCGGCGTCGGTTTGATAGGCGGTGCCGCCGGCCAATATCTGGGTGTCGGCGGTGGGGACGTGGCTGTGCGATCCCACCGCCAGCGAGACGCGGCCGTCGACGAAATGCGCGAGCGCCATCTTCTCGCTGGTCGCCTCGCCGTGGAGATCGACGACGATGGCGCCGACATTTCCCCCCAGGCTCACCGATTCGAGGGCGCTCGCGAGCGATGCGAAGGGATCGTCGAGCGCGTCCATGAACAGTCGGCACATGACCTGGATCACGAACACCGAAGCCCCGCCCGCGGTCTCGAAGCCGGCGACGCCGCGCCCCGGCGTTCCCGGCGGGTAGTTGTTGGGGCGCAAGAGTCGGGGATCGGAATCGATGTAACCGACGATCTCGTCTTGGTCCCAGACGTGGTTGCCTGTGGTGATGGCGTCGACCCCGGCGGCATAGAACTCTTGGCACAGTTTCTTGGTGATGCCGAAGCCACCGGCCGCGTTCTCACCGTTGGCGATGACGAAGTCGATCTCGAGACGCCGGCGGACGTCGGGCAAGCGCTCGGCGAGCGCCTTGCGCCCGGCGCGCCCCATGACGTCGCCCAGAAACAAGAGGTTCACGCCGTCTGCCTCGCCCGCGCCTCGGTGACCACCCAGTCGAGCCGGGCATCGCCAGGAGCGTTCGGCACGGCGGCGATCAATTGCGCCTCGAAGGCGAGTCCGACAGCGAGCACAGCGGCTCCGCGGGCGCGCAGCTCGGCGATCGTGCGATCATAGTAGCCCCCGCCGTAGCCCAGGCGGTGGCCGCGCTCGTCGAATGCCAGGAGCGGCGTCAAGACGATCCCGGGCACGACTTCGGGAGTCTCGGCAGGCGGCACCGAGGTGCCGAAGCCGCCCGGCTCCAAGGCCAACCCCGGCTGCCACGCCCGAAACCGGAGCGGCGCCGCGCGGTCGCCGGTCACGCACAGCGCGCAGGCGTGGGCGCTCTCGTGCAAGCGGCGCAACAAGGCGCGCGGGTCGATCTCGTCGCGCATCGGCCAGTAGCCGGCGACGATCGCGCCAGCGGGCACCTCGATCGCCTCGAGGAAGGTATCGGCGAGGGCGGCACCGGCGTCCGGAGCGCGGGCCTGTGCGGCGGCGCGGCGAGCGAGCGCGCTCGTGCGCAGCTTGCGTTTGGCAATGGCAATGTCGGCGGCTGTGTGCACCCTTGCGCTCCATCGCGCCGACGCCGATTCGCGCGCGGCTCGGGCGGGACCGCCTCGACCGTCGTGCGAAGGCAATCCTCTCTGGCCTGTGCGTACAGGTGGGAGCCGTATGCCGCGGCCGCAACCGCGGCGGGGACAGCCCCCCGGAGAGTGCTTTGAGCCGAGGGGATTTTTCGCCAAACGAATCAGGCAGAACCCGCCCTAAAGACCAGCCTAGGCGCTCTCCAGGCGGGCGGCAAGGGTCTCGATCCGCTCGGCCAGCGCGTTTAGCGCGCCGCTCAGATTGCTCGTCAATTCCTCGACTGCGCGTTTGCCCTCGTCCGATTCCTCGGTGGCCGAGGATTCGAGCCCTTCGATGCGCTCGAGGGAGTTGCTGAGCTCGTCCGAGATCAGCAGCCCGGCCATCAGGATCAGGCGCGCCTCGCCGACCTGTCCGACCGAGCCCGACACCTCTGAAACCTGGCCGTCGAAGTAGCGCGCAAGTTCGGCGAGGTGCTCTTCCTCGCCATCGTCGCAGGCGATCTGATAGGTGCGTCCGTTGACGGTGACGTCGACGACCGCCATCTCAGCCACCGAGCACTGCCTTGATGTGACTGATGCTCGAGTCGAGCCCGGCCGATACGGTTTCCGTGATCTTGGCCAACTCGTCGTAGCGGGCGCGCAGCGTGGCGAGCTCGTCGCGGAGCGAGTCCCGTTCGCTGGCCACACCCGGACCGGGCGCCGCGGCAAGCACCGATTCCAAGCGGTCGATCGCCATGCTAAGACGCGTGCTGGCGGCCTCGACCTCTGTCAATGGCGTCTCCTCGCCCACCTATGCACTCAAGAAATTTGGTTCATTTGAAACGGGTTACACCGGTCCCTTCGGGTACAGAATAAGCATCGCGCCGAGCCGTCGTCAACCGCCAGCGCTAGCCGGTGAGAGCGGCGAACGAGCCGGTTGACGCGCGATGGAGAGGCGGTCATGGTGCCGCCGGCGCCCGACCGGGCGCCCGAACGTTTGGTCGGACCCGCATGAATCTTCCCGAGCAACACGAGCCTCGGGCCGCCGTCAGCCACAACGACATGGCGAATGCGATTCGCGCGCTTGCCATGGACGCGGTCGAGGCCGCCAACTCCGGCCATCCCGGGATGCCGATGGGGATGGCCGACGCGGCCACCGTCCTGTTCAGGCGCTTCCTGCGCTACGACCCGGCGTTGCCGGACTGGCCCGACCGCGACCGATTCGTTCTCTCGGCCGGGCACGGCTCGATGCTGTTGTATGCGCTCCTCTACCTGAGCGGCTACGAAGACATCACGATCGAGGAGATCGCGCGTTTTCGCCAGCTCGGAAGCCGTACCCCCGGCCATCCCGAGTACGGTGCGGCGCGCGGGATCGAGACCACGACCGGGCCCCTTGGCCAGGGCCTCGGCAACGCCGTCGGAATGGCCATCGCGGAGCGCCATCTCGCGGCCCGCTTCGGAGCGGAGCTGGTCGATCACTACACCTACGCCATCGCCGGTGACGGTTGCCTGATGGAAGGCATCAGCCACGAGGCGGTCTCGCTCGCCGGCCACCTTCGCCTCGGTCGGCTGATCGTGCTCTACGACGACAACGGCATATCCATCGACGGTCCGACCTCGCTGGCGACCGGCGACGATGCGCTGGCCCGGTTCGCGGCCAGCGGTTGGAGCGCGGCCGGGGTCGACGGTCACGACGCCGATGCCCTGGCCGAGGCCATCGCCACAGCGCGCGAGGAGGCCCGACCTTCGCTGATCGCATGCCGGACCACGATCGGCTTTGGCGCCCCCAACAAAGGGGGGACCGCGGCCGCCCACGGCGCGCCCCTGGGTGGCGATGAGATCGCGGCGGTGCGCGAGGGCCTCGGTTGGCCCCATCCGGCGTTCGTCGTACCCGACGACATTCTCGGCGAGTGGCGTGCCGCGGGCGCCCGGGGGGCCGCCGAATCGGCGCGCTGGCGGACCCGCCTGGAGGCCGCCGGGAGCCAGCGGGCCGAATTCGAGCGCCTGCTTGCCGGTGCGCTGCCCGATGGATTCGGCGCGGCAATCGAGGCGCACAAGGCCGAGATGGTATCGGAGGAACCGGCGTGGGCGACGCGCAAGGCCTCGCACGCGGTGCTCGGCGCCATCAATGCGACGGTGCCCGAGACCCTTGGCGGCTCGGCCGACCTCACCGGCTCGAACAACACCAAGACCGCGGACATGGCGCCCCTGACGGCCGAGGACTACGGCGGGCGCTACCTCCACTACGGGGTCCGCGAGCATGCCATGGCCGCGGTCATGAACGGTCTGGCGTTGCATGGCGGCGTCATTCCCTACGGCGGGACGTTCCTGGTGTTCAGCGATTATCTGCGCCCCGCGCTGCGGCTGTCGGCGTTGATGGGTATTCGGGTGATCTACGTGCTGAGCCACGATTCGATCGGCCTTGGCGAGGACGGGCCGACCCACCAGCCGGTCGAGCACCTGGCGGCCCTGCGCGCGATCCCGGGCTTGTTCGTGCTGCGCCCGGCCGACGCGGTGGAGACGGCGGAGTGCTGGGCGCTGGCGCTGGCCCGCCGCGACGGTCCCTCGGCGCTCGCGCTCACCCGTCAGGGGGTTTCGGCGGTGCGCCGCGAGCACACCAGCGAGAACCTATGCGCCCGCGGCGCCTATGAGCTTGCCGCCGCCGAGGGGCCGGCACGGGTGAGCCTGTTCGCCAGCGGATCCGAGGTCGCGGTGGCGCTGGAGGCCAAAGCGATGCTCGATGCCGAGGGGGCGCCCTGCCGCGTCGTCTCGACGCCGTGTTGGGAGCTGTTCGAGCGCCAGGACGAGGCCTATCGAGCGCGCACCCTTGCCGCGGACACGGTGCGGGTGGCGGTGGAGGCGGCGGTGGCGCTTGGCTGGGAGCGCTTCGTCGGGCTCGAGGGCGCGGTCGTCGGAATGAATAGTTTCGGCGCATCGGCGCCGGGCGCGGAATGTTTCGCGCATTTCGAGATTACCGCGGCGGCGGTGGCCGCCGCGGCGCAGGAGCAACTTTAGCCAGAGGGAGATTGAAGCGATGGCGGTACGAGTGGCGATCAACGGTTTTGGCCGCATCGGGCGGCTGGTCTTGCGGGCGATCCACGAGACCCGGCGGCGCGATGTGCAGGTGGTCGGCATCAACGATCTCGGGCCGGTCGAGACCAACGCCTACTTGCTACGCCACGACAGCGTCCACGGGCCTTTTCCGGGGACCGTGCGGACGAGCCGCAACGGCATAAACATCGGCCGCGGGCGCATCCGAATCACCGCCGAGCGCGACCCCGCGAAACTGCCCTGGGCGGCGCTCAAGGTCGATGTTGCGCTCGAATGCACCGGGCTTTTCACTGCGCGCGAAAAGGCCGCGGCGCACCTTGCGGCGGGCGCCAAGCGGGTCCTGATCTCGGCCCCGGCGAGCGGCGCCGATCTCACCGTCGTCTACGGGGTCAACCACACCAAGCTCAACAAACGCCACACCGTCATCTCGAACGCTTCGTGCACCACCAACTGCCTGGCGCCGGTGGCCCTGGTCATGGACCGCGCGGTCGGATTGGCCCAGGGCTTCATGACCACCATCCACGCCTATACCGGCGACCAGCCGGTGCTCGACACGCTGCACAGCGACCTTCGACGGGCGCGCGGCGCGGCGCTGTCGATGATCCCGACGTCGACCGGGGCGGCGCGCGCGGTGGGGCTGGTCTTACCGGCGCTGCGCGGCAAGCTCGACGGCACCGCGATCCGGGTGCCGACGGCCAACGTATCGTTGGTCGATCTCAGCTTCATCGCCAAGCGCAAGACTACCTCGGAGGCACTGAATCAGGCGGTGACGCGGGCCGCACGGGGTAAGCTCAAGGGCATCCTGGCGACCACCGAGGCGCCGCTAGTCTCGGTCGACTTCAACCACAACCCGGCCAGTTCGACCTTCGACCTGACCCAGACCCAGGTAGTCGAGGGGCGCTTGTGCCGGGTGGTGTCGTGGTACGACAACGAGTGGGGATTCGCCAACCGTATGGCCGACGTGGCGGCGGTCGTCGGTAGGCTCGGCTAGGTGGGACGGAGGACGCTCAAGGCGGCATGCGTTCGCAGACTCGGGGCCGGCACGTCATCTATCATACGCTCGAGGACGCAACCACCGCCCTCGCGGCGGCAGGTCTGTGCGAGGTGACACCGGTGCTGCGCACCGCGCCCGGCGCGGTCGCCTATGCCGGCGCCCCCTACCTCAAGCGGTTGGCCGAGATCGCCGCGGGGGGCGGGCCCGGCGACGCCCATTTGATCGCCGATTGCGGGGCCGATGCGGCGGCGGCGGTGGCCGCTTTGAAGGCCGGGTGGCCGGCAGTCGTCGTCACGGGATCGCCGGCGATGGCGGCGAAAGTCGGCGATATTGCGGCGCAACTGGATGCGGAGTGCTACACCCGGAGGCCGCCCGCGCTCGATCTCGCGGGGCTTGCCGATCCCTTCGCCGGGTGCGTCGCTTGGCTTGAACGCGGCGCGCGGCCGTGAGCGAGACTGTGGCCAAGCCGCCCGCGTGCCGGCTCTATCTGATCACGCCCGAGCGCATCGAGGTGCCGAGTTTCGCCGAGCGCTTGGCGGCGGCGCTCGACGCCGGCGACGTGGCCTGCCTCCAGCTCCGGCTCAAGGGGCAGTCCGACGACGAGGTCCGACGCGCCGGGGCGGCGCTGTTGCCGGTGTGCGCCGAGCGCGAGGTAGCGTTCATCGTCAACGACCGGCCCGACCTGGCCGCCGAGTTGGGTGCCGACGGCGTCCACGTTGGTCAGGACGATGACGACTACACGAACGCTCGGGCGCTGATGGGCCAAGACCGCATCGTCGGCGTCACCGCGCACGATTCCCGTCATCTGGCGATCGAAGCCGCCGAGGCCGGAGCCGACTATGTCGCCTTCGGCGCATTCTTTCCCACCGCGACCAAGACCCCCAAGTCGCACGCCGATCTTGCCCTCCTCGAGTGGTGGAGCGGGCTGATGGAGGTGCCGTGCGTGGCGATCGGCGGGATCACGGTCGCCAACTGTGACGCATTGGTCGGCGCCGGTGCCGACTTTCTGGCCGTCGTCTCGGCGGTGTGGGATGCCGCCGAAGGGCCCGCCGCGGCGGTCGCGGACTTCAACCGCGCGATCGTCGAGGCGTTGGCTTTGCGCCATTCGGCCGGTTGACTGGCAGCCAATTGATTGGGGTCGGGCAAGCTGATACATCACGGACATGAAACTCAGCGGTAATGCGATTCGCCCGGGCATGGTGATCGAGCACCAGGGCAAGCTGTGGCAGGCGGTGCGGATTCAGCACACCCAGCCGGGAAAGGGCGGTGCCTACCTGCAGGTCGAGCTCAAGAACCTGCGCGACGGCGGCAAGCTCAACGAGCGTTTCCGCTCCTCGGAGAACGTCGAGCGCGTGCGCCTCGAGCAAGCCCAATTCCAGTTCCTCTATGCCGAGGGCGACATGCTCACCTTCATGAACACCGAAACCTATGACCAGGTATCGCTGGTCAAGGACGTCCTCGGCGAGGCCGCGGTGTTCTTGGACGAAGGCATGGTGGTGACGATCGAGAGCCACGATGGCAACCCGCTCACCGTCGTCCTGCCCGACACCGCGGTGCTCGAAGTCCGCGAGACCGAGCCCGTGGTCAAAGGACAGACCGCCGCCGCATCGTACAAACCGGCGGTGCTGGAAAACGGGGTCCGGCTGATGGTGCCGCCATTCATCGCCAGCG
>CAYUNL010000024.1:0-18465 GCA_964446055.1 uncultured Alphaproteobacteria bacterium | reverse complement strand
GGCGTGTTTCGGATAGTCGCGGGCCGCTTCGATTGGCGAGCCGCTAAAGATCACCGTCGGCTCCACAAGTGCGGCGAGTTCGACATTCTTCTCGGCCGGGGTGCCGCGCCAAGCCTCGGGCGGTTTGGTCGACGTGTAACGCACCCGGTCGAGTCCGCCAACGCGCAGCGCCGTCAACCCATCGATGCCGGCGATCGCGCCCGAAGGGAGAAGGAGGCGAGCGCCCGCACGCTTCGCTCGCTCGGTCAGCTCGTCGAGCAACGTTGCGTCCGCGAACGCGCCGGTGGCGATAACCATTAGATCGAACCCCTTGCTCAACACCGCATCCGCGTAATCGCGCACGGCGCTCTGTCCGGCGCATTCGACGACCAGGTCGGGCTGAGTAGCGAGGAGATCGGGGACTGTCGTTACCACGTTGATCGAATTCGGCAGCTCCCCGCGCGCCACATCGACCCGGTTCTCACAAACCAGAATGGCGCCGACATGAATCTCGCGCGCGTCTTTCGCGAGTTCGTCGACCACCATGCGCGCGATCGAGCCATAGCCGATAAGCGCAACCGTCTTCATCGATCGCCCATCGCCTTAGGGCTCAGCGGGTTGTGTAATCGCAGACGACGTAGTCCTTGCCGGCCTTCTCGAAATGCGGGCCCAGCGCCACATGGATGTCTGATTTCATGTAATAGTCGTAGTCCTTACGGGTCTTGAAGACGCCGACAAAGACGTGGGTGAACCCCTTCGCGATTCCTTTGCCGAGGTGGGGGGCGGAGTGTTTCTCGGCCAGGTTGGGCCCGTAGTAGCAGCTTGCCGCACCCGGTTGAGTCTTTACGACGGCGCGGCAGAAATTCTTCATCCGTCGGTGCATGGCGCTTCGGTCGCCGCGTTTGTAATTCATGAAGAGGACGTGGTGGAACATGGTCACCTCCCTGGGTGGGTTAGAGCTCGCCAGCGCTCATAAGCTCGGCGATGTGGTCGGCTTGGCGGATCGCCAAGGCGACGATCGTCAGGGTCGGGCCGCCAGCAGAGGACGAAGCGAACTGGCTACCGTCAGAGACGAAGAGATTGGCAAGGTCGTGACATTGGCCCCATTCATTGACGACGCCATCCTCCGGACGGGCGCTCATCCGACAAGTGCCGAGGTTGTGGGAAACCGGTAGCGGCGGGGCCTCAAACACCCGCTTCGCCCCGACCGCGTCGTAGAGTTCGTTCGACATGCGATAGGCATAGTTCTTCATCGCGATCTCGTTGGCGTGGTTATCGAGGTGAAGACAAGGGATCGGCAAGCCGAAATCGTCCTTCTCGCTCGGGTGCAGCGTGACGCGGTTGGTCGCGATCGCCAGGTCCTCGCCCTGCACGAACAGCCCCGCGGTGCGGTCGTAGCTTTCGATCCAGCTCGCGTACTCGCTGCCCCACGCAGCCGGATCGAGGAAGCCGCCAAAGAAGGGTAGTCCGAGCGAACACGCGCCGATGTAAAAGCCGCCGGCGAACCCACGTGAGGGATCGTCGCACACTTCGTCGCGAACGACGCCCGCGGTCGGGTTGCCGCGGTGCATGTTTACGGCGCGCTCGAACTCGGCGTAGACGTAACCCGTCATGTGGCGCATGTAGTGGCGCCCGACCATGCCCGAGCTGTTGGCCAGCCCGTCGGGGAACTTGGCGCTTGCCGAGTTGAGCAGCACCCGCGACGACTCGATCGCGTTGGCGGCGACGCAGACGATGCGCGCCTTCTGGAAGTGCTGATCGCCCTGTTTGTCAGCGTAGAGCACGCCGCTTACCCGGCCCGCATCGTCGTGATGGACGGCCAGCGCCATGCACTCCGAGCGAACCTCGCAGCGCCCGCTCGCCTCCGCCTTGGGGATCTCGGCGTTGGCTGTCGACCACTTGGCGCCCGACTTGCAACCTTGCATACAAAAGCCGATCTGATCGCAGGCGTTGCGGCCATCGCGGGGCAGCGAATTGATGGCGTGGCTGCCCGTATCCATCTGTGAGTAGCCGATGCGCCTAGCACCGGCGGCAAGGACTTTGTAGTTGTTGCCCGGAGGATGCAGAGGGATGCCATTGGTGCCGGCGACCCCCATCTTGTGCTCGGCCTTGGCGTAATAGGGTGCGAGGTCGTCGAAACTGAGGGGCCAATCGGCGAGATCGGCGCCCGGGATATCGCCATAGACCGAGCGTGCCTTGAGCTCGAAGTCGAGGAAGCGGACGGCCAGCCCGGCCCAATGCAGCGTCGAGCCACCCACGCCCTTGCAAACCCACGTCGGGGCCTCGGGGAAGTTCTGGACGATCGGCGAGGTTCCGGTGCATGCGCGCTTGTCCGACCAGGTCAGCAAGTCGTACATCGCGTATTCATCGTTCTCGAGCTGTGTCGCATCGATACGCGGGCCGGCCTCGATGAGGACAACGTCGATACCCTTTTGACAGAGCTCGTTGGCGAGCGTGCCGCCGCCGGCGCCCGAGCCGATGATGACGACGACCGAATCGTCATCGGCGTCGTAGGTGACCGCGGCGACGGCGTCGTCGAAATCGTCGTAACTCATGCAGGAATTCCCGACCCCTCGCCCGATCAGGGCAGAGTCGCCTGGCCGCCGCTCGCCAGCACCGTCTGCGCGGTCGTGAAACTCGACCGTTCCGAGAGCAAGAACGCGACCATTTCGGCGATCTCCTCGGGCTTTCCCAGCCGCTTCAGCGGAGTCGCTTCGATCACCTCGCGCATCGCCGCCTCGTCCATGAACGCGAGAATCTCGGTGTCGACGAAACCCGGCGCCACACAGTTGACGCGGATCTCGGGCGCGAAGGCCACGGCGCAACTTCGCACGAAGGCGATGACCGCCGCCTTGGACGCACTGTAGGCGATCACCGTGGGTCGCGGTCGCAACGCCGCGATCGAAGAGATGCAGACGATGCGGCCGTAACCGCGCTCGATCATACCGTCCTTCAGCGCCATGACCGGATGGTAGGTGCCGTCGACGTTCACCGCGAGAGTCCGATGCCAGGTGGCGAGATCCATCTCGGTGTGCGCCTGCTGGTGCACGACCGCGGCACAGGTGACCAGAAGATCGACCGCGCCCAGCTCGCGCTCGGCGGTCTCGACCATGGCGGCGACGGCGTCCGCGTCGGAGACATCGGCCTTGATCGGCAGGCACGCCGCGCCGGTCGCCTCGACCAAGGCGCGCGCCTCGGCTGCGGCGGCATCGTTGGCAACGTAGTTCATCGCGATTTGCGCGCCTCGCCGGGCAAGGTCGACGCACACCGCCCGACCGATGCCCCGCGCGCCACCCGTCACTAGCGCCACCCGGCCGGCGAACTCGGTGTCGGTGTCCATATCCATATCGTTCCCCCCTGCCTAGCCCTTGATGGCACCGAGGCTGATGCCGCGCACAAGATAACGCTGTAGCGTGGCGACGGCGATGAGGATCGGCAGCATCGCAAGGATCGAGAGCGCTGCGATGCGCGAGAAATAGGTCGCCTCGCGCCCCATGAATTTGGCGAGCTGGACCGGAACGGTGATCACCTCGGTCACGGTGAGGACGAAGGCGAAGGCGTATTGCAGTGCCCGCGAGTGTGCTTCACGGCATGAGTCGATGTCAAATGCGCCGCGGCGGGCCGCGAATCATCGCTTGACCATCGGTTTCAGCGACCGTTGAATAGGTTCTTCCGGTTGGCACTCAACGGCAGTCGCGGCTTCATGCAGACCACCCCCACGATTACCTTTCGCGACCTCGAACACTCGCCCGAGGCCGAAGCCCGTGTGAACAAGGAAGTGGCCAAGCTGGAGCGGGTGTTCGGCCGCATTGTCGATTGTCGGGTGGTCATCGAAGCGCCGCACCGCCAGCACACCAAGGGCCGCGTCTTTCATGTCGGGCTCGATATCAACGTCCCCGGCGGTCAGGTCATCGTCAGCCACGACAACCACGACGATCACGCGCACGAGGACCTGGCGACCGCCATTCGCGACGCTTTTCGTGCCGCCAGGCGCCAGCTCGATGGACATGCGGCCAAGCGCCGCGGTGAGGTGAAATCGCACGCGGCTCCACCGCATGGGCGCGTCGCGCGGCTATTCCCCGAGCGCGACTTCGGCTTCATCGAGGGAGCCGACGGCCAGGAAGTCTACTTCCACCGCAACAGCGTCATAAACGCAAAGTTCGACGCGCTCGAGCCCGGCACCGAGGTTCGCTACTCGGTTGAGAGCGGCGACGAAGGCTTGCAAGCGACCGGGGTGGCACCGATCGGCAAGCATCATCCGGACTGATCCGCTCGGTCTTTGAGCCGCATGCCACGCTTCAGCGCCAATATCTCGACGATGTTCCGTGAGCACGCGTTGATCGATCGCGTGATGGCGGCCAAACGGGCCGGCTTCGCGGCGGTCGAATGTCAGGCGCCCTATGAGGCGCCGGCCGCCGAGTGGGCGCAAGCGCTTGAAGAGGCGGATATCCCGCTTGTGCACATCAATACCAGCATGGGCGACGTCGCCGCCGGTGATTTCGGACTGGCGGCCGTGCCCGGCCGCGAAGAAGAGTTTCGCGCCGCCGTGGCGAACGCCTGCGGCTACGCCGAGCGCCTGGGTATCGAGCGCATTCACGTCGTCGCCGGCAAGGCCGAGCCCGGTGACGAGCGGTGCCGGGCGCTGTTCGTCGAGAACCTTCGCCACGCCGCAGACGCGTCCGCCGAGGTCGGGGCGCGGGCGCTGGTCGAGCCGCTCAACCGCAAGGACGTACCCGGCTATTTCATCGCCGGGTCCGACGAGGGCATGGCGGCGATCGAGGCTGCGGCGCATGACAACGTGGCGCTGCAATACGACCTCTATCACATGCAGATGACCGAGGGCGACCTGATCGCCACCATGCAGCGGCTGTTGCCGCGGATCAGCCACGTGCAGTTCGCCGATGCGCCGGGCCGTCACGAGCCGGGCTCGGGCGAGATCAATTTCAGCAATGTTTTCGCCGCCCTCGACGAGGCCGGCTACAGCGGCTGGGTGGGCGCCGAATACCTGCCCTCAGGCGCCACCACCGACAGTCTCGGCTGGATGTAGCCGGCCCGAACGCAGGCGCCGCGCCGGTTGTGCGGCGCGGCGCGGCGTGCCACGATAACCGGTGCCGGGGAGCGAATGCGCCCCTGCCCTATGCATAGGAACCACCAATGCGTTCCATGCGATCGATCTCCCTACTTTCTCTGGCCGCCGCGGCGGCTTTGGCGGTCTTGAGTGGACGCTCGTCAGCTGAAACCCAACTTGAGTACAGGGAGATATCGCCGATTCAGGTGATCGTGAGTGTCGTGCAGGACACGCCCCTCGAGATCACGTGGGCAGAGCAGGCGGTATCCGAATACAACGTCCTGCTCCAACACATCGGGTTCGTTGATCCGACGGCCGGCGCGAAGGGGCGGATCAACGTACTCAAATCGCTCGATGCCCCCTTCACGCTCCGGGACCACCGCGCTGCGATGGGAGGAAAGGACCTCCATGATTTGGCGCTCCTGTGGCTCGAAGGCGCCGCCCAAGATGCGAGCGTCGAGCTGATTCAGAGGATCAACATCGTCAACGGTATTGGCCACATCGCTTACGCGCGTGCCCGGGAGTTTCGATGCTTGGTCGCACAGACGGCCTACAACTTCGAGTTTCCGCGCGCTGGTGGCGAGCAATACGACACCGTTGTCACGATGTGGTACTGCGACCAGCACGGTGAATTCAGGGAGATCGTGACCTTTCTGAAGAACCTGCGCCTTGTAGGCAGCGACGAAAACCGTGCCGTCTATGCCGCCCGCACTGACGAGGATGTCAATACCGAGGACGCTGAACCGGGCCCCGCCGGCGCCGGCACGGGATTCTTTGTCAACCGGCTAGGGCACATTGTGACGAACTTCCATGTCGTCAGCGAATGCACAGCGGTCGGCGCTCAGCACGGCGACAGCGCGGGGGAGGTAACGTTCGTTGCCGGTGACCCGTCAAACGATCTTGCATTGTTGAAATGGACGGGACAGGTGCCGTCCGACACCGTCACGCTGCGGCAGGGACGCGATGTTAGCATCGGCGAGGGCGTGATGGCCGTGGGCTTCCCGTTTAGCCAGTTCCTGGGATCCCAGCCCAAAGTCACGACCGGAATCGTGAGCTCGACCGCCGGCCCGGCGGACGACGTGCGTATTCTGCAGGTCACTTCGCCGGTTCAGCCCGGAAGCTCGGGGGGCCCGCTCCTCGACGAAAGCGGTAACGTCGTAGGCGTGGTGGTGGGCGGCCTCGGTGTTCTCGAGTTTGCCGAGGCGACTGGCAAGATACCGCAGAACATCAACTTTACCATCAAGGCGAGCGTGGTGCGTAGCTTTCTCGATACGCACTGACATCAGCTACCGGACCGCGCCCCTGGGCAACCAGCGACAGAATACGGAACTCGCCGCCTTCGGTCGGAATGTCGTAGTCGCCCTCGTGTGTTTCAGGTGAGTTAGGCGAAAGCCCGATCGGCCTTGTCCCGAATCCGCCGCCGTGGGACCATCGCGGGGTCGGGAACTATGATGGCTCGCGAACGCATCTTCCGGGCGGCTGCATCGCTCTTCGTCGCGATGACGCTCGCGCTTGCCGTAGCGGCGGCGCGCGCGCAGGACGACGTTGACTGGAAGGACATTACGCAGTTCGAGATTCGGGTCAACATCCTCATAAAGACCGATCTTGAGCTGCAGAACGTCCAGGAGGCCACCCACTCGAACAGCGTCCTGATCCAAAGCGCCGACCTGTTCGTGCCGCCGGCACGGTGGGCCGGGTTCATCTCGCTGGAGAAGGCCCACAGGTCCTATTTCCGCATCGGCCGCCGCGATGCCGCCAAGAGCGAAAAGGGCCTGCGCAAGTGGGTGGCCGAGGTCTTCGAGGATACCAGGCCGGACGTCGAACGCACCGAAGCGCTGCGTCCGCGCGACGGGGTGGGACGCGTCGCCTATGCGTCCATGGATGATCAGGACTGCATCTTTGGCGCCGGCGCCTACGCCCTGGACGTCTCGCTGACGGGCCCGGACGAGTACTACGATACCTTGGTCTTCATCGCCTATTGCGGGCATGCCCGGGACTTCGATGAGATCGTCGGATTCCTCGAAGACGTAGAGCTCGCGAGCCAGTCCGACAATCGCGCGGCTTACGCGGCGCGCTCGGGTACGCGCAGCAGGATCACCAGACGGGCCCCGGACGACGGCACGGGGACCGGGCTGGGCGAGAGTGACGTCCTGCAATCGGGAAGTGGCTTTGTCGTCAGCGCCGACGGTGATGTCCTTACCAATTTCCACGTCATCGAGGGGTGCGTGACGGTTCGCGCCCAGCATCGCGGCCAGCGCCGTGCCGCCGAAGTTGCCGCCACCGATGAGAACAACGACCTCGCACTTCTAAGGCTTGCCGGCTCGGACTACGGCGACATCGCCCGGTTCCGCGACGGCCCCGGCATTCGCTCGGGTGAGGACGTCGTGGGCCTGGGTTTCCCGCTGCGCGGCCTCTTGGCCAACCAGGCGAACGTCACGGTCGGCATCGTCAGCGCCACCGCCGGGCTTCAGGACGACGATCGGTTCCTACAGATCACGGCGCCGGTCCAGCCGGGGAATTCCGGCGGGCCGCTGTTCGATCGCGGCGGCAACGTTGTCGGGGTCATTGTCGCCAAACTCGACGCGTTGCAGGTTGCCGAACTGACCGGCGACATCCCGCAGAACGTCAACTTCGCGATTAAGGCTGACGTTGCGCGTAAGTTCCTTGCGGCGAACGGAATCGACTACCGGACGGCCTCATTCGCGGCACGGCTCGAGACGGCGGACATCGCCGAGCGCGGGCGTACGGTTACCGTGGCCGTGGAGTGCGTCGAGTAGCTTCGCGGGCCCGGCCTACAGCCCCTGGCCGTCATCCACCGCAATGACGCTGCCGGTAATGAACGCGCCGGCATCCGAGGCTAACAGCATCAGCGGACCCTCGATGTCGGCCGGGTGGCCGATCCGGCGATTGGGAAAACCCTCGATCATGCGTCGGCCGTCTTCGCTTTCGAGGAACGCCGCGTTCATCTCGGTCTCGACATAACCCGGCGCCAGCGCGTTGACGCGGATCCGATGGCGCGCCCATTCGAGCGCCATCGACCGGGTCATCTGGATAAGCGCCGCCTTTGACATGCCATAGACCGATAGCTGGCGGTGCGCGCGGACACCAGCGATCGACGCAATATTGACGATAGTGCCGCCGTTGCCGTGCTCGATCATGCGACGCCCAAACTCGGTCGCTACTAGCCAGGCACCTTTCAGGTTGGTGTCCATGACTCGATCGAAGGTCGCCTCGTCGGTGTCGGCGATCCAACCAGCCTCGGCGATGCCTGCATTATTGACCAGAATATCAAGCGCGCCGAGAGCGTCCGCGGCGGCGGCAACGCACCGGGCAACGCTGTCGGCATCGGTGACGTCGAGTGCGATCGGCACCGCTTGACCGCCGAGGTCGGCGATCTCTCGGGCAAGTGCTTCGAGCCGGTCCATGCGCCGCGCGGCAACCGCGACACGTGCGCCGCCGCGCGCGAGACACGTTGCCATGCTGTGTCCAAGCCCACTCGATGCACCTGTCACAAGCGCGCCCCTGCCCGCGAGCACCTGTTCCATTGGGCCACCTCCAGGGCGAGCACCCTACCCTGCCGCTAGGGCGCCATGCACGCCTTCTTAACCGTCGCGCTCTAGGGTGTGGCGCCATCGTGACGGTTTCGCCGGACAGTCTGCCATGATTCGCACCGCCCGAGTTCTGATCTACGATCACGACCCCGACTCCTCGTCCCCGCTGGCGGTTCAACTCAACCAGTGCGGATATCGAACGATGCGGACTCAGGATTTGGAGCAGGCGCGGAGCATTGCGGGCGACAAGCACCCCGACGTCATCATCTTCGACGCCAGTACGACCCTCCAGTCGGAGTCGCTCGCAGACGCCGTCGAGACCGTTTGGCAACCCAGTGGCGCGCCGGTGATGCTAATCGCCGACGCCTTCGAGGTGAATGGGGTAGCCAACGGCGTCTTGGGAGCCCTAACGTGCGTTCTGCCGCGAGATTTCCACGAATCTCAATTGCTTTCGCGCCTCGCTTCGCTCGTGCGTCTCAACACAATGCGCGAGGAGATCGCCAGGCGCGCGGACACTTCCGAGCGTTATGGGGTCCAGAAGCCACGTGAGATCGTTCCCCCGGACGCCGGGGCAAGGATGCGGGTGCTGATCTCTTGCCGAGATGACGCTGAGTGCATGGGCCTGGAGGCAGCACTTGGCGAAGGCTTCGACACCGCGTTCGTCTCGGCAACTTACGAGTCTGTGGACCGCTTGCTCGCCGAAGAATTCGAGGCCTTCGTTCTCGCGACCCACGATGACCCGGCCGAGGATTTCGCCATCGTCGCGGACCTACGCCACAACTCCAGGCTCTACGAACTGCCGGCAATCCTGATCGCGGATTCCGGCGAGGTCTCCGGATCCGCCGGAAACCAAATCGATCTCGTCGACGACGTGGTATGCCGACCGCTCCAGGAAAGCGATTTTCGCGGGCGCGTCGCGGCGCTGGTGCGGCAGCGCCGGTACCGTCGGAAAATGCACGCGGTGTACGCCGATACCCATGACCCAATGACCAGCGACGCACTGACCGGGCTGTTCAGCCACGGCTTCCTCCACGCCCACCTCGGGCGCCAGATCGAAGATGCCGAGCGCTGGGAAAAGAAGCTCAGTCTCGGTTTCTTCGATGTCGACAACATGGCGGCAGTCAACGCCGAACACGGATACGTTGCCGGCGACCGGCTGTTACATCAGATTGGCGGCATCATCGGCCGGCTGGTACGCGGCGAAGACGTCGCCGCACGATTCCGCGGCGACAAGTTCGTTGTTGCGCTTCCCGAAACCGCGGCCCAAGTCGCCGAACTGGTTATGCAGCGCATCGTCGGAGTGGTCGACAACACTGAATTCGCGGTCGCGGACGGCCACGGTGCCGTGAACGCGGCATTGAAGTCCGCCGTCACCGCCTTCGTACCCGGCGATACGGCCGAAACCCTGATCGCCCGCGCTCGCGCGCAAGTCCTCCTACGCTAAGCCGGATTCGCGTGGCCCCCACGGCCATGCTCCGATATGCTGCGGCGCATGAGACTGGAAGTCGTCTCGGACACCGTGTGTCCGTGGTGCCTGATCGGCAAGCGTCGACTGGAGAAGGCACTGGCCCGGCGCCAAGACCTGGACCTTGAGGTCGTTTGGCGGCCCTTTGAACTCAATCCCGACACGCCCGCTCTAGGATTCCCACGCGAGGCCTATCTCGAGGCGAAGTTCGGTGGATCGGCACGCGCCGAGCAGATCTATGCAGCGATCCGCGCCGCCGGCGAAAGCGAGGAAATCGCCTTCGACTTCGAGCGCATCAGCCACGTGCCCAACACCGTGGATTCCCACCGGCTGATCGATTGGGCCGGTGCCGAAGGCAAACAAGACGCCGTGGTCGAGCGTCTGTTCAGCGCGTACTTCATCGAAGGCCGCGACGTTGGAGACCATGAAGTGCTGGCCCAGGCCGCCACCGCCGCGGGTATGGATGGCGCGCGATGCGCCGCAAGACTTGCGACCGACGAGGACCGCGAACGCATCTGCGCGGAGAGTGCGGAGGCGAGAAGCCTCGGCGTCCAGGGTGTCCCCTTCTTCATTTTCGATCGCAAGTACGCGATTTCGGGCGCCCAGACACCCGATGTATTCTTGCGTGCCTTCGACACGGTCGAAAAAGAGAGCGCCGAAGCCGCACCGACGCTTACCTGAGGCGAGGCTCAGCGAAAGAACGCGGACATGGCCGCCGCGGTCTCAGCAGGCGATTCCTCGGGCATGAAGTGTCCGCAATCGAGCGTTTGGCCGCGCACATCATGGGCGCGTTCGCGCCACGCCGCCATCACGTCGTGGGGCGCCTGTCCGGCCCCACGTGTAGAGCTCCACAGCGCGAATACTGGGCACGCGATCTTGCTGTCGAGGTCGGCTTCGTCGTGTTCCAGGTCGATCGAGGCGGCGGCGCGGTAGTCTTCGCACGAGGCGTGGATGGCCTCGGGATCGCTCAGGCAGCGGACGTACTCGGCGAGAGCGGCGTCGGAAAACATCCCCGCGTCGGTGCTGAAGGTGCCGAGGCATGTGCGCAGGTAGCGCTCGGGATCGGCGCCGATAATCGATTCCGGGAAGTCCGCAGGCTGGCTGAGGAAGAACCACAGGAAATAATGGCGCGCGACCTTTTTGTCGACGGTCGAGAGGATCTTGTGGGTCGGCACGATGTCGAGGACGGCGAGCTTGCTCACGCATTCTGGAGAATCGAGCGCCATGCGGTGGCCGACGCGCGCGCCTCGGTCGTGGCCGGCTACCGCGAAACGCTCAAAGCCAAGCGCCCGCATCACCGCCACTTGGTCGCTCGCGCTCACCCGCTTTGAGTACGCCAGGTGGGCCGCGTCGCTCTTGGGCTTGGCACTGTCGCCGTAGCCGCGGAGATCGGGAATGACGAGGCTGAATTCTTCGGCCAACAGGGGCGCCACCTTGTGCCACATGGCCCGCATCTGTGGGTAGCCGTGGAGGAGCAGGAGCGGCGGCCCCGACCCGCCGTGGGTCACGCGGATCGCAACCCCCTCCGCCTCGATCTCAGTCTCGGTGAAGCTCTCGAACATTGGCCCGGTACGGTCTAGTCGTGACGCTGGTCGACCCAGGCGTGGACGAGGTCTTGCGTACCCTTGTACGCGTGGGGGTCGGTGCCGCAGACCATGGTGATATCGCGGTTGTCATGGGTCTTCTCCAGCATCCCGTTCCAGTCCCACGGGAACCACGACTCCGCGCTCATGTAACCAAGCGTGAGGGCACGGCGCGAGCCGGTCGTGGCCGCGTACGGCAAGGAGCCATGCAGCAGGTAGCCATTGAAAAAGATGGCCGAGCCGGGGTCGATCTCCACAAACACGGCGTCGTCGTCGCTGTAGGGGAAGCCGTGGGTCTCAAGGACGCTGTCGTTGAAGCGATCGGGATCGCTGCGATCGCGCGTCGGCCACAGAATCCCGGGCTGATGTGAGCCTGGAATCACGCGCAGGCAGGCCTTGTCGCGCGTCGCCTCGTCGAGCGCGATCCACACCTGGGCTAACGAACGGTCACGAGTCGGAATGTAGAACTCGTCCTGGTGCCACGACAGGCCGCGGTTGTCAGGGTGGCGGTTGAACACGACGCAGTTCACACATTTGACGTTGGGTCCGATGATCTGCTGTAGGACCTCGACGATCCGCGGGTGCGCCAACCGTTCGGCGATGAACGGGGAGACCTTGTGCGGATGATTGATGCACAGGACCTGCTCGACCGCTTCATCGTCGGGAGTGTCTTTGGGAAGCGGCGTCAGCCCGTCGACCTCGCCGCGCTCGCCCCGGCACACCGCGGCGATCTCGGACCTGAGCCCGTCGACCTCGTCCATCGTCAAGAGATCCCGCACGACGATGTAGCCATCGCGCTGATAGCGCTCGACTTGCCCGTTTTCGGTTTCAGACATGGCCCTGTATGTCTCCTTGTCGGTCGTGGGTGGCATGGACCTGGACCGAGGCCCACGTGCCGGTCGATCTTCCCAACCTTGTCCGGCGATGTGAAGCACTCGGTGAAGGCACGCTACGCCGTCGAGGCAGGCACTTCCGATGCTTCGTCGGGGGCCACTGCCGCGATTTCGGCCAACCGTTCCAAAAGGCGCCGGACGCCGGTGAGCCGTGCCTCGGGCGCCTCCCACGCGCGCTTGTAGACCAACCTATGGTCAGGCCGGAACTTGGTGGCTTGCGGATTCTGGCTGACGAACTCGACCAGGCCCGAAGGGTTGGCGAAGGTGTTGTGGCGAAACGTCAGCGTCGCTCCCGCCGGACCGGCCTCGACCCGCTCGACGCCGGCGGCGCGGCACAGGCGCTTGATGGCAAGGATGTCGAGAAGGTGGGAAACCTCGTCCGGTATGGGCCCGAAGCGGTCGATCAGCTCGGCCGCGATGGCGTCGATCTCGGCCCCGGTCTCGAGACGAGCGAGGCGCCGATACAGACCGAGCCGTACCGTCAGGTCGCTGACGTAGGTTTCCGGGATCAGGACCGCGGTGCCGATACTGATTTGCGGCGAGTACTTGCGTTCCGCCGCCTCGGCGGCCCGTTCGGCCCCCTGTAGCGCGGCGATCGCCTCTTCGAGCATCTCCTGGTAGAGCTCGAAACCGACCTCGCGGATACGGCCCGACTGTTCGGTGCCGAGGATGTTTCCGGGGCCCCGGATGTCGAGGTCGTAGCTCGCCAAGCTGAACCCAGCGCCGAGATCATCGAGGGCCTGCATCACCCGGAGTCGCTTCTCAGCATCGGCCGTCAGGCGGCGCTGCGCGGGCACCGTGAGGTAGGCGTACGCCCGCACCTTGGAGCGGCCGATGCGGCCCCGCAGCTGATAGAGCTGGGCCAGGCCGAAGTTGTCCGCGCGGTGCACGATCAGCGTATTCGCGGTCGGGATGTCGAGGCCAGATTCGATGATGTTGGTGGATATCAGCACGTCGGAGGTCCGCTCGTAGAAGCCTCCCATCACCGCGTCGAGCTCGCGCGCCGGCATTTGCCCGTGGGCCGTGGCGACGCTGACCTCGGGCACCTCATCGGCCAGAAAACGCTGGGCGAAGGGAAGATCGGCGATACGCGGGCAAACGTAGAAGGTCTGGCCGCCACGCTGGTGCTCACGCAAGATCGCCTCGCGGACGATCACGGGATCGAAGGGGGTGATATAAGTGCGGATCGCCAGGCGGTCCACGGGCGGGGTGGCGATCAGGCTCATCTCGCGCAGGCCCCCGAGCGCCATTTGCAGGGTCCGCGGGATCGGCGTCGCGCTCAGGGTCAGAACGTGAATGTCGGAGCGAAGCTGCTTGAGGCGCTCTTTGTGTACGACCCCGAAGTGCTGCTCCTCATCGACGATGACCAGCGCGAGGTCGTCGAAGGTGACGCTCTTGCCGAGAAGGGCGTGGGTGCCGATGACGATCCGCGCCTCGCCGCTGGTAATCTGGCGGCGCGCCTCGCTGGCCTCGCTGGAACTAACCAGCCGCGAAAGCTGAGCGACCTGGAACGGGGTGCCGGCGAAGCGCTCGCGGAAGGTCTCATTGTGCTGGCGGCACAAAAGAGTGGTCGGCGCGATGAGCGCTACCTGCCCGCCAGCGCTGGCAACGATGAAGGCGGTGCGCATGGCGACTTCGGTCTTGCCGAATCCCACATCGCCACAGATCAGGCGGTCGAGGGGCTGGCCCGAGTTGAGGTCGGCCACCACGTCGTCGATGGCCCCGGCCTGGTCCTCGGTCTCGTCGTATGCGAAACGGGCGCAAAACTCGTCGTAGGCACCCACCGGCGGCGCCATCGGCTGGCACGAGCGTAGGCGCCGTTCCGCAGTCACCTGGATCAAGTCGCGGGCGATCTCAAGAACGCGCTTCTTGGCCCGCCCCTTGCGCGCCTGCCATGCGGTGCCGCCAAGCCGGTCGAGGCTGGGCGTGGCGTCGGAGGAACCGAACCGCGCCAAGACCTCGATATTCTCGACCGGCACGAACAACCGGTCGCCCCCTTCATAGGTCACGTGAAGGCAGTCGTGAGGGGCGCCGCCGATGTCGAGGGTCCGCAGCCCCTCGTAGCGGCCGATCCCGTGATCGACGTGGACCACGAAGTCGCCCGGCGAGAGGCTCGAGGCCTCCACCATGAAGTTCTCGGCGCGCCGGGTACGCCGCGGTGGCCGCGCGATGCGTTCGCCCAGGATGTCCTGCTCGGCGATGACCGCGCACTCGGCGGTTTCGAAGCCGTGCTCGATACCTAGGATGCCCAGCGCCACCGCGCGCTCGGGCAGCGCCTGCGCCTGCGGCCAGTCATCAACTGGGGTCAGATCCTCGACGCCATGGGCCTGGAGCATTCCCGCTAAACGTTCGCGGGCGCCAAGGCTGAAGCCGACGACAAGCACCCGCCGCCCAGCATCTAGGTGCCCGGCAATGTGCGCCCTGACGGCGTCGAACAGATCGACGTCGGGCTGATTGCGTTCGGGTGCGAAGTCGCGGCTTCCGCGCCCACCGGCGTCGACGGTTCCTGTCGACACCGGCGCCGCGAACGGCGACAGCTCAACAACCGCCCGCGCATCGAGTCGTTCCCTCCACTCGGGTCCGGCGAGGTAGAGATTGTCGGACGGCAGCGGCTTGTAACGAGCCTCGCCTTTCGACCTGCCCTCGCTCGCCCGGGCCAATCGTGCGGCGAAGGTCTCGGCGATCGCTTCGAGTCGGGCTTCGCACGCCTCGTCGACCGCATGGTCGAGCACGAGCGCGGCGTCGGGAAGGTAGTCGAACACCGTCTCCAGACGCTCGTAGAAGAGCGGTAGCCAGTGCTCCATACCGATGTAGTGATGGCCCTCGGTGATCGAGGCATAGAGGGGATCGTCGGTAGATACGCCGAAGCGCTCGGAGTATCCGGCCCGGAAGCGGGCGATCGAGGCAGCGTCGAGCGGCGCCTCGCTGGCCGGCACCAGCGCGAACCGGGCGGCCTCGCCGCTTGTACGCTGGGTCAGCGGGTCGAATCGGCGCACCGATTCGAGGATGTCGCCAAAGAGGTCGAGACGGGCCGGTTGCGCTTCGCCGGGCGGGAAGACATCGATGAGGCCGCCACGGACAGCGTACTCGCCCGACTCGCGGACGGTCCCGCTTCGAACGTACCCGTTGCGCGAAAAATAATCGGTGAGCGCCGCAAGATCGATGGCATCACCAACCTCGGCCGCAAATGCCGCGCCGCGGACGGCATCGATTGCCGGCACGCGCTGCAGGGCAGCGTTGATCGTGGTAAGTACGATGTCGGGCCGGGTGTCGGCGGCGGTGAGGCGGCTGAGGCCCAGCATGCGGCGGCTGGCGATATCGGCGCGCGGCGAGACGCGGTCGTAGGGCAGACAGTCCCACGCGGGCAATTCGAGCACCTCGTTCCCCGGCGCGAAGAAGGCCAGCGCCTGGGCCATTGCCGCCATGCGCGCATCGCTGGTGGCGAAGTAGATCACTCCGCTGGGAGCGGCCCGCGCCAGGGCGTCCACAACCAGGGCATCGAGCCCCTCTACCGCGCCACCGATCATTGCGCGACCCGGCTCGGCAACAATTTTCTCGTTTATTTTCAATCTATTGCGGTGAATACCTGACGTCTCGCAAGAGCGCCATGACGTCGGTGTCGTGGATCGCCGGCGGCGCGCCGCGGCCGAGTATCCAGCGGTAGAGGTCGGGGTCGGGGCTCTCGATCAAGGACTCATAGCGATCGAGTTGCACGGGTGTCAGTTGGTCGAGGTGGCGATCGACGAATCGGCCCAGCAACACGTCGAGTTCCTTCATCCCGCGGTGGCAGCTACGAAAGCGCACACGCTTGCGCCGAAGCGCGAGCTGCTCGCCATGCGCCGCCAAATCGTCCCCGCCGCTCGATGCACTACCGTCGTCCATGCGCCCACCTCCCGGGCTTATAGTTCCCTGGACGCCGACTGTCAGCACCCCATTTGGGCAGCTCACGGAGGCACTTTCCTAGCATGTTCCTGACTTATGCGCCGCCCGGTACGGGATGTGCCCGCTCGGCGAACGCCGGCGTCAAACCCGACGGGCTGGTCAATCCTGTCGGCCCGACCATCCACGTGCTGAACGGCTCCCTGCAGCTACCGTACCCCGATGGTCCGACGCCGGCGACCGTCAGCGCTTTTCCGTGGCCTCGGGGTGGGCTCAGCGGATAGGCTCGGGCCGAGCAATGCGACCCGAAGTTCTGTTTCCACTCTTCGCGCCGGTCACCGCGCTCGGTGGCGTCGGGCCGCGCGTCGGCAAGGCGATCGAGGGGCTCGCCGGAGCCCAGGTCGTCGACCTGCTGTGGCACCTGCCGAGCGGCATCATCGACCGCCGCTTCGCGCCCAAGATCGCCGATGCGCCCTCGGGCGCCATCGTCACCCTGAGCGTGGCCGTGGACCAGCATCGCCCGGGGCGCGGGCCCAGGCCATACCGGGTCGAGTGCTCCGACGAAACCGGCTCGTTGGAACTGGTGTTTTTCCACGCTCGCGAAGATTACCTGCGCAAGGTGCTACCACCAGGCGAGCGCCGCGTCGTCAGTGGCAAGGCCGAGAGCTACCGCGGGGTGCTTCAGATGACCCACCCCGACCACATCGCAGCACCGGAAGAGGCTGCGAAGCTGCCAGCCATAGAGCCCCTATACCCCCTGACCGCCGGCCTGACGGCCAAACCGTTGGCGCGCGCTATGCACGAGGCGATCGAGCGCGCGCCCGACCTCGACGAGTGGCTCGAGCCTGATTGGCGCTCGGCACGGGGGTGGTTACCATGGCGCGAAGCGCTCCATCGGGCGCACGCGCCAGAGCGTGAGGCCGACCTCGCGCCCACCGCACCGGCGCGCGAGCGGCTCGCCTACGACGAGCTTCTGGCCAACCAGCTCGCCCTGGCCTTAATGCGCGCCCGCCTGGGCGGGCGGGCGGGCCGCTCGCTTCGTGGGACAGGCCGGCTTGGCGCCAAGGTGCGGGAGGTGCTCCCTTGGGCACTGACACCCGCACAGGAAAGCGCGATCGCGGAAATCGAGGCGGACATCGCCGCGCCGCTCCGCATGCTGCGCCTGCTGCAGGGCGATGTCGGCAGCGGCAAGACCATCGTTGCGCTGTTCGCTATGCTGACCGCGGTGGAGGCCGGCGCCCAGGCGTGCCTGATGGCGCCGACCGAAATCCTCGCCCGCCAGCACGATGCCGTCGTGGGGCCGCTCTGCCGAGCCGCGGGCATCCGTATCGGCTTCCTCAGCGGCCGCGAAAAGGGCAAGGCGCGGGCCGCGGTCCTAGACGATCTCGAAGCCGGCGCCATCGACGTTCTGGTCGGCACCCATGCGCTCTTTCAAGACGAGGTCGCGTTCAAGGACCTGGGTCTGGCAGTGGTCGACGAACAGCATCGTTTCGGCGTCCACCAGCGGCTGGCACTCGGCTCCAAGGCCGGCCTGGGCGGCGCCGACATGTTGGTGATGACCGCGACGCCGATTCCACGCACGTTGGAATTGACGGCGTACGGGGACATGGACATCTCGCGCCTGACGGAGAAGCCGGCGGGGCGCCCGCCGGTGGCCACCAGCGCGGTGCCGCTTGCACGCCTGGACGAGGTGGTGGCCGCGGCCGAGCGCGCCGTTGCCAAGGGGGCCCGGGTTTACTGGGTATGCCCGATGGTCGCCGAGTCCGAGACCGTGGATTTGGCCGCCGCCGAGGCGCGACACACGGCGCTCACGAAAGTCTTCGGTGGCCGCGTCGGCCTGGTCCACGGACGCCTCAAAGGAAAGGCGAAGGATGCGCCGATGGCGGCGTTCGCCGCGGGCGAGATCGCGGTCTTGGTGGCGACGACCGTGATCGAGGTCGGGGTCGATGTACCCGAGGCCACGGTCATGGTGATCGAACACGCCGAGCGCTTCGGATTGGCCGATCTCGCGCAGCTGGGTGGCCGCGTCGGACGGGGGAGCGAGGAC
>CAYUNL010000023.1:0-18512 GCA_964446055.1 uncultured Alphaproteobacteria bacterium | reverse complement strand
CGGGTCTTCGACGTCTGCCACACCTGCCGTCGCTGCATTATGCTGTGCGACAGCTTTCCGCGCCTGTTCGACCTCATCGACGGCGCGGAATCGGGCGAGCTCGACACCGTCGACAGCGCCGGCTTCGGAGCGGTGGTCGAGGGCTGCACGCTTTGCGACATGTGCTACATGACGAGCTGCCCCTATGTGCCGCCGCACGTCTACGCGCTCGACTTCCCCCACCTGATGGTCCGCCAGCGCGCGGTCGCGGAGCGCAAGGGCGGCCAAAGCTATTTCGAGAAACGGCTCGGCGAGACCGACAAGAACGGCAAGCTCGCGCAGCGCGTGGCGCCGCTGGCGAACTGGGCCTCGAGGCGCACGAACAAGCTGACCCGCCCGGCGCTCGAGGCTATCGCCGGGATCTATCGCGACGCGGAGCTGCCGCGATATCATGCCAAGACCTTCAGCCGTCGCGCCGCGGCCGAGCCGGTAACGCTCAACACCGAGGCCCCGGCGGCGGGACGTAAGGCGGTGCTCTACTCGACCTGCTTCGTCGAATACAACAATCCCGGCATCGGCATGGCGGCGCGCGCGGTGCTGGCCAAGAACGGGGTCGAGACCGAGGTCGTCTACCCCGGCTGCTGCGGCATGCCGCAGCTCGAGCGCGGCGCGTTGGGTGAGGTTGCGGCTAAAGCCAAGGCGGTATCGGCGACGCTGTTGGAGTGGACGGACAAGGGCTACGACGTCGTTGCGCTGACCCCTTCGTGCGCGCTGATGCTGAAGATGGAGTGGCCGCTCGTCTTGCCCGACGATGCCGGGGTCAAGAAACTTGCCGAGCACACCTCGGACATCGCCGAATACGTCGTCGGCATCGCCCGCGGCGAGGGGCTGGCCGAAGGACTACAGCCGCTCGAGGGCGGCGTCGCCTTTCACTTCGCCTGCCACGCGCGGGCCCAGAACATCGGCGCCAAGGCCGCGGTGATGCTGCGCATGATCCCCAAGACCAACGTCTTGATCATGCAGCGGTGCTCGGGCCACGGAGGCAGTTGGGGGGTGATGAAGCAGAACTTCGAGATCGGCATGAAGGTGGGCGAGAACGTCATCAAGCAGGCCGCCGAGAGCGGGCGCGCCTATGTTTCTTCGGAGTGCCCCCTGGCCGGCGATCACATCGTGCAAGGGATGGAGCGGTTCGCCGAGGGCAAGTCGCTGCCCAGCGCCTCGTATCATCCGATCGAGCTGTTCGCGATGGCCTATGGCCTGAGCGGCTAAGCGGCTGAGCGCTGCGCCGTGCCGCGCGAGGCCCGCGAGATCACCCGCGCCGACATCCTGTCGATGGCCGACTACGCCGCGGTCCGCAGCGAACGCCAAGCGGCGGCCGCGGCGCTCCGCCGGCGGCGGCGGGTCGCGGTGGGGCCGTTCGCAACGTTCGCCTTCGAAAGTTATGAGACGATGTGGACCCAGGTCCACGAGATGCTGTTCATCGAAGGCGGCGGCGAGGACCAGATCGAGGGTGAACTCGCCGCCTACAACCCGCTGGTCCCCCGGGGTCGCGAGTTGGTGGCCACGCTGATGCTTGAGATCGACGATGCGGTGCGGCGCGCCGCCGAACTCGGGCGGCTGGGCGGGGTCGAGCACACGGTGCGTCTGCGCATCGGCGGCGAGGTGGTGGCCGCGCTGGCCGATGCCGACGCCGAGCGCTCGACCGCCGAGGGCCGCACCTCGGCCGTTCACTTCTTGCATTTCCCGATGAGCGAGGCGCAGGTCGCGAGGTTTCACGATCCCGCGCAAGAGGTGGTGCTGGGCATCAGCCACGCACACTACGCCCACATGACGGTGCTAAGCCCCGAGGTCCGCAAAGAGCTGGCGCGGGACCTCGACTAGGCTCGGAAACAGGTGCTGCCGCCAGACTAGGGGGCGGCGGGTTCGATCCACTCCTCGACGAAGTCGCTATGGTCGGGTCGGATTCGCTCCAGCGTCAGCGCCACCGGGGTGCCGACGTAGACGAAGCCGATGATGTGGTCGTGCGGCTCGATCCCGAGCGCGCGCTTGACGGCGGGGTCGTAGGCCGAGGGCCCGGTCCGCCACATGCAGCCGAAGCCCTCGGCGTGGAAGGCAAGCATCAGGTTCTGCGCCGCCGAGCCGGCCGAGACGACCTGCTCGACCTCGGGGATCTTGGGATGGTCGGGCTCGACCTTGGCGATGACGACGATCATCAGCGGCGCGCGCAGGGGCTTCTTGGCCTCTTTTTCCAAGGTCGCGGGCGAGGATTCGGGCTCGCGCCGCGCCAGCGCCTCGGCCAGGACCTCGCCCAGCCGCTCGCGCGCCGCCCCGCGCACGATCAGGAACTTCCACGGCCGCAGCATGCCGTGGTCGGGCGCGCGCGCCGCGGCCCGCAACGCGGTGTCCAAGAGCTCGTCCGATGGCGCCGGATCCTCCAGCCGCACCGCCGATGCCCGCGTGCTCAGCGCTTGAATCGCGTCCATGGTTCCCTCACTAGCGAATCTCCTCGCCCGGGTAAACGCCCCACAGGTGGTCGCGCCGTGTCCACCCCTTGAGGCCGGCAATCTGCATTTCGCACCAGCCCTCGCGGCAGCCGAACAGGCGGCCGTGAACGCCGGGCTCGGCCCGCAGTACTACCCGCGCCTGCGCATCGGGGCGGCGGTGGAAGTTCCGCGCATCGCCGACGACGATCGCCGAGCGCCGGTCCGATAGCATACCCCGGTGGACCCAGCCCTCCTCGCCTTCGACATCGACGATGCGGCGCCACAATTCGTACTCGGCGACGATCTCGACCGGCAGGCCGGCGCGCACGAATACCCAGGCGATGGGATAGCGCGTGCCCGGCCCGGTGCGCACGTTGACCTCGTCGGCCTTGAGCGAGGCGAACCGCGGCAAGGCGCCCTGGGATTCCGACGCCGCGGGCACGGCCACGAAGGCCGCGCCTAGAACGCAAACCAGCGTACGAAAGAAAATGGGCGCCGCGAACACCGGTGAGTTATGACAAGCCCCACGCCGCACGGTCAAGCGGGGTGGCCAAGGTCCAATGCCGCGCGCCGGCGGTCTATTTGGCGGTGATGCGGCCTTCGATCTTGGGGGCGATGGTGCCGGCTTGGGCGATGTAGTCGATCACCATGCTGGCCATCAGCTTGGCGCCGGCGGTGTCGATGATCGCGCGGCCCTCGGACAGCGCGGCGTAACCGTCGCCGCCGGCGTAGATGAAGTCGTTGGTCGCCACGCGGTATAGGCGCGCCGGGTCCATGGCTTGGCCGCCGATTCTGATCTCGCTCACGCGTTGACCCGGTGGCCGGTCGGCGTCGAATGTGAAGGACAGGCCGGAGACCTGGGGGAAGCGCCCCGCGGTATCCTCGATCCGGCTGACGCCGTTTTCCAGCGCCGCGAGGAGCTGGGTGCCGGTGAGCTCGATCAATACGGTGACGTTGCCGAAGGGGAGTTCGGTGAGGACATCCTTGCGGGTGAGCGCGGTGCCAGCGCGGTAGGTGCGGTCGCCGCGGATGCCGCCGCCGTTGGTAAGCCCGATATCGGCGCCCACGCCTTCGCGGATGGCGTCGGCGATCAGATTGCCCATCGTGCTTTCCCGGGACCGCACACTCGCGCGGCGGCTGTCGAGCTCGACGCTGGTGGTGCCCAGGGTCACATCGAGCTCGGCGTCGAGCGCGTCCTCGTAGGTCTTGACGAGGGCCGCGACCTCGGGGTCGGGCTCTACCCCGGCCGTGGAGACGAGCTTCCATTCGGGGCGCATGGAAACTTGCATGCGGCCACGGGATTCGCGCTTTTCCAGCAGCACGTCGGCGACGGCGAGATAGCGCACATCGGTGCCCGCCTTGAGGATCAAGACGCCGCCCTCGAAGAGCATGATGGGATCGTGCTCGTGGCCGCCAAGAATGATGTCGATGCCGGCCGAGCGCGCCAAGGCGCGGTCGCGCGCGAGGTCGAGGTGGGTCAAGGCGATCACGATGTCGGCGCCATCTTCGCGCAGCGCCGCCGCCGTCTGTTCGGCGACCGCCGCGAGGGGCAGAAATCTGATGCCCGGCCCCGGGCTGGACAGGTGCGTCGTCTCCGGCGTAAGGAGGGAAAAGAAGCCGATCTTGAAGTCTCCGACCTCGCGCATCGCGGTAGCTTTGGCGCCGCCGAAGGGGGCGCCATCGGCACCCACCGTGTTGGTCGCGAGCCAGGTGAACTCGGATTCGGCGATCCGCTCGCGCAGCGTCTCGTTGCCGAAGTCGAACTCGTGGTTGCCCAAGCCCGCGAGGTCGAGACGAATCGCGTTCATCAGCACGATCATGTGCGCGCCCTCGGTCAGGCCCGACATGACCGAGGGCGAGATCAGGTCGCCCCCGAGCGTCGTCAAGTGGTGCTCGGCGCCGGCGCGCTCGCGCTTCAAGAGCGTCATCAGCTCGCCGAGCCCGCCGGCGCCGCGCTGCGGCGAGATCTGGTAGACGTCGTTGAAATGAAGCAGCGTGAGCCTTGCCGAGGACTCGGCGAACGCCGCCGAAGACGCCACTGCGGCGAGTACGACCGCGGCGACGAGCCGCATCCTCAAGGATCGCAACATCTCGGACCCTTTCCGTCCGCGGTGGCCCCTAAGACGCCGCCTGGATGGGTGTCCCGTGGTGGATCGAGAGGTCGGTGATGGTGGGCTGGGGACCGCACAGCCGGCAAGCGGGATCGGGGGGGACGCGGACCTTGCGGAAGGTGGTGGTGAGCGCATCGAAGATGACGAGCGAGCCCGAAAGGCTCTCGCCGACGTCGAGAAGCTCCTTGACCACCTCGATGGCCTGCAGCGAGCCCATGGCGCCGGCCAGCGCCCCGAGCACGCCGGCCTCGGCGCAGCTGGTCGTGGTTTCGGGCGGCGGCGGGCCGCCGAAGATGCAGCGGTAGCACGGATTCTCGCCACCCAAGTGGGCGCGGAAGGTCGAGAGCTGGCCGTCGAAGCGCAGCAGCGCGGCCGAAACCAAGGTCTTGGCCCCGAAATAGCAGGCATCGTTGACGAGAAAACGGGTATCGAAGTTGTCGGAGCCGTCGGCGACGACGTCGTACTCGGCGATCACCGCCGCGGCGTTCTCGGCGGTCAGACGGAAGGGGTGGGCGCGGACGGTGACGTCGGGGTTGAGGGCGGTGAGCGTCTCGGTGGCGCTCTCGGTCTTGGGCCGGCCGAGGTGCCCGGTGGTGTGGAGGATCTGGCGCTGGAGGTTGGAAAGGGTCACGGTATCGTCGTCGATGATGCCGATGGTGCCGAGACCGGCCGCGGCGAGGTACATCGCGACCGGCGAGCCAAGCCCGCCGGCGCCAATCACCAGCACCTTGGATGCCGCGAGCTTGGCCTGGCCGGCGCCACCGATCTCTTTGAGGATAATGTGGCGGGCGTAACGCTCGATCTGGTCCTCTGAGAAGGGCATCACAGCGTCTCGAAGAGCTGGGTAGAGAGGTAACGCTCGGCCATCGAGGGCAGGATGACGACGATTCGCTTGCCGGCCATCTCGGGGCGGCTGCCGACCTCGATCGCCGCAGCCAGCGCGGCGCCCGAGGAAATGCCGACCGGCAGGCCCTCGAGCCGGGCCGCGCTTCTCGCGGTGTCGAAGGCGGTCTGGTTGGCGATGGTCAGGACCTCGTCGATCATCTCGGTATCGAGGACCGAGGGCACGAATCCAGCGCCGATGCCCTGAATCATGTGCGGGCCCGGCATGCCGCCCGACAACACCGCGGAATCCTCGGGCTCGACGGCGATCATGCGAACGCTGGGCCGGCGCGCCTTGAGCACCGCGCCGATGCCGCTCAGGGTGCCGCCGGTGCCGACCGGGCAGACCACCGCGTCGACGTTTCCGGCGGTGTCGCGCCAGATCTCCTCGGCGGTGGTGGCGCGGTGAGCCCCGGGGTTGGCCGGATTGTCGAACTGCTGCAGCATCAGCGCGTCCGGCGATTGCGCGACGATCTCCTTGGCCCGGGCGATGGCGCCCGCCATGCCCCGATTGGCCGGGGTGAGCACGGTCACAGCGCCCAAGAGGCGGAGCATCTTACAGCACTCGGCCGGGGTGCCCTCGGGCATTGTCAATGTCAGGCGGTAGCCCTTGACGGCGCAGACGAAGGCGAGCGCGATGCCGGTGTTGCCCGAGGTCGGCTCGACGAGCACGGTGTCGGGGCCAATCCGGTGCTCGCGCTCGGCGGCCTCGATCATCGCCCGGCCGATGCGGTCTTTGACCGAGTTGAGCGGATTGAAGAACTCGAGCTTGGCGACGATCTCGGCCCGCGAGTCGGCGGCGAGGCGCGAGATGCGCACCAGCGGGGTGTCGCCGATGGTCTCGACGATGCTGTCGAAGATGCGCTCGTCGCTCGGCTCGACCGCGTGCAAACGCGGATCGGCGGCGGGCCGGGGTTGGGGCGGCACGGCGCTTGCCCGCTCAGATGGTGAAGTCGAGGTGATCGCGGAGGGCGCTCGGCACGCCGCTCGAATGGGCGCGCTTGCACAACTCCTCGATGGTGATGGCATCGAGCCGGGCCATCTGCTCGTCCTGAAGCTCGCGCCACAGGGGCCCGACGACGGTGCGGCCCAAGGCCGAGCCGTTCTCACGCGCACCCGGATCTTGGCGGTCCTCGAGGGCGTAGACGATGCGGGCGATTTCGCCCACCGTGACCCGGCGACGCTCGCGGGCCAGGCGATAGCCCCCGCGCGGCCCGCGAACGCCCTTGAGGATGCCGGCGCGGACCAAGCGCTGCATCACCTGCTCGATGTAGCGCTGGGGGATGCCCTGGCGGCCGGTGATCTCCTTGGAGCGGACCGGCTCGGCGCCGGCGTTGTAGGCGATGTCGAGGACCGCCTCGAGCGCGAACACCATCTTTTTCGAGAGCCCCAGCATTTCCCGGCTCACTCGCCGCCGCTCGCGGGCACCGGGCCTGCTGTCCCGGTGGAACCGAAACCGCCGGTGCCGCGCGCGGTATCGGGAAGCGTGCCGGTCTCGCGCCAGGCCACGGTTTGCACGGGGGCGACGACGAGCTGGGCGATGCGCGCCCCGCGCTGGACCGTGAACGCCGCCTGGCCGAGATTGACCAGCGCGACGCAAACCTCGCCCCGGTAGTCGGCATCGATGGTGCCGGGGCCGTTCAGGACCGTGATCCCGTGCTCGACCGCGAGCCCCGAGCGCGGCCGCACCTGGGCCTCGAAGCCCTGCGGAACGGCGATCGAGAAGCCGGTGGGGACCAGCGCGCGCTCGCCGGGCGCGAGCACCAGATCGCGGTGGATCGCGGCGGCAAGGTCCATTCCGGCGCTGTGGGGCGTGGCGTAGGCGGGAAGTGGCAGATCCGCGCCGTGGGCAAGCCGCCGGATCGCCGCGCGCAACGCCCTCACGAGGCGAGCGGGGGCAGCGCGGCGGCGATTCGCGAGGCCAGGCGCTCGGCGACCGCGGCTTTGTCCATCGTCGGCCACGCCTCGGTGGCCTCGGCGGTGATCAGATGGACGGTGTTCGAATCACCGTCGAAGGCGGCGCTCCCGGGCGCCACGTCGTTGGCGAGAATCCAATCGCAGCCCTTGGCCAGGCGTTTTTGCCGGGCGCGCTCGATCAAGTCCTCGGTCTCGGCGGCGAAGCCGACAAGAAGCCTCGGCCGCTCGGCGGCTCGGCCGAGGCTGGCCAGCACATCGGCATTCTCGACCAGCGTGAGACGGGGGGCGTTGGCGCCCTTCTTGAGCTTGTGGGCGGGCGATTCCGCGGCCCGCCAGTCGGAGACGGCGGCGGCGCAGACCGCGACGTCGACGGGGAGCGCGGCGGTGCAGGCATCGAGCATCTCGGCGGCGGTCTCGATGTGGACGGCGCGCACGCCGGGCGGGTCGGGCTCGGCGCTGGGGCCGCTGACCAGCGTCGTCTCGGCGCCGAGACGGGCGAGCGCGCCGGCGATGGCGTGACCTTGCTTGCCCGAGGAACGGTTGGAGATGAAGCGCACCGGGTCGATGGGCTCGCGCGTCGGCCCCGAGGTCACCAGCGCGCGGCGGTCGTGAAGCGGGCGGCCGGGTCCGCCCAGTACCACCTCGATCGCGGCCACGATATCGGCGGCCTCGGCCATGCGGCCGGCGCCGACCTCGCCGCAGGCGAGATCGCCGGCGTCGGGCCCCACCATGCGCACGCCGTCGGCCTTGAGACGGGCGAGGTTGCGCCGGGTGGCCGGGTGCGCCCACATCTCGACGTTCATCGCCGGGGCCATGAGCAGCGGCGCCTTGGCGGCCAGCAGCGTGGCGGTGGCGAGATCGTCGGCGATGCCGGTGGCGCAGCGGGCCATGAAGTCGGCGGTGGCCGGCGCGACGACGATCAGATCGGCCTCGCGGCCGAGCCGGATGTGCCCCATCTCGGTCTCGTCGGTGAGCGAGAAGAGCTCGGTATAGGCCTTCTCGCCGGCCAAGGCGGCCACCGAGAGCGGGGTCACGAACTCGGTCCCGCCGGCGGTCAAAACGCAGCGCACCGTGACCCCACGCTCGCGCAGGCGGCGAATGAGCTCAAGGCTCTTGAACGCGGCGATGCCGCCGCTGATGACCAGCAGAACGCGTTTTCTGTCTAGCACCGTAGAATGTCCCAAAATCACGAACCCGCACTGTAAATAATGTAGCCCGCGACCGAACTCGGTTCAAGTCGCGCTCACGACTGGATGACGATAAGGATCACGAGGAGAACGATGACGGCCAGTAAAGCCGCCCGCACCCCGACGTGGCGGCGGCTTCGGTGATCGGCGATGGCGCGGGCCGAATCGGGGTGCAGCTTGAGCCCGTCCTTGTCCAGCATGGCGCCGGCGTTGTCGACGAAGTCGGGCAGGCGGCGGGCGGCGCGCGCGGCTTGGTCGATGGTTTCGCGGATGCGCGTCTCGGGGGCCAAGGTGTCGGCGACCCAGGCCTCGAGGACGGGGCGCGCTACCTCCCATATGTTGAGCTCCGGGTCGAGCTCGCGGGCGACGCCCTCGACCACGACCATGGTCTTTTGCAACAGCAAGAGCTGGGGCTGGGTCTCCATGGCGAAGGTTTCGGTGATCTGAAAGAGCTGCGCCAACAGCCGTCCGATGGAGATCTCGCTCGAAGACCGCCCGAAGATCGGCTCGCCGATCGAGCGGCAGGCCTGGGCGAAGGCCGCGACCGACTTCGTCGCCGGTACGTAGCCGGCCTCGAAGTGGACCTCGGCGGCGCGCTGGTAATCGGCGCTGAGGAAGGCGAGCAGTAGCTCGGCGACGTAGCGCCGGTCACGCCGGTCCAAGCGCCCCATGATGCCGAAATCGACGGCCAGGACACGGCCCGATTCAGGCTCGGCGAACAGATTTCCGGGGTGGAGGTCGGCGTGGAAGAAGCCGTCGCGAAAGGCTTGATTCAGGAAAGCGCGGACGAGGTTCGCGGCCACTTGCGGAAGCTCGGCCCCGGCCGCGATCAGCGCCTCGCGCTCGGCAATCGGAATGCCGGCGGCGCGCGCCGTGGTCAAGACGCGCCGCCCGGTACGCTCCCAGTCCACCTCGGGGACGCCGAAGCTCTCATCGGCCTCGAAGTTCTCGGCGAGCTCCGAGGCCGCCGCCGCCTCCAGCCGCAGGTCCATCTCGAGATCGACGATGTCGTTGAAGGTGCGCACCACGGCCACCGGCTTGAGCCGGCGGGTGCCGGCCCGCGCGCGTTCGACGGTCTCGGCGAGCCAGTAGAAGAGGTCGAGATCGCGGCGAAAGGCGGCCTCGATGCCGGGCCGGAGTATCTTGACCGCGACCGCCTCGCCCGCGCTGGTGACCGCTTGGTGGACCTGAGCGATCGAGGCCGCGGCAAGGGGCGTGTCATCGAAGCTCGAGAAAAGTTCCTCGACCGGCCGGCCCAACCCCACGGCCACGGCCGCGCGGGCTTGATCGGCGGGGAACGGCGGCAAGCGGTCGCGCAGCTCGGAAAGATCGGCGGCGGTCGCCTCGCCCACCAGGTCGGCGCGCGTCGACAACAGCTGGCCGAGCTTGATGAAGCTCGGGCCCAGGGCCTGGAGGGCGAGCGCGAGGCGCTGGCCGGGCCGCAATCGGGCGAGATCGGTGGCCGCGCGACCCCCGAAGAGCCGTGCGCCCCGGGCCGCCATCAGGCCGAGATCGAAGGTCTCCAAGGGGAACAGCGCATCGTGGCGGGTGAGGGTGCGCGCGATTCCCAAGAGGCGGACGAAATTGCGGAGCGAGCGCAGCACCTCAGATGCGCCAGGCCGAGTGAAGCGCCGCGATGCCGCCCGAGAGGTTGCGATAACCGACCCGTTCGAGGCCCGCATCGGCGATCATGGCGGCGAATCGTTCCTGGTCAGGGAAGCGCCGGATGCTCTCCACGAGATAGCGGTAGGCCTCGCCGTTGCCGGTCACGGCCTCGCCGATCCATGGCACCACGTGGAAGGAGTACGAATCGTAGGCGGCACCCGGACCGGACCACGCGAGGTGGCTGAATTCGAGGCACAGGAAGCGCCCGCCGGGGCGTAACACGCGCCGCGCCTCGGCCAGGGCACTTGGGATATCGGTGAGATTGCGGATGCCGAAGGCGATGGTATAGGCATCGACCGCGCAATCGCCGATCGGCAGCGCCTCGGCGTCCCCGCACAGCCACTCGATGCCGCGCACCTGGCCGCGGTCGAGGGCGCGCTCGCGCCCGATCTCCACCATCGCCTGGCTGGCGTCGCAGACGGTGAGCCTAGCCGATCCGCGGGTCCGGGCAAGGACGCGCGCCGCGATGTCACCGGTGCCGCCAGCGACGTCGATGACGTGGCTGCCGGCGTCTGGGGCGAGCCAGTCGATCATGGCGCGGCGCCACAGCCGGTGCACGCCGCCACTCATCAGATCGTTCATCAGGTCGTAGCGCTGCGCCACGCCGTCGAACAGGCCGCGCACCAGTGCCGGCTTGTCGGCCGCCCGCACCCGCCGCGCGCCGAAGTCCGTCCAACCGAGGCCCGATTCGGCGCCCATGGACCCACGATAGCGCAGCCGCGCCCGCCGCGCCACGCGCGCCCGCGTCGGTAGGCGCGCGCAGCGATTCGTGATAGGTGCAGGCTGAACACAGGGCATGGAGCACGAGTAGGATGCCGGAGCTGCCGGAGGTCGAGACGGTCCGCCGCGGGCTCGAGGCGAAGCTCACCGGCGGTGTGGTGGCCCGCGTACAGCGCCGCCGCGCGGATCTTCGCGCGCCGCTGCCACGCAACCTCAAGCACCGGCTCGAGGGCCGCCGGCTGGAGCGCATCGACCGGCGCGGCAAGTACCTCTTGTTCCACTTCGACACGCCCACCGTGCTGATCGTCCACCTCGGCATGTCGGGACGGTTTGTACTCACCGCCCCGCCCGCGCCGCCGCCCGCGCTGCACGATCACGTCATCATCGAATGGCGCCGCGGTCCGGTGCTGACCTTCAACGACGTGCGGCGTTTTGGCTTGATGACGCTAACCCGCGCGCACGACCTCGCGGCTCACCCGCTATTGCGCGGTCTCGGACCCGAGCCCCTGGATAGCGGATTCGATGGGCCGGCGCTTGGCGCCGCCTTGCGCGGGCGGCGGACGGCGATCAAGGCGGCGCTTCTCGACCAGCGGGTGGTCGCCGGTATTGGCAACATCTACGCCTGCGAGGCCCTGTTCCGGGCCCGCATCTCACCGCGGCGGATCGCCGATTCGGTGCGTGGCGAGCGCGCGGCGCGGCTGGCGGCGGCGATCCGGACGGTGCTCGAGGCGGCGATCGCGGCCGGAGGCTCGAGCCTGCGCGACTACGTTCAGGCCAGCGGCGAGCTCGGCTACTTCCAGCACGCCTTCGCCGTTTACGGTCGTGAGGGTGAGGTGTGCCCGGGATGCGATTGCGGCGGAGCGGTGCGCCGCATCGTCCAGGGCGGGCGCTCGACCTTCTATTGCCCGCGAGTCCAGCGGTGAGAATGGCCGTAGCGAGGGCGGTGCTGGCGCTGGTGGTGGCGCTGGGCGTGACGGTGGCGTGGGCCGAAGGGGCACAACGGTTCGTCGGCGGGCTCGATGAGCTTCCGCTCGCGCCGGGCCTCGAGGAATCGCCTGGCGCGGTGGTCTTCGACAAGCCGGGGGGGCGCATTGTCGAGGCAGACGCTACCGGCGCAGCCGGCGACGCCGACGCCGTTCGCCGATTCTATCGCTCGGTTTTGCCGGCGTTCGGATGGGCAGCGGCCGGCGATCTCGACTTCGTTCGCGGCGAGGAGGCCCTGAGGATCGAGATCGCCGAGCGCAACGGGACGCTCAATGTGCATTTCTCCGTCTCGCCGCGCCGCGACCGTTAACCGGCACGGTTGACGGGGGCCGCGGCGCAGCGCTATAAGCCGCGGTTCGAAAGGCAAGGCGGCATTCATGGCGCAGCACAAATCGGCCCTTAAGCGGATTCGCCGCAATCGGCGGCGAGGCCACATCAACCACGCCCGCACCAGCCGGGTGCGTGGCTCTCTGCGCTCGGTCGAGGCGGCGATTGCCAGCGGCGATCCCGAGGCCGCCCGCGCCGCCTTGAAGGCGGCACAGCCCGAGATCATGCGAGGCGTGAGCCGGGGCGTCCTGCACCGCAACACCGCATCACGGCGCCTGTCGCGGCTCTCCGCACGCATCAAGGGGATGTCGGGCTAGGCCCACTCCGCTCGGCAGGTTCGGGGCGGCCCAGATGTTGTGGCTGGATGACCGCCGCAACAGAATCAGGAAAAGATTCTCGTGCGTTCCTCTTTCGGTCCGCTTGCGCGCGGGCCATCCGTTGAAGTACTGTTCGCGACACGGGGAGGCCGCCGGTATAAGTGAAAATTCAATAATTAGCGGGCACATGCAAGGTTTCGTAAGAACAGTGGCCTGTAGTGTCAAGCGGGAGGTTGCCTTCTAGGTATTCGCTGGGACTTGAAGATTATTGTTAAGAAGAAATCGTTTTCGGGGAGAGAAAAAAGGGGCTACCGTATCTTGTTCGTGCGGGAGGATAACGGTCGGATCAGAAAATTGATCTAGCAGGTCGCCGACGCTCTTTGGCGCGGGAACCTGGGTGGCGACCGGTCGCGGTACGGGGGTGAAGCATGGCTGAGAGTTTGTCCGTCGGCTCGGAAGCGATGGCCCAATGGGGCGAGATTCGCGGCAGCCTGCGCACCGAGTTCGGCGACGCCGTCTTCAACAGCTGGCTAAAGCCCTTGTCGCTATCGGGGGTCGCCGACGGCCGTGTCATGTTCAATGTGCCGACCCGATTCATGCGCGATTGGGTGCGGACCCACTACGCCGAGCGTATCTGCGCACTATGGCTGGGCCACGATCCGCGGGTGCGGGCCATCGAGATCGAGATCGGGCCGTGCGACAAGCGCCCGGATGGACGGTTCGTCGAAGCGCGCGCGATGCCCGAGCCGGGGCCGGCCGTGGCCGAGCGGCTGGGTGGCGGTTCGATCGAAGTCGGTGCGCCGCTCGATCCGCGCTTCTCTTTCGACAATTTCGTCGTGGGCAAGCCCAACGAGCTCGCCTACGCCGCCGCGCGCCGGGCCGCCGATTCCGAGACCGTTCCCTTCAACCCGCTGTTCATTTACGGCGGCGTCGGGCTCGGCAAGACCCACCTGATGCACGCCATCGCCTGGCACATCCGGACCCGCTACCCCGAGCGCAAGGTAATCTACCTTTCGGCCGAGAAATTCATGTACCAGTTCATTCGCGCCCTTCGTTACAAGGACGTGATGGCGTTCAAGCACCTCTTCCGCTCGGTCGACGTGCTGATGATCGACGACGTCCAGTTCATCAGCGGCAAAGATTCGACCCAAGAGGAGTTCTTCCACACCTTCAACGCGCTGGTTGACCGCAACCGCCAGATCGTGATCTCCGGCGACCGCTCGCCCTCGGACCTCGACGGGATGGAGGAGCGGATGCGCTCGCGGCTGGGCTGGGGCCTGGTGGCCGACATCCATACCACCAACTACGAGCTGCGCTTGGGGATCTTGCACTCCAAAGCCGAGCTCGCCGGCGCCAATGAGGTCCCCCGGCGGGTGCTCGAATTCCTCGCCCATCGCATCACCTCGAACGTGCGCGAGCTCGAAGGCGCGCTCAACCGCGTCCTTGCCCACGCCAACCTGGTGGGCCGCGCCATCAGCCTTGAGATGACGCAAGAGGTCCTGCGCGACCTTCTGCGCGCCAACGACCGCCGGGTGACCATCGAAGACATTCAAAAGCGGGTCGCGGCGCACTTCAACATCCGATTCGCCGACATGCACTCGGCCCGGCGGGCCCGCGCCGTGGCCAGGCCGCGGCAGGTGGCGATGTATCTGGCCAAGCAGCTGACCTCGCGCTCGTTGCCCGAAATCGGGCGCAAATTCGGCGGGCGTGACCACACCACCGTGATGCACGCGGTCAAGCGGATCGAGGAGCTGTGCCAGGACGAAAAGAGCGTGGCCGAGGACGTCGAGCTTCTGAGGCGTATGCTCGAAGGCTGAGACCGAGCGCAGCCGTTGCGAGACCGCGATATTTGCCCCCGGGGAGGCCGAGAAACCGTGCCAAAGACGGTGCCGGTGTGCTATAAATTGACACCGTCGGGACAACCGTGAAGCTCAGTTTCGGCGGTCATGCGAAGGTGGCGCGCTCGGCCTTCGCGCGAGACCTGGGCTAACCGTAGATTCCCGTTGCCGAAATGAAATTCACGCTCGAACGCGCCGTCCTTTTGACCGCGCTTGGCCACGTGCAAAGCGTGGTCGAGCGCCGCAACACCATCCCGATTCTCTCGAACGTCGAGGTGGTGGCCGCCGAGGGGACCGTCCGCTTCGCTGCCACCGATCTCGACCTGGCCATCAGCGAGGAGGTCACCGCCGAGGTCGGCCAGGAGGGCGGTACGACGACGCCCGCACACATGCTTTACGACATCGCCCGCAAGCTGCCCGAGGGCGCCGAGATCGAGATGAGCCAGGGCGAGGATTCGGGACGCCTGACAATGCGCGCCGGGCGCTCGGAGTTCTTTCTGCCGTGTCTGCCGCGGGAGGACTTCCCGGTCATGAGCTCAGGCGAGCTCGGGTGCCAGTTCGAGCTCCCGGTGGCCGCGCTCATTCGGATCATCGACAAGACGCGTTTCGCCGTCTCGACCGAGGAAACGCGCTACTACCTCAACGGAATCTACCTTCATCCGGCGCCGGGCGAGGAGGCGGGCGTGTTGCGCGCGGTGGCCACCGACGGCCACCGCCTGGCCAAGGTCGACACGCCGGCCCCCGAGGGCGCCGAGAGCATGCCTGGCGTCATCGTACCGCGAAAGACCGTCACCGAGATCCGCAAGCTCATCGAACACGCCGAGGCGCCGGTGGCCATCGCCCTTTCGGAAACCCAGATCCGCTTCTCGCTGGAACGCGGGAGCTTGGTGAGCAAGCTGATCGACGGCACGTTTCCCGACTACGAGCGCGTCATCCCAGCCGACAACACGAAGCTCTTGGCCGTGGATCGCAAGGCCTTCCGCGTGGCGGTCGATCGGGTCGCCACGATCTCGACCGAGACCTCGAGGGCGATAAAGCTGAGCCTTGACGACGGCACGCTCGTGATCTCGGCCACCAGCCCCGAACACGGCAGCGCCAGCGAATCGCTGGCTGCGAGCTACGATGGCGAGTCCTTGGACGTCGGTTTCAATTCCCGCTACCTGCTGGACATCGCCGACGAGATCGAGGACGAGGCGGTACACATCGTCCTCGGCGATCCCGTGGCCCCCACGATCCTACGTGACGCCAGCGACGAGGCCTCGCTCTACGTCCTGATGCCGATGCGCGTTTGAGCCCCGTTGGGCGCGTCGATCGAATTGCCAAGAGCGTGATTCCGGCCAAAATCTTGGAGAGTCCCGAATTCCCGGAGGATGCCGCGGGACAGCGCGCGGGAACCGGCGGCTGCCTGGCCGTCAGTCGGCTGGTGCTGAGCGATTTTCGCTCCTTTGGCCACCTCCGGATCGCGGTGGACGGCCGGCCGGTGGTGCTGACCGGGGCCAATGGCGCGGGCAAGACCAACCTTTTGGAGGCGGTCTCGCTGCTAGGTCCCGGCCGCGGGCTTCGGAACGCGCGCCTCTCGGAGATCACCCGTCACGGCGCGAGCGCCGGCTGGGCGGTCGCCGCGACGCTGACCAATCCGGGGGGCGGCCTGGACATGCTCGGCGGGCGTACCGAAATCGGGACCGGACTGGCCCCGCCACCCGAGGGCGGAGGCGTGGGGCGCGCGCCCGAACGCCGCGTGGTCAAGGTCGATGGCGAGCCGGTTCGCGGCACCGCGGCGTTGGCGAGGCTGACCGCCATCGCTTGGCTGACCCCCCAGATGGATCGCCTGTTCAACGAGGGTGCGGCACCCCGGCGCCGCTTCCTCGACCGCCTCGTCTATGGTTTCGATGGCGATCACGCCTGCCGTGTCAACGAATACGACAAAGCGATGCGCGAGCGGGCGCGCCTGTTGGCCGGCGGCGGCGCGAGCGCCTGGCTGGCGGCGGTCGAGGAGACGATGGCGAGCCGCGGAATCGCCATCGTCGCTGCCCGACGCGACACCGCGCGGTGGCTCTCGGCGGCGCTGGCGGAGCGCGACGGTCCCTTCCCGCGGGCCAGCCTTCGCGCGCGCGGCGATGTCGAGGACTCGTTCGAAGGCGTCTCGCACCAGGAAGCGGAGGCCGCGTACCGCGCCGGCCTGCTGGGCGCCCGCGGAACCGACGCGGCGCGCGGCATGACCACGCTCGGTCCCCACCGCAGCGACCTCGAGGTCCGCCACCTCGGCACCGGCCGTTCGGCCGGACAAAGCTCGACCGGTGAGCAAAAGGCGCTGTTGACGGCCATCGTCCTGGCCAACGCCGGTTTCCAGGGTGCGCACTTCGGCGCCACCCCGCTGGTCCTTCTGGACGAGGTCGCGGCTCACCTTGATTCCCGCCACCGCGAGGCGCTGTTCGAGGAGATCGCGGCGCTGGGCGGCCAGGCCTGGCTCAGCGGGCTCGAGCGAGAGACTTTTGCCGCGCTCGAAGGCACGGCGCAGTTCCTCTCGCTGAGCGGTGGGCGGGTCGTCGCGGGAGAAGGCGCGTGACGGCGGAGCGCGAGGCGATGGTCGAGAACGGGGCCGCGGAGTACGGCGCCGATGCCATCAAGGTGCTGCGCGGGCTCGACGCCGTGCGCAAGCGCCCGGGCATGTACATCGGCGATACCGACGACGGCTCGGGCCTCCACCACATGGTCTACGAGGTCGTCGACAACTCCATCGACGAGGCGGTTGCCGGGTTCTGCGACCGTATCGAGGTGGTGCTCAATCCCGACGGCTCGGTAATGGTGCGTGACAACGGCCGCGGCATCCCGACCGAGATTCACCTCGAAGAAGGGGTTTCGGCGGCCGAGGTCATCATGACCCATCTCCACGCCGGAGGAAAATTCGACCAAAAGTCCTACAAGGTCTCGGGCGGTCTGCATGGCGTCGGCGTCTCGGTCGTAAACGCGCTCTCGGAATCGCTGGTGATGCGCATCTGGCGCGACGGCCAGGAGCACGCGATGACGTTCCATGACGGCGAGCCCGACGCACCACTCGGTATCGTCGGCGCCGCGCCCGATGTCACCGGGACCGAGATCACGTTCGTGCCCTCGCCCAAGACCTTCACCCACACCGACATCGACTTCGCCACGCTGGAGCACCGGCTTCGCGAGCTCGCCTTCCTCAACTCGGGCCTGCGAATCGTGTTGTCGGATGCGCGCGGCATCGAGACCAATGAGGTCGAGTTGCACAACGAAGGCGGGATCGAGGCCTTCGTCGGCTATCTCGACCGCAACAAGACCGCGATCCACACCCCGGCGGTCGAGCTCAAGGGAAAGAAGGACGACGTCGTCGTCGAAGCCGCGCTGCAATGGAACGACAGCTACTTCGAAAACGTCCTGTGCTTCACCAACAACATCCGCCAGCGCGACGGCGGCACCCACCTCGCCGGCTTTCGCGCGGCGCTGACGCGGACCATCAACAGCTACGCCGCCGCCTCGGGCGCGGCCAAGAAGGACAAGGTCGCGCTCGCGGGCGACGATGCACGGGAGGGATTGACCGCAGTTCTTTCGGTCAAGCTGCCGGACCCCAAATTCTCGTCGCAGACCAAGGACAAGCTGGTCTCTTCGGAGGTCCGCACCGTGGTCGAGAGCTCGATCAACGAGCGTCTTGGCCAGTGGTTCGAGGAGCACCCGGCGGAAGCGCGGGCCATCGTCGGCAAGGTGGTCGAGGCGGCGCTCGCCCGCGAGGCGGCGCGCAAGGCCCGCGAACTCACCCGCCGAAAGGGTGCGCTCGACATCTCGAACCTGCCCGGCAAGCTTGCCGACTGCCAAGAGCGCGACCCGGCGAAAAGCGAGGTATTCCTGGTCGAGGGCGATTCCGCCGGCGGCTCGGCCAAACAGGGGCGGGATCGCCGCTCCCAGGCGGTGCTGCCGCTGCGCGGCAAGATCCTGAACGTCGAGCGCGCGCGCTTCGACCGCATCCTGGGCTCGAACGAGATCGGCACGCTGATCACCGCGCTCGGCGCCGGCATCGGACGCGAGGATTTCGACATCACCAAGATGCGATATCACCGCGTCATCATCATGACCGACGCCGACG
>CAYUNL010000022.1:4725-18886 GCA_964446055.1 uncultured Alphaproteobacteria bacterium | reverse complement strand
CTACGAGTTCAAACACGATTTTGTCGATGGTTTCGTCAAGATGAGTGACGTGCACGTCGCCGCGCCGGACCTTAATGGCGACGGCGTCCGCGAGCTGCTGGTGCGGCTGGAAGCGGGCTACGTCTGCGGCAACGGTCCGTGTCCGATCCTCTTTTTCCGTCGGCAGGACGGCGAGTGGACGCTGTTCGATGAAGGCAGCGGGAGCTACTACGTCTCCGACGAGTGGGAGAACGGCTATCGGGTGCTGTACGACCTGGGCTCGGCGCGGCGGTGGGACGGCGACGAGTACGACTACGACTACGACCGCAAGAGCATCAGCGTCGAGGCGTACATCGCCGACGAGCACCATTTTGATCTCGGCTACGTGCCGCCGAGAGCTTGGTGGAGCTGGCGCGGCAGATGGCGGGCACCGACAACATCATGAGCGTGATGATGCACCCCAAGGTGTGGCCGGAGCTGGGGCGGCTCCTCGGGCCGGAGCGTGCCGATTTCGTTCGCCGCGTCCGTCACCGCAGGAAAGTCGAAGTATCGGGACCGTTCATGCTCGCCTCCGGCGGCCAGGCATACGGGTGGCCGTGGACGAATGTGGTGGCGGTGGTCAACGTGGAGAACGGCGAGGTCGATGCGGCGATCGAAACCAAGATCGAGGGTGACCTGCACCAGGAGGACACGGGGTGGGTCAGCGAGGTGTTCGCAAGGACGGTTAACGTCTACACCGACCGCGCGCGCTACGCCGAGCTGCCCGCTCCGCTGCACGCCTGGATCGAGCCCCGCGTCGCCGACGTCGCCAGCGAGGTGTTCCTGGTTCGGCCGGTGGACCAGGCCGCGATCGCGGATTAGCCGCACATGTGCGTCGGAAAACGTGAGATCTCGAAGCTCCTTGCGGGAATTCTTGTCACGGCGATGCTGGCCGTGGCGTCACCCGCCGGCGCCGGGGCCTGGATCGAGTTTGAGCCATGGGTCGAGAAGTACGACTTCGTCCGGGACTACATCTTCGCGGACTCTCTCAATGCGAAGGTGCTCCGCAAGGGCTTTGCGGGCATGCACCAAATCGAAGTGGCGCCGGTCGATGTCAACGGCGACGGCGTCGATGAGGTGTTCGTGCGCTTCGCCTACCGCTGCCGCCGCGGTTCGTGTCGGACCTCCTTGTTCCAGCTCGATGACGGACGGTGGAGGACGACGCACGGGGGCAGCGGACAGTTTGTTTCCGACGAGTGGGAGAACGGCTATCGGGTGTTGTACGACCTCGACTCCGCGCTGCGCTGGAACGGTATTGACTACGACCGCGATCCGACCCGAATCAGCGTCGAAGCACACCTCGCAATCGAGCACAGGCTCAACCCCGGCTACGTGCCGCCCGAGAGCCTGGCGGAGCTCGCGCAGCAGATGGCGGGCACCCCGCAGGTCAAGAGCGTGATGATGCACCCCGAGGTCTGGCCGGAGCTCAGTCGACTGTTGGGTCCGAATCGCGCCGACTTCATCCGCAGCGTCCACCTCAGGGACCCGGTCGAGGTATCGGGACCGTTCATGCTCGCCTCCGCCGGGCAAACGCACCGCGTGCCCTGGAGCGCGGCCGTCGCCGTCGTCGATGTCGTGAGCGGCGAAGTCTACGCGGCGACCGAAACCACGACCGAGGACGACGATACGCTCTCGCGGACGGTCATGGTCTACACCGAGCGCATACACTACGCCGAGTTGCCCGCGCCGCTGCGCGCCTGGATCAAGCTCCGCCAAGGGGGCTTCGCCAACGAGGTGTTCCTGGTACGGCCGGTGGGCGAGGTGGCGATCGCGGAGTAGCTGCAAGCGACGCCGGGCGAGCTCAGCGGCGGGAGCTGGGAAGATCGCGGTGGTTTGACACTGGGGAGTGTGCGCGACTATAACGCCGGGCTGCATACGCCCGCCGAGAATCGTCCCGCGATGACCAAACGCTTGAGGTCGAAATACAAGCTCAGCCGCCGCCTGGGCGAGAATCTGTGGGGGCGGCCCAAGAGCCCGACCAATCAGCGCGACTATGGGCCCGGTCAGCACGGGCCGAACGCCCGCCGGCGGCGGCGGCGCTCGGACTACGGCACCCAGCTCATCGCCAAACAGAAACTGCGCGGGTACTACGGCAACATCACCGAGCGTCAGTTCCGCGGAGTCTACAAAGAGGCGGTGCGCCGTCGCGGCGATACCTCGGAAAACCTGATCGCCATTCTCGAAGGACGGCTCGACGCCGTCGTCTACCGGCTCAAGTTCGTACCCACCGTCTTTGCCGCGCGCCAATTCGTCAACCACGGCCACGTACAGGTCAACGGCAAGCGCGTCAACATCCCGAGCTACGAGGTCAAGGAAGGCGACGTCATCGAGGTACGGGAGAAGTCGCGATCCATGGCCCTGGTGCTCGAGGCGGCAGAATCGCGCGAGCGCGAGGTTCCCGACTACATCGAGGCCGACCACGCAAAGATGCGCGGCACGTTCCTGCGCTCGCCGAGCTTCAGCGATGTTCCCTACCCGGTGCGCATGGAGCCCAACCTGGTGATCGAGTACTACTCGCGCTAGCCCTCGGCCTCGCCTTCCCCTTAACGCGCGAGAGAACCCGATACGTCGGGGTTTCTCAGAACCAGCGCCACAGCCAGTACTTCTCGTAGAGAACCTTTCCCAAGTGCCAGCGGCGGCCGACGGTGCGCAGCCCAACCTCGGGATTCGGTTCGGCGTAGAAGTTTCCCGCGCCGAAACCGGCCTTGCCCCCGCCGGTTTCGATGAAGCACTCGCCGTGGCCCTCGAAACGGGCCGCGACGCCCCCGCCGGTGATCGCGCGCGCGATGTTGTGGGCCACCACCTCGGCCTCGCCGTGGGCGAAGACGCCGGCCTTGGGCAGGGGCTTGCCCATCTTCAGCGGGATGCCGGTCAGGTCGCCGAGCGCGTAGACTCCCGGTGTTTGGGTCTCAAGGGTGTGGCGGTCCACCGTCACCCAGCCGCTTTCTCCGGTGAGTCCCGCCTCGCGCACGACCCGCGGCGCGCGGTGTGGTGGAACGAAGGCCAGAACGTCGAATTCCGCGGCCTTGCCGTTCGCGAACTCGATGCGACGCGCCTTGGGATCGACCTCGCTCACCTGGTGCTCGGGGTGGTAGGCGATGCCCTTGCCCTCGACCAGGCCGCGCACGGCGGCGGAAACCTCGGGCCCGGCCACGCCCATGGGTCCGGGCTCGGCGGCGAAGAAATCGATCTGCACGCGCTCGCGCGTCTTCCGTTTGCGGCACTGGAACTCGGCTAGCATGGCGGCCTCGTAGGGGGCCGCGGGGCACTTGTATGCGGGCGCGGCCGTGAGAAAAACCAGCCGCCCCGCATCAAGACGCCGAAGATCGTCGCGCAGATTCTCTGCGCCCTCGAGGGTATAGAAGTTGCGGCCCGCTTCGGCCAATCCCGGAATGGTCTCGGGCGCCAGCTCGGCGCCAAGAGCGATGACCAGGTGGTCGGCCTGCAATGTCTCTCCGCCAACCGTAGCGCGCCGCGCCGTGGGCTCGATGGCCTCAACCTCGCCGCGCACGATCTCAATGCCCTTTTTGCGCAAGCGTTCGAGCGGCCGCGCGATTTGCGCCTCGCGGCGCGCCCCGGTCATCACCCAGAGCAAAGAGGGCTGGAAGAGATGGCGCGCTTCGCGATCGGCAAGGATCACGCGATGGCGTTTGGGCAGTCGCTTGCGCAGTTCCGCGGCAACGACGATGCCGCCGATACCGCCACCGAGCACCAGGACGGTCTCTTCCTCAGCCATGTCTCGGTGCCTCCGTCGGCGTCCCTGGCAGGCTCGGCCGGATCATCATTCGGCTCGGTGCTGGTCCAGCGGGAGCCCGGCGAGCTTCCATTCCGGAAGCCCGTCTTGGAGCCGGCGCGCGGAGAAGCCGCGGCGGCGCAGCTCCGCTACCGCCTCAAAGGCGAGCACGCAATAGGGTCCGCGGCAATAGGCGACCACCTCCTGATCCCTTGGGAGCTCGCCGAGCCGGCGCTGCAACTCCTTGAGCGGGATGTTTACGGCGCCGGGAAGATGCGCGGCTTCGAACTCCTCGACCGGCCGCACGTCGAGGACGGTGATCAGGCCGTCGCGCATGCGGCCGAGAAGCTCCTCGCGCGAGACCGGCTCCAATGAATCGCGGGCCCGGAAATAACCGCGTACCAGGCGCTCGACATCAGCGACCCGGCGCTCGGCGATTCGCCTGAGGGCGCCGAGAAGCGCCACCACGTCCTCATCGGTCAGTCGATAGTGGACGTGGCGGCCATCCTTTCGCGCGTTTACAAGGCCCGCCCGGCGCAGCTGCTGAAGGTGCTGCGAGGCATTGGCGAGGGAAAGGCCGGCCAAACTCGCGAGCGCCTCGACGCTCCGTTCTCCTTGCGCCAGGAGTTCCAACAGCTCGAGACGGGAGCCGTGGCTCAGTGCCTTGGGGACGACGGCAAACTGGGCGAACAGCGCCTTCTTTTGGGCCGCGCTTGACATGGGCTACATGCGCAAATATATTCAATTAATCAATTGATTATAAGATTATGGTGGGTTCGTGTCAAGAGAGGACGTTTCCGCGGCGGAACCGAGGTTCAACCGAGGCCGCTGTACGGGCTGTCCACGGCGCTGGATCTCGGAGGGCGGCTTCCGTCGAGCGCCGGCACACCGCACGGTTCTCGAGCTGAGCGCGCCCGGGAACCGAGATGTGTGAACTCTTCGGCATGAGCGCCCGTCACCCGACGGACGTGAACCACTCGCTCGCACTCCTGCGCCCCCGCGGCGGCGAGATCGGGCCTCACTCCGACGGCTGGGGCATCGCCTTCTACGAGGAGCGTGCCTGCCGTGTCTTCAAGGAGCCGGTCCCGGCCGCCGAGAGCCGCTGCCTCGCCTTTATCAGCGAGTACGACTTCCAGAGCGCCACCGTCATCGCCCATATCCGCCGGGCCAATCCAGTCACCATCAGGCGGGCTTCGGCCAACACCCACCCCTTCGAGCGGGAGCTCGGTGGACGCTCGTGGGTGTTCGCCCACAACGGCAAGCTGCCCGGCCTCCACCGCGATCCGCGCTTCGCCCCCCGTCGCTTCCAGCCGATGGGCGAGACCGATTCGGAGTATGCGTTCTGCCTCCTCCTCGATGCCCTCGCTACTCCGGTTCGTGCCGATAGCGGCGCCTTTTCGGTGCCCGAGCTCGTCGCCCGCCTCGGGCCGCTGGTCGAGCGCCTGGCGGACTTCGGTGAGTTTAATTTCATGCTCAGCGACGGCGACCACATGCTCGCCCATGCCCACACCCGCCTGCACGTGCTGCACCGAACCTGCGATCAGGAAGATTGCCAACAAGACGTCATTCTTCTCGCCACCTCGCCGCTCACCGACGAGACGTGGGTGTCGCTGGTCCCCGGGAGCCTCCACGTCTTCGTTCGCGGCCGGGAAGTGATCCCAAGGGCTCGGTGCTCGCGCTCGACCTCTTGATCCATTTGCAGCATGTCCTGTTCCACGCCGTACCCTCGCTTTGGCCCCTCCACCGCATCCTGGTTTGCCCTTGCCGCTCAACTCCTTCGCAAAGCGGGCTTCGACGAAATCTACGTGGTGCGCGGCGGCGTGGAGGAATGGCGCCGCAGAGGATTCCCGGTGGACGGTGTGATGCCTGACGAAAACAGCTAACGGATTGGCCGGGCGACGCCGCTAAGGCGATTGGCGCGCGTGCCCCATCGCGGCGGACAAGGAGATGCAATATGAAGCACTTGCTCATCCTCAACGACCCTCCTTACGGCACCGAGCGGTGCTACAACGCGCTGCGTCTCGCGCGAGGTCTAGCGAAGGCGGATCCGGCGGCGGAGCTCACCGTGTTCCTGATGGCCGACGCCGTGGTCTGCGCCAAGAAGGGTCAAACGACTCCCAACGGCTACTACAACGTCGAGCGCATGCTGCGCGGGGTCGCCGCGGGCGGCGCTCGCGTGCTGCTGTGCGGCACCTGCATGGACGCACGCGGCCTCGTCGAGGACGACATGATGGACGGCGTGGAGCGCAGCACCATGGATGCTCTCACCGAGGCCACCATCGCGGCCGACAAGACGCTGGTCTTCTGAGCGACCTACGATCGCGCGGGCGCTAGTTCTCGGGCCCGGGCGTCCCGCGTCCCGGCGGCCGCCTAGTGGCGGGTGGCGCCGGAGGGCGGGCGGCGGCCGCGGGCCCGGGCGCGGCCGGGGTAGAGCTCGGCGCGCGGGGATTCGTCGAACAAATCGGCCAATTGTTCGACCATGGCGCCGCCCAGTTGCTCGACGTCGACGATGGTCACGGCGCGGCCGTAGTAGCGGCCGACGTCGTGGCCGATGCCGATGGCGATGAGCTGGACCGGCGAGCGCGCCTCGATCCAGCGGATGACTTGGGCAAGGTGGCGGTCGAGGTAGTTGCCTTTGTTGACCGAGAGCGTGGAATCATCGACCGGCGCGCCGTCGGAGATGACCATCAGGATGCGCCGCTCGTGGGGCTGGGCGAGCAAGCGCTGGTGCGCCCACAGCAGCGCCTCGCCGTCGATGTTCTCCTTTAGGAGCCCTTCGCGCATCATCAAGCCGAGATTCTTCCGGCTGCGCCGCCAGGGCGCGCTCGCCGCCTTGTAGATTATGTGGCGGGTATCGTTGAGGCGGCCGGGATCGGCCGGCTTGCCCTCGGCCACCCAGCGTTCGCGCGAGCGCCCGCCCTTCCACGCGCGGGTCGTGAAGCCCAACACCTCGACACCGACGCCGCAGCGCTCGAGGGTATGGGCGAGGATGTCGGCGCACATCGCGGCGACGCCGATGGGACGGCCGCGCATCGAGCCCGAGTTGTCTATCAAGAGCGTGACCACGGTGTCGCGGAACTCGGTTTCCTTTTCGATCTTGAACGAGAGCGGATGGAGGGGATTGGCGACCACCCGGGCGAGGCGACCGGCATCCAAGAGGCCTTCGTCAAGGTCGAACTGCCACGATCGGGTCTGCTTGGCCAGCAGCCGGCGCTGCAGGCGGTTGGCAAGGCGTGCGACGACCCCTTGTAGGGACTGCATCTGCTGGTCGAGGTGACTGCGCAACTGGGTGAGCTCTTGGGGTTCGCAAAGATCGCTCGCCTCCACGACCTCGTCGAACTCGGTGGTGTAGCTTCGGTAGCGCGGCTCGGCGGGCGCATTGGACGGAAACTCGTCGGGCCACCACGGACGCTTGGCGCCGCCGGGTTCCTCTTCGGAACCGGCGTTCGACTGGCTATCGTCATCCGCCGACTCGGCGGCGAGCGCCTCCTGTTCGCTCGGTTCGCCTTCGCCCTCGCCTTCCTCTCCCAGCGCCTCCGAGCCGTCCTGCGCACCCTCCTCGTCCTCGCCCGGGGTCTCGTCGGCGCTCTCATCCTCGGTGGCGGTGTCATCGGGCGCGGGGTCGGCCTCGTCTTCCCAGATCTCGAGGCTGGCGATCAAGCGGCGCGCGGTGCGCGCATAGGCCTCCTGGTCGCCGATCCGCTCGACCAGCTCGCGCAGATCGGCGCCGGCCTTCTCCTCGATCGCCGGCCGCCAGAGCTCGATCAGCGGGCGCATCGCCGGCGGCGGTGCGGCCCCGGTCAGTTGTTCGCGAACCAGCAGCCGGACGACGTCGGCGACCGGGGTATCCATGGCCTCTTGGGCCAGGCTCTCAGGGTCGGCGGCGCGGCCGCGGAATTGCTCTTCGAGCGCGGCGGCGAGGTTCATGGCCACGCCCGCCATGCGCCGCGCGCCGAGCGCTTCGACCCGTGCCTGTTCGGCGGCATCGTAGACCGCGCGCGCCGGACCGCCGGCCGGTGCCCGCACCGCGTGCACTTCTGGGTCGTGGTGGCGCAGCTTGAGGGCGAAGGAATCGGCGGCGCCGCGGGCCCGGCTTACCTCGGCCGTGGGGAGCTCGCGCGCGGGCAGAGGAAGATGGAGGTGGGTACCTTTGATGCTCGGCGATTCGGCGCCAAATTCGACGCTCGTCTCGGGCTCGGCGGCGATCGCGCGGGCCGCCGCGCCGAGCGCGCGCTTGAAGAGATCGACCGGGCCATGGGCTTCGGCCATCGCGCGCTCAGCTCGCGCGCGCCGTCGATTCGGGCAGCTCTTCGCCGAAGCAGCGCTGATAGAACTCGGCGACGGCGGCGCGCTCAAACTCGTCGCACTTGTTGACGAAGGTGAGACGAAAGGCGAAGCCGATGTCCTCGAAGATTTCCGTGTTCTCGGCCCAGGTGATCACAGTGCGCGGCGACATCACGGTCGAGAGGTCTCCGGCGACGAACGCGGCGCGGGTCAGGTTGGCGAGATCGACCATGGCGCCGATCGTCTTGCGACCGTCGTCGGTATCGTAGGCGGGAACCTTGGCAAGAACGATCGCCGCTTCCTCCTCGACCGGCAGGTAGTTGAGCGTGGCGACGATGTTCCAGCGGTCCATCTGGCCCTGGTTCAGCTGTTGGGTGCCATGATAGAGGCCGGTGGTATCGCCGAGCCCAACGGTGTTGGTGGTGGCGAAGAGGCGGAACGCGGGGTGCGGCCGCACCACCTTGTTGAGGTCGAGAAGCGTGAGCTTGCCCTCGGATTCAAGCACCCGCTGGATGACGAACATCACATCGGGCCGCCCCACGTCGTACTCGTCGAACACCAGCGCGGTCGCCGATTGCAGCGCCCAGGGTAGGATTCCTTCGCGGAATTCGGTGACCTGTTTGCCCTCGCGCAAGACGATCGCGTCCTTGCCGATCAGGTCGATGCGGCTGATGTGGGAATCGAGATTGACGCGGATGCACGGCCAGTTCAGGCGCGCCGCGACTTGCTCGATGTGGGTCGATTTTCCGGTGCCGTGGTAGCCCTGGATGATGACCCGGCGGTTGTGGGCGAAACCGGCGAGAATGGCGAGCGTGGTGTCGCGGTCGAAGCGGTAGGCATCGTCGACGTCGGGCACGAGCTCGGCGGCTTGCGAGAACGCCGGAACCTGGATATCGGAATCGATCGCGAACAGCTGGCGCACGGAGACGCGGATGTCGGGTTGGGTATCGGTCGAGACAGGCGTCTCGGTGGGGCTGTCGGCGGGCGTCATGGCGGATGTCCTTACAACGGCGGCGAAGCGCGTGGGGCGCCTACAACGAGCCGCAACTCAGGAGATAACCATAGGCTTGGTTGATGGTCTTGAGGCGCTCCTCGCATTCGCGGCTACCGCCGTTGGCGTCGGGGTGGAAACGCTTCGCCAGCGACTTGTAGCGGGCCTTTACCTCTTTGAGGGTTGCCGCGGGGTCGAGGTCGAGCATCGCCAGCGCCCTGCGCTCCGGCGCGCTGACCTCGCGCGGCGCACGCTCGGCTTCCACGTGCTCTCCCTCGGCGAAGATCCCGAAGGAGTCGTCGAAGCCGAAGCCGATGCGCCCCGATCTCGACCCGAGACGCCAGGTCGGCCGGTGCCAGGTGGCGACGCTGTGCTGATAGGATTCGATGTCGCGTTGATCCATGCCGGCGAAGAAGTCCCACGCCGCGTTGTAGGCGCGCACGTGCTCGAGACAGAACCAATAGTGGCTGTGAAGCTCGTCGCGCGACTTCGGCGCCCGGAATGCGCCCTCGCAGCCACACTCGGGATGATCGCATGACCGCGGCTCGGGTCCGGCGCGCAGGCGGGTGAAATGAACGGAACGCGGCATTGGCGAATTATGGGCGGCGTGCGGCCCACTGACAAGCTCGGGAATCCAGCCCAGGTGCGCCCGAGTGGCCCCCGGGAGCCCCAAGAAAGGTTGTATACATTTGTATGAAATCAACTATAAGTTGTTATCAAGGGAGGGGCGATCAAACCCAGGAGGGGCCTAATGAGCGCGCTGGTCAGTCGCAACGTACGGGTGGATGGTCACCGCACGAGTGTCCGGTTGGAGCCCGATATGTGGGAGGCATTGCGTGAGATTTGCAGCCGCGAGGAAGTGAGCATCGGCGAGGTTTGTTCCGCGGTGAACCGCGGTCGCGACGCCGCCGGATTCACCTCGAGCCTGCGGGTCTTCATCCTCAATTACTACCGCACCTTGCGCCAGGACGCGGCGTAGGCGCTCCCTCACACCACGAAGGCGAGCACCAGCGGAAGCAGCGCCAGGGCGATGAGTGTGGAGATCAGCACCATGCCGGCGACTTCGCTCGGCGTGCGGTCGTAGCGCTGCGCGAAAAGGAAGTTGAACACCGCCACCGGCATCGCGCATTCGATGATCAGCACACCCCGCGCCACGCCTTCAAAACCGAGCGCGATCGCCAGCCCGTAGCCCACCGCGAAGCCCATTCCCAGGCGCAGGATCGAGAGCGCCAACGCCCGCCAGAAGGCGGTGGCCCGAAGCTCGGCCAGGGTGACGCCGAGCGTGACCAGCATCAGCGGGATGGTCATGCCGCCGATCAACCGGGTGGTGTTGGCGAGCCACGCCGGGACCTCGATATCGGCGACCATGAACGCGACCGAGATCGCCACGGCGTAGATCATCGGTGTCTGGAGGAGCGATGCGCGCGACATCGTCCCCGAGGAGATCCACACGCCGAAGGTGAAATTCGAGATCGAGCCGACGGTGAAGAATGCGATGGCCAGCGCCAAACCGGTCTCGCCGAAGGCGAACAGGCACACCGGCAAACCCATGTTGCCCGAGTTGCCGAAGGTGATCGCCGGCAGATAGGTGTGGAAGGGCAGCTTTGCGGCCCGCAAGACCAGGGCGCCGATCGTTGCGAAGCAGATCAGTGCCAGGGCCGCGGCGCCGGCCATCCGGCCAAAGCCCGCGAGCGACAGATCGAGCCCGGTGAGGGTCGAAAACACCAGGCACGGCGTGCCGAAGTTGAAGATCAGCGAGGTGATGAGGTCGGTATCGTAGGCGCGTCCGAGCCGCGACCAGCCGTAGCCGAGTCCGGCGCAGACGAAGATCGGGGCGAGGACGGTGGCGAGCGCCTGGATCAACGCGGGGCCGGCGTTGTGCTCGGAATGGTGGCCCCCGAGCGCTGGGCGCTCACGAATCGGCCGCGGTCGAGGATCGAGCCGGCGGCCGCACGCGCAGGGCGGTTATCTGGTTGCGTTGGCGACGCAGGACCTCGAAGGTGAAGCCGTGGACGTCGAAGGCCTGGCCCGCCTTCGGGATCACGCGTGCCTCGTGCATCACCAGGCCGGCCACCGTCGCCGCTTCCTCGTCGGGGAGGTCCCAGTCGAACTGCCGGTTGAGATCGCGGATGGTTACCGTGCCCTCGACCAGAACGCTCCCGTCGAGGTCCGGGCGGACGCCCGAGGCGGTCACGTCATGCTCGTCGGCGATGTCGCCGACGATTTCCTCGAGAATGTCCTCGAGCGTCACCAGGCCCTGGAGCGCCCCATACTCGTCGACCACCAGCGCGAAGTGGGCCTGTCGCCGGCGGAATGCATTGAGCTGCTCGCGGAGCGTCGTTGTCTCGGGCACGAACCATGGCTCGGTGGCGATGCCGGCGATGTCGAGCCCGGCGACGTCGCCGCGGTTCTCGCTCAGCGCGCGCAGGACGTCCTTGGTGTGGAGGATGCCGAGGATGTTCTCCGGCTGGTCGCGCCATAGCGGGATCCGGCTGTAGGGACTTGCGAGCACCGCCTCGATCGCGCGTTCGGGCGGCCGGCTGGCGTCGATCACGTACATCTGCTTGCGGTGGACCATGATCTCGGCAATGCGCACGTCGGAGAGGTCGAGGATGCTGCCCAGCATGTCACGCTCGTGCTTGATGATGCCGCCCTCGTCGGTATGCAGTTCGAACGCGCCCCTGAGCTCCTCGGCCGGCGTGACCAGGTGCGCCCGGACCGTACGCTCGGCCCCGAACAAGCGCATCAGTCCTCCGACCGCGCCCTGGATCGAGCGCGTGAACGGCGAGAACAGGCCGACCACGAGGCGCATGACCGGCGCTACCGCGAGCGCCATTCGGTCGGCGTGGCGGATGGCGTAGGTCTTGGGTATGACCTCGGCGAAGATCACGACGACCAGGGTCATCACCACGGTCGCGTAGACGACCCCGGCGTCGCCGAAAAGGCTGATGAAGACGCTCGCCGCGAGCACCGAGGCGAGGATGTTGACCAGGTTGTTGCCCAGCAAGATCGCGCCGATCATGCGCTCGCGGTTTTCGGCCAGCCGGTTGACCAGCCGGGCACGCCGGTTGCCCTTGCGTTCGAGCTGGTGCAGACGGGCCCGCGAAGCGGCGGTCAGCGCGGTCTCCGAACCCGAGAAGAAGGCCGACAGCAAGAGAAGCGCGACGATCGCGACGACGGAAATCAGCAGCGCGGTTTCCATGCCTCCAGCCGTCTCGTGGCGTGATGGGTCGTTCCGGCACGCCCGCTCATGCGCGCGCCTGCCCAAGGTGCTTGAGGTCGCCCGCGCGCGCCTCTGCGAGCCCCTCGTCGAGCAGCGCGACGACGGTGTCCAGCGCGACGTCGCGACTGACGAACGCCTCGCCGATTCCGCGCACCAGCACAAAGGCCGGCTTTCCCGCCTTGACCTTCTTGTCCTGGACCATGCGCGCGACCAGCCCATCGGCGGTCCAATCGGGGGCCGCGAGGTCGGCGAGGTTGGTGGGCAGCCCAGCCGCCTCGATATGGCGACGCACCCGCGCGACCTCGGCGGGCGGGCACAGCCGCAGCCGGGCCGAGAGCTCGAGCGCGAGCACCATGCCGACCGCTACCGCCTCGCCGTGCAGGATGCCTTGGTCGTAGCCGGCGGCGGCCTCGAAGGCATGGGCAAAGGTGTGGCCGAGGTTGAGGAGCGCGCGCACGCCGGTCTCGAAGGGGTCCTCGGCGACCAAGCCGACCTTTGCGCGAACGCTCTCGCATACGGCGTGGGCCAGCGCGGCGGGCTCACCGGCAAGCACCGCCGCGCCGTTCTGTTCAAGCCAGGCGAAAAAATCCGGGTCGCCGAGCACGCCGTATTTGACGACCTCGGCGTAGCCAGCCCGGAGCTCGCGCGCGGGCAGCGTCGCCAGCACTCCCACGTCGGCCAGCACCAGCCGCGGCTGGTGGAAGCTGCCGATCAGGTTCTTGCCGTGAGCGCTGTTGATCGCGGTCTTGCCGCCGATGGCGCTGTCCACCTGGGCGGTCAGCGTGGTCGGAAGCTGTACGATGCCGGCGCCGCGGCGGAGAATGCTGGCCGCGAAGCCGGCGAGGTCGCCGACCACGCCGCCGCCCAGCGCAAGCACCAGGTCGCCGCGCTCGATGCGCGCCGCCAGGAGTTGGTCGGTCAGGTCTTCGAGGTGGGTGAAGTCCTTGGTCCGCTCGCCTTGGGGCAAGACGATCTCGACGTGGGCGATTCCTGCGGCATCGAGCGAGTCGCGGAGCGTCGCCAGATGCAGCGCGGCTACAGCGCGGTCGGTGACGACCGCGGTCCGCGCGGCGCCGTCCAGCGCCGCGATCCGCCGCCCGGCGTCAGCCAAGATACGGTCGCCGACAACCACGTCGTGGCTTTCGGCGGGCAGCGTCAGTCTAATGGTGACGGGGCCGGAATCCGGCGCGGTCATGTCGCCTTGTCGGCTACTCCAGTCGTGGTGGCGGCGCGAAATTCCTCGAGCTTTTGAAGAATCTCCCTCACCACCGTCTCGTGTGGGGCGTCGGCGGTATCGACGGTGATATGGGCCTCCGCGTAGATAGGATAACGGTCGTCCATGAGCTGGCGCAGGATTTCCTGGGGGTCGCCCTCCCTCAGGAGTGGCCTGTCGTTGCGCCGCTTGACGCGGCGCAGAAGGACATCGAGTTCGGCCCGCAACCATACCGATATGCCCGACCCGCGGATCAACTCGCGCGTCTCCGGCTCGATAAAGGCGCCGCCGCCGGTAGCCAGGACGTGCACCGGGTCCTTGAGCAGACGCGCGATCACGCGACGCTCGCCGTCGCGAAACGCCTGTTCGCCGTGGGCCGCGAAAATGTCCTCGATCGAGGAACCGGCGGCCTTCTCAATCTCAACATCGGCGTCGACGAACGGGATACCCAGCCGGGCGCCGAGGCGGCGTCCGATGGTGCTCTTGCCTGCACCCATGAGTCCGATCAGGACTACCGGCCGGTCGAGGACCGCGGCACTGAACTCAGCCATCGAGTCGACGACCTTGAGTCCGGCACCGCGCACGTTGAATCCGTGAGGGTGAGCCGATAGACTGGTTATGATTGGCCATGGGCGCACTCTAGCATAGTGACGCAAGTGCTGTCCCCGATGCGCCGGCCGAAAGTACGTTCGTTCACCC
>CAYUNL010000022.1:0-4715 GCA_964446055.1 uncultured Alphaproteobacteria bacterium | reverse complement strand
ATCATCGTGATCCTGCTGATCGCCATTCTTGGCGGCGCTATCTTCCTGGTGACCTGGGACATTCCGGCGCCGAGCGCGCCGGTCGAAGAGATTCTGTCCGATGATCGATTCCCTAGCTAGGCGACTCGCCCTCGGCGCGCTCGTCGCCGCGGCAATCGCATCGCCCTGGGCTGCGGCCCAAGACGAGGAGGCGGTTGGCCCGCCGGTCCAGCTGATCGATCCGGCGGATGGAGAGCCGGCTGTAGAGGAGGCGCCGCCGCCGGAGGTTGCCGAACCCGAACCGGTGACGGTAGCGGTGCCCAAAGGTGAGACCGCCGAAGAGGCGATCGAGGTCGAGCCGCTGACGGTGCCCGATCAGCCGTGGGTCGGGCTTTTGGACGAGAGCCGAGGCGGCTTCGGCATCGACATGTGGCAGTCCACCAGCCTCGAGCTCTTGGAGCGCGCGCTGCCGTCGCTGCCCATGGGAACGCACTCGCCGGCGATGCAGGACCTTGCCCGTCGGTTGTTGCTCTCGGACGCCCGCGCGCCGCTCGGCGAGGGCACCGGGAGGAACCTGCTGGCGATTCGCATCGAGCGCCTGGTCGCGGGCGGCGAGACCGAGGCCGCCAATCAGCTGATCGCGCTCGCGTCCGCACGCGAGGGAGATCCCGCACTGGCCCGTGCGGAAGTCGATGGCCTGCTGCTCGCCGGCGACAACGCCGGCGCCTGCGCCCGCATCGGCGGCGCGGTACGCGACGACGACGACCCCTTCTGGCTCAAGGGCCTGACCTTCTGCCGCGCATTGCGGGCGGAGCGCGCGACCGCGCGGCTGGCGGTCGATCTCCTGCGCGAGCTGGGCGAGACCGATGACGAGGCGTTCTTCATATTGGTGCGCGCGCTCAACGGCGACGAGACGGCGCGGATCGAGAGCTTGGTCGAGGCCACGCCGCTCCACCTGGCGATGATGCGGGCGGCCAATCTACCGATCCCTGCCGACGCCGTTGCCGGCGCGACCCCAGCGGTATTGCGGGCCATCGCCGCGGCTCCCAACACCGTGCCCGAAGTACGATTGGACGCGGCGGAGCGAGCGGCGGCGGCCGGGGTCTTGCCGGCCGAACGGGTCGCGCAGATTTATGGCGGGTTCGCTTTCAAACCGGGTGCGGTGAAGAACGCGATCAGGATCGCCCGATCCGCTGACGGCGCGTGGCTGAACGCGCTCCTCTATCGTCTCGGCCGTGAAACCACGGACCCGGTGAAGCGGGCCGAGGTCGTGCAGGCGTTCATGAATCGCGCCGCCGGGCGCGGCGGTTTCGTCACCGCGGCGCGGATCAATGCGCCGATGATTCGCAATCTCGAGCCCAACGACGCGCTCGATTTTGCGATCCCGGCGTTGGTGCCGGCGATGCTCTCGAACGGCGAGCACGAGGCGGCGGCGGTGTGGTTCTCGCGAGCCGACGACGCGGTCGCGACGGCACTCTGGCCGTTGATGCAGATCGCTCGCGGACCCGTGGCCATGCCGCTTGCGGCCGAGGCACCGCGGGCGTGGTGGCGGTCGCAAGCCGATCTTCCGGCGGACGAGCGCTTCGAGCGGGCGGCGCTTGTGTTCACGTTGCTCGAAGGCCTCGGTCACGAGATCCTGGCCCGCGACTGGGAAGCCCTCTTCGAGGGCCGGCTCTCGGTCCCGGTCGAGATGCCGGCGCCGGTGCTGTGGCGCGGACTGGGCGAGGCGTCGGCGTCGGGAGCGGTGGGCGAGACGGTCCTGATGGCGCTCTTGGCGCTGGGCGAGCGCGGTCCGGCGGAGGCCAACGCGACGACGCTGGGCGCCGTGGTCGAGGCGCTCGGCGCGGTCGGGCTCGAGGCGGAGGCGCGGGCCATCGCGCTCGAAGCGGTACTCGCCGCCTTGGGTTGAGGACACCGCAGTGGTGAGGGCCCGCGACGGCGTCTACTCCCGCCACCTCGAATCGTTCCTGGAGATGCTGTCGGCGGAGCGCGGCGCGCGAGCCGCCACGCTGGATGCCTACCGCCGCGATCTCACCGAGTTCGTTCGTTTTCTCGGCGCCCGCGGCGTTGAACTGAGCGCCGCCGAGAGGACACACGTTCGCGCCTTCATCGCGAAAGGTAGCGGCGCGGGCCTCGCGGCGGCGACGCTTGCGCGGCGCCTCTCGGCATTGCGACGGTTCTACGGCTTCCTCCACGCTGAGGCGATCCGCGGCGACGATCCCACGACGAACGTCGAGGGCCCTCGCCGCGGCCGCGCGCTGCCGAAGCTGTTGAGCGAGGCCGAGGTGTCCACCCTCCTAGCGGCCGCACGCCAGCGACGCGGCGCCGCTGGCGTGCGCCTGGTGGCGATGCTCGAGGTGCTCTACTCGACGGGCTTGCGGGTTTCCGAGCTGGTGGGGCTGCCCCGCGCCGCCGCGTCCGACGACGATCGGGTGCTGTTGGTCGAGGGCAAAGGGGGGCGCCAGCGGCTGGTGCCGCTCGGCGAGCCTGCGCGGCAGGCGATCCTCGACTACCTCGAGGTCCGCGCCGAGTTCCTGAAGCCGGGAGCGCCGTCGCGGTGGCTGTTTCCGGCCCGGCGCCCCGAACGACACCTGACGCGCCAGTGGTTCGGCCAGACCCTGAAGTCGCTCTGCTGCGAGGCCGGACTCGACCCCCGCCGGGTCTCGCCCCACGTGCTCCGGCATGCCTTCGCCAGTCACCTCGTGGCCCATGGCGCCGACCTCCGCGCGGGCCGGCAGCTGCTCGGGCACGTCGACATCAGCACTACCCAGATCTACACCCACGTGCTGGAAGCGCGAATTCAGCGCCTGGTGCGCGACCACCATCCGCTGGCGCGCGAGCCCGGCGACCGTTGACAGCCGGTGTCCGCGTTGCCACGTTGAACGGGCGCCATGGACAACTTTCTCGATTTCGAAGGCTCCGTCGCCGAGCTTGAAGGCAAGATCAAGGAGCTCCGCCACCTCGCCGATTCGGGCGACGTCAATATCGCCGAAGAGGTCGCGAGGCTGGAGGCCAAGACCAACCAGATCCTGCACCAGACCTACGGCAAGCTGACGGCGTGGCAGAAGACCCAGGTCGCGCGCCACCCCGCGCGCCCGCACATGAGCGATTACGCGGCCGCGCTGTTGAACGAGTTCACCCCGCTCTCGGGCGACCGCACCTTTGGTGAGGACAAATCGGTGCTTGGCGGCCTCGCCCGCTTCCGCGGCCGCGCGGTGATGGTGCTTGGGCACGAGAAGGGCTCGGGCACCGAAGGCCGGGTCGAGCACAACTTCGGAATGGCGCACCCCGAGGGCTACCGCAAGGCGGTGCGTCTGCTGGAGCTTGCCGACCGCTTCCACTTGCCGGTGGTCACTTTCATCGACACGCCCGGCGCCTATCCCGGAATCGGCGCCGAGGAGCGTGGCCAGGCAGAGGCCATCGCCCGCTCGATCGAGGCCTGCATGAACCTTCGGGTGGCGCTGGTCAGCGTGATCATCGGCGAGGGCGGCTCGGGCGGCGCCATCGCCCTCGCCGCCGGCGATTGCGTGCTGATGTTGGAGCACGCCGTTTACTCGGTGATCTCGCCCGAGGGCTGCGCCTCGATCCTGTGGCGTTCCTCGGACCGGGCGCGCGAGGCCGCCGAGGCGCTCAAGCTCACGGCCCAGGACCTGCTGGAGCTCAAGGTGATCGACGAGGTCGTCCCGGAGCCCGTGGGCGGGGCCCACCGTCACCCCGGCCAGACGATGGCAACCGTTGGCGACGCGGTGGCCCGCCACCTCGAGACGTTGACGACGCAGAACCCGGTGGACCGCCGCACCGCCCGGCGCCAGAAGTTCCTCGACATCGGCAAGACCGGGCTGTAGCCCGGGGCCGCGCGGCTCAGCCTCCGGTTACCGCGGCGCGAGCGGTTTCCCGGCCGGGCCCGGCGAAGTTCCGGTCGTGGCCGAGCGCGGGAATCCGGGCGCGCGCCTTGGCGACCGCGCCAAGGTCGATCTCGGCGTGGACGATGCCCGGGGCATCGCCGCCCTCAGCCACGACCGTGCCCCAGGGATCGACGATCAGCGTATGGCCGTAGGTCTCTCGCCCGCCGGGATGGCTGCCGCACTGCGCGGGTGCGACCACGAAGGTGCCGGTTTCGATGGCCCGGGCGCGCAACAGCACGTGCCAGTGGGCCTCGCCGGTCACCCGGGTGAACGCCGAAGGCACCGTCAGGATGCCGGCGCCGGCCTGGGCGAGCGCACGGTAGAGCGCGGCGAAGCGCAGGTCATAGCATATGGTCATGCCGACGCCGCCCCACGGCGTCTCAACCAGGGCCGCCCGGTCGCCGGGCTGGAACATCTTCGATTCGCGGTAGCTCTCGCCGCCGGGCAGGTCGACGTCGAACATGTGAATCTTGTCGTAGCGCGCGGCGATGGCGCCGTCGGGCGCGAGCAATATGGAGCGGTTGACAACGGTATCGGCATCGAGCCGGACGGCGAGCGAGCCGATCAGCAGCCAGGCGCCGCTGCGCGCGGCCAGGTCGCGGAAGGAGCTGAGCGCCGGGTGTGACTCCTCGGGCTTGGCGCAGGCGCGAACCTGGCCCGGGTCAGGGGCCATCATCGAGACGTTTTCGGGCGTCAGGATGAACTCGGCGCCACCCTCTCGCGCGCTGCGGATGGCAGCGCCGGCGACTTTTGTGTTGCGCTCCATGTCGTCGCTCGCGGTGAGCTGGATGCAGGCGAGCGCGAGCCGCGAGGCCATTACGGTCTCAGGAG
>CAYUNL010000021.1:0-19467 GCA_964446055.1 uncultured Alphaproteobacteria bacterium | reverse complement strand
CATTTCGCGGCGCGTAATGTAGACGCCGGCCGTCGCGACGATGGCGGCGCCGATCCAGACCGCTGGCTCGGGTGCCTCCCGCCACAGCATCCAGCCGAAGACGGAGGCCCAGATCAGCGCGCTGTAATCGAACGGGGCGACGACGGCAGCCGGCGCGTTTCGGAAGGCGACCACCAAGAGGTAGGCGCCACTCCCGCCCGCGATGCCGACCAGCGCAAAGAGCCCCAGGTCGCCGCTAGACGGTGCCTGCCAAGCGAGACCCGCGAACGGCAAACTAGCAAGGCCGGCGATCACCGCGGTGTAGGTCACCAGGGCGACGTCGGTTTCGGTTCGCGTCAGCCGACGCGTGAGCAGCAAGGCGAGCGCGAAGGTAAGCGCCGAGGTCAGAACCAAGAGAGATTCGAGCCGGAAGGCCTCGGTCCCCGGCCGCACCATGATGAGCGCGCCTATGAACCCGATGAGGACCGCGGCCCACCGCCGCACGCCGACGGCCTCGCCCAAGAGCGGGCCTGAAAGCGCGGTGATGAAGAGCGGCGAGGTGAAGAAGACCGCAACCACCTCGGCGAGCGGCAGGCCGCGCAAGGCCGTGAAGAACAAAAGCGCGCTCGCAAACAACAAGATGCCACGAAGCGCGTGCGCGAACGGGCGCCGCGTCCTCAGCTCCGCGGGGCCGCCACTCCGCCAGATGAACACGGCGATGGGAATCAGTGCAAAGAGATGTTGGAAGAAAACGATTTGAACAGGCTCATAGGTCTGGCCGAGCCACTTGGCCGTGGCGTCGACGATCGAGAAGAGAAAGACCGCCGCCACGATGCTCCCGATCCCGAGTCCGATTCGATCGGCGGCCACGGGCACCGATGCGGGCGCCGCCTTCATGAGGGCGGTCTAGGGCAAAGAAGCTCGGTCACGGTCTCATGCCGGTGGTGCTCTAAGTTCAAATCGGAGGCCCGATACAAGACTTATTTGACCCCGCTGCTGCGCATCTCCTTGCGGCCTGCCGCGTAGGACCGCTGCGGCGCCCAACATATCAAGACGAAGACCCGCCGATAGCGCTGGCTGAAGCCCACGCCACTCGCGCGCGATTTCGACCGGATAGTCGGTACCGATCCGCGTCGCGCCAAGGGCGATGAGGCACTCGACATCGGCGACGTTTCGCACTTCCGAGATGGAAGCCTTCACCTGTACGTGGTCTGGCAGTGCGCCGCGGACCAAGCGCACGTCATCGAGGGTGGTCTCTTTCCTGCCGGCGGCCTGAGTCTTGAGGCAGTCGGCGCCGGAGCGGGCGACCATATCGCATGCGAGGAGCTTCTCCTCCCGCGTCAGTTCCGGAATCTCCGGAATCAGCTTGATGTAGACGTCTGGGTTTTCCGCGCGCGCCGCTTCGACGACGGCGCGGGCATCTCGAAGCGCCTCGTCGGGCTCGCCACATTTTATCGCCGTCCATGTGCCCACCACGTCGAGCTCGCGCGCGCCCTCGGCCATGCATTGACGCACCGCCGCCACTTTGGCGTTCGTTCCTTCAAGGCCCCTCGGAAAGGCCACGACCCCCGACACCGGCACCTTGGCCCCCAGCCGCGCGACCGCGCGCTTCACCCAGAACACCGGCACGCACGCGGCGGCAAGTTCGTACTCGAGGCACTCGTCACAGAAGCGGTCAAATCCCTCGAGCCCGCGATCGGGCTCCAAGAATGAATGATCGACGTATGCCGGAATGTTGACGCGCTCAGACTCTGTCATCGCAGTCTCCTTTACCTCCAGCTCGACGGTCCCCCGGTGCCGGGGCCCCGGTTCCGTCAAGGCGTCCGCGGCGGCGCCACCGGCTCGGCCCGCCCCGTCTTGCCGAGCGCGAGGATGCTGCCGACCAGCACTATGGCGGCGCCCACAAGCGAGACCGCGGTCCATTCGTAGTCCTCGAAGACGCTCGAAACGGTGAGCGCAACGACGGGCACCATGACGACGGTGTAGGCGACCCGGTCGGGGCCGATGCGGTCGAGCAGGACGAGGTAGCACATGAACGCGACCGCGGTTCCGAACACGGCGACCCAAAGGTAGCCGCCGAGGAAAGTCGCCGAGAAAGACCAGCTCGGCGCACCGCCGAGCGCCAGCGAGATGACCAAGGAGCAGATCGAGCCGTAGGCCATGCCAAGCGCCGTCGTCTCCAGCACTGGCAGGCCGGCGCCGAAGTTTCGAGCCGCGGTGATGTTGCCGAGCGCCAGCGAGAGCACGCCTGCGAGGGCCAGGCCCAGACCGACCAGGCCGTCACTTGAGAGATCAAAGCCCTCGAGCTCAGGAGAGAACACCATTCCGATGCCGGCGAGCCCGACGGCGGCGGCGGCGGCGACGCGCGGGCGGACGCGCAGGCCGATCAAAGCGGCACCGAGGAGCATGATGGCTATGGGTAGAAGCGAGAAGACCAGCGCCACCAGGCCCGAGGTCACGCGCGCGATAGCGTTGTAGACCGCGATATCGGTGAACGAAAACATCAACACGCCCTGAAGGGCGATGTAGCGATGCTGGCGCAAGTCGAACCTGAGCGACCGCCGGCGCCACAGACACCAGAGGAGAAGGAGGAGGGCACCCAGCCCAAAACGGTAGGCGACCGCCATCTCGGGCTCGACGATAACGAGTTGGAGCTTGATCCCGATTGGCGTCAGGCCCCAGGACATGACGGCGGTGCCGTAGAGGGCGGCATTGTGCATCGTGCGTTTCCCAGTTCGCCGTCGTCTTCTGCGACCGCCGCCCGCGCTGTTGGCCGGGCTATTTAAGCGTGAACGGCTTCAGGCGGCGATGGGCCCCTCGGGCCCGATCGTTAGCTGTTCGCCAAGATGGACGATGACGAGATCCGCGAGGTCTCGCAGGCCATGGCGAACCTCGGCAAAGACGATGCCGACGTGGCCGATGGCGCGCGGTGTGCGCATTCCGTTTCCTCACCGGCGGCTCTAGCCGACCTCGTCGGTGCCTACCCAGCGGCGCTCGTCAACCGACTTTATGACCGCGTCGACGACCTGCAGGACCTTGTAGCCGAAGCGGAAATCGGGCTCGGCCGGCTTGCCCGCGTCCACGGCTTCGATGAGCGCCCGGGCCTCGATCACCTTCTGGTCGTTGTATCCGAGCTCGATGCCGGCGAGGGGATGAAAGGATCCGTACCAGGGCTGCTCGGGGTTGGTGAGGACCGTCTTGTAGCCGCGCTCGATCGCCGGATCGGTGTGGCGATACAACTCCAGCTCGTTCATGCGCTCGACGGTAAAAAAGAGCGCCCCCTTGGAGCCTTGAATCTCGAAGGTGAGCCAGACCTTTCGCCCGGTGCCCACGCGGGTCGATTCGAACATCCCCATGGCGCCGTTCGCGAAGCGTGCCATGAACAGTACGGTGTCCTCGTTCTCGACCTCGCGCATCGGGGCCTCGGCCGCGGCCCGCGCGCTGTGGCCCGTGCCACCGGCGGCGATGGGCCGTTCCTTGATGAAGGTCCCCATCGCGCCGCAGACCTCGGCCACGTCGCCGACCAGGAACTGCGAGAAACCAAGGACGTGCGAGGCCGTGTCACCGAGCGCGCCGGAGCCCGCGAGCGCGCGGTCGTGACGCCAGTTAAAGGGGATGCCGGGATCGGTCATGAAGTCCATATCGAAGGTGCCGCGGAAGAGCGTGATCTCGCCGAGCTCGCCGGCCCGCACGAGGTCGCGAGCATACCCCACCGAGGGAATCTTCAGAAAGTTGAAACCCACCAGCGTCGTCACCCCGGCGGCCTCGGCCACCTCGACCATTTCGCGGCCCTGCGGCGCGTTCATGGCGATCGGCTTTTCGCAGTAGACCGGCTTTCCCGCCTGGGCCGTGGCGATCGCGATCTCGGCATGCACGTCGTTGGTGGCGGTGATGTCGACGGCATCGATGTCGGGGTCGTTCACCAGCTCCCGCCAGTCGGCGGTCCAGCGGCGAAAGCCCAGGCCCTCGGCGCTTTCCTCGGCGCGCTTGGCGTCGATGTCGGCGACCATCTCCAGGACCGGTACCGCCGGCTCATTGCCGAACACCAGCGGCACGTTCTTGTACGCCGTGGCGTGCGCCCGGCCCATCCATCCTGCGCCCACCATCCCGATACGAAGCTCGGCCATCGTCTCCTCCTACTTACTTTCAAAACGCAGAAGTCCGGCATCGGCGGGAATCTTTCAGCGATGCGGCGACACTCGGGGTGGCTATCCGAAGTTCAGGGCACGCAGCACCGCGCGATTCCTGCGGGCGAACTCAAGCGCCTTGCCCGGTGGCGCCGGGTAGATGTCCTGCTCCACGACCACCGGCACGCTGATCTTCTTCTCGTCGATTACCCGCTTCACCTCGGTGAAATCGATAACGCCTTCATCGAGACAGGTACAGGCACCTTTGCCGGTGGCAATAAACCAATTCATTCCTTCGTCATTCGCCTGGGCGACCGAGGCAGCGGTGATGTTCTTCAGATGCAAGTAATCTATCCGCGCGTGGTGCTTCGCCATGAAGCCAACCACATCACCACCGCAATAGGCATGATGGCCGGTGTCGAAGCAAAGCCCAACAACGTCGCTGTCGGTCTCGGACATCAGCGTCTCGATCTGGTCCTCATACTCGACATGCGTTCCGGCGTGCGGATGGAAGGCAAGCCGTAGGCCGAATCCGCGTACATAGCGGCCGACGTTGATGGTCCTTTCCACGAGCCGTCGCCAGGCTTCATCGTCCAGCCGCCTTGGCTTCCTCAGGTTGCTGGTTCCAAACTCGTCGTAGAAGTCGCCAAAAAGGACGATGAACCTGGCTCCGAGATCTCTGACAAGGGTGCATATCGGCGTCAGCCGTCGTTCGATCTCTTCGTCGACGCCGGGCTCCTCGAGCGGCAGCGTTATCGTGATGCCGACAAGCTTGAGCGAGCGGCGGGCAAGTTCGCTTCGAACCGTCTCGGTGTCCGTGGGCAGGTAGCCGAAGGGGCCGAGTTCGGTCCACTGGAAGCCCGCCGATGCCACCTCATCGAGGTAGCGTTGCCACGACGGCTGCTTGGGATCGCTCGGAAACCAGACGCCCCAGGAGTCCGGACAATTGCCAATCTGCACGGTCACCGCACCCGAGAATGGAACCACTATTGAGACGTTGCCGGGCTCCGGCGTACGGCGCATTGATCCACGTTAGGGGGGCCGCACCGACATTCACGGCACTGCTCCGACTACGCTCTGGCTCGGCTCAAGACCGCGTCGAGATAGGCCATGCTGGTCTTCATGTTTCGGGTTGGCTGGTCCGCCTGTTCCGGGCCGAGCCGCACGTCTTGCTCGATCACGTACCAGCCGCGGTATTCGGAGGCGGCGAGGGACGCCGCGACGCGTTTCAGATTCAGGTCACCTTCGCCGAGTGGCGGGAAGGCACCGTCGCCTACCGCCTGAGCCCAGGTTGTGGTTCGCCGCCGTAGTCCTTTGGCGACTGCCAAGTTCACGTCCTTCAGGTGAACATGAACGATTCGGTCCCGAAGCTGTTCATACATTTCCACGGGATCACCGCCGCCGCAGAAGATATGGCCCGAGTCGTAGCAAAATCCCATGCGCGTGTTCTGTTGCACCTTGGCGATGTCCGAAGGGGTCTCGACGGCCGTTCCGACGTGGGGGTGCAGCGCCGCCGTCAGTCGATACTCCCTGCACAGTGCATCAAGGCGATTCAATCCGGCATACATGCGGTCCCACTCCGCTGGGGAGAGTTCGAGGCGCTTCTCGAACTCCTGCTGCGGCCCAATGGCACCGACTGTGGCGATGTCCGCCCCTAGCTCCTTGAGAAAGGCGAGGCTTGGCCCGATCGCTTCCAAGGACCCCTGGAGATCATCGCCGTAAAGATAGGTCGGAACCCACCCGGCAATTGCCCGGACTCCATACTCCGAAAGCAACTCCCTCGCGCGTTCTGCGTCCGGCGGGAAGAGACCCGGCTGGTACTCCGTAGCGACGATCCCCAGTTGTCGCATCTCGTCGAGCACGGTGGCCGCGGAGAGCTGGACACCCCAGCCTGGCAGGTAGTTGATGCCCCAGCTCACAGGCTGGCCGGCGATCTTGGGCTTGTCCATCTGAGCACAGTTTCGCTGGATCTTCGGTGAGGGAAGGGAACCACCGTTGAGACGTTGCCGGGCTCCGGCGTACGGCACTTTGATCCACGTTAGGCGGTCCGCGCTGACATTCACGGCACCGCTCTGCGCCGCTTGGGCCCCAGTGGGGCGGCCTACCTCGAGCGGGCGGCGCCGCGTTTGGCGCCGCCGAGGTTCCTGGCGTCGACGTTCTGGTGTGGGCTTTTTATGGAGCTTGATCCCGGGTCGAACTGACCGGGCCGGATTCCTTGGTCGGGTCGCTCGGCGCTGGCTTTTCGCTTTTTGGCTTTCTCCGCCGCTTTCGCCTTCGCCCGCTGGCGGGCCTTCGCTTTGGTCATGATTTCTTCGCAGTTTTCGAGGGGGTCGTTGGCGGGATGGATCGCAGGTTTGGCCTTCGGGGTAAAGCGGTTTGTGACCTGGGCTTGGACGTTGGCCACAACATTTGGGAGGGGGCGGGCTAGGTTTTCCAAGCCACCGCAGCCTCTCGGGCACGCCGGCCCAGCGCCATTTCGCGGCGCGTGATGTAGATGCCGGCCGCCGCGACGATGGCGGCGCCGATCCAAACCGCCGGCTCGGGTGCGTCCCGCCACAGCATCCAGCCCAAGATCGAGACCCAGATCAGCGAGGAATAATAGAACGGGGCGACGACCGCCGCCGGTGCGTTGCGGTACCCGATCACCAGGAGGTAGGCGGCGCTGCCACCGCCGATGCCGACCAGCGCAAAGAGGCCAAGCTCGCCGGGGGAGGGCGCCTGCCAAGCGAGAATCGCGAAGGGCAGACTAACAAGGCATCCGATCAGCGTCGTGTGGGTCACGACGGCGACGCTGGTTTCGGTGCGCGTCAACCGCCGCGTGAGCAGCATGGCGAGCGCGAAGATGAGCGCCGAGGCCAGGGCCAAGAGGGCTTCGGGGCGGAAGGCCTCGGTGCCGGGCCGGACCATGATAAGGGCGCCCAGGAAGCCAATGATAACCGCGGCCCAGCGCCGCGGCCCGACAGACTCGCCCAAGAGCGGGCCCGAGAGCGCGGTGATGAAGAGCGGCGCGGTGAAAGCGACGGCAACCGCCTCGGCGAGCGGCAGGCCGCGCAAGGCCATGAGAAACAGCAGCATGGTCGCAAACATCAGGCTGCCGCGCAGCAGGTGGGCGAAGGGACGCCGTGTCCTGAGCGCCGCAAGGCCGCCACTCCGCCAGACGAACACGGCGACGGGAATCAGCGCGAAGGCTTGGCGCAAGAAGACGATTTGCACCGGGTCAAAGGTCTGGCCGAGCCATTTGGTGGCGGCGTCGACGATCGAGAAGATGAAGACTGCCGCCAGGTAGCTGCCGATCCCGAGTCCGATTCGATCGGCGGCAACGGGCGCCGATGCGGGCGGCGCCTTCATCGGCGCGGCCTGGGGCAAGGAAGCTCGGTCACGGCCGCTCATCGGGCATCATTGGGGGTGTGGTTTTCGAATCGGGTTGCGGCCTCGCGGGCACCTCGGCCGAGCGCCATTTCGCGGCGCGTGATGTAGACGCCGGCGCCGGCGACGATGGCGGCGCCGATCCAGACCGCCGGCTCGGGCGAGTCGCGCCACAGCAGCCAGCCGAAGATCGAGGCCCAGATCAGCTTGGTGTAGTCGAACGGGGCGACGACGGCGGCCGGCGCGTTTTGGTAGGCGAGCACCAAGAGGTAATTGCCGCTGGCGCCCCCGATGCCTACCAGCGCAAAAAGGCCAAGCTCGCCGCTGGACGGCGCCTGCCAAACGAGGACCGCCAAGGGCAGGCTAGCAAGGCCGGTGATCAACGTCGTGTAGGTCATTAGGGCGACGTTGGTTTCGGTTCGTGTCAGCCGTCGCGTGAGCAGCATGGCGAGCGCGAACAGGAGCGCCGAGGCCATGACCAGGAGGGCTTCCGGCCGGAAGGCCTCGGTCCCCGGCCGCACCATGATGAGCGCGCCCACCAACCCGACGACGACCGCGGCCCAACGCCGCACGCCGACGGCCTCGCCCAGCAGCGGGCCCGCAAGCGCGGTCACGAACAGGGGAGCGGTGAAGGTGACCGCAATCGCCTCGGCGAGCGGCAGGCCGCGCAAGGCCGTGAAGAACAATAGTATCGTTGCAAACAACAAGATGCCGCGAAGCAACTGCGCGAAGGGGCGCCGTGTCCGCAGCGACGAAAGGCCGCCACTCCGCCAGACGAACACGGCGATGGGAATCAGCCCGAAGAGAGCCTGGAAGAAGACGATCTGAGCCGGCTCATAGGCCTGGCCGAGCCACTTGGCGGTGGCGTCCACGATAGAAAAGAGAGAGACCGCTGCCGCGACGCTGCCGATCCCGAGTCCAACTCGATCGGCAGCCACGGGCGCCGGTGCGGGCGGCGCCTTCATCCGCGCGGACCGGGACAAGGGAGCTCGGTCACGGCCGCTCATCGGGCATGATTGGGGCGGTGGCTTTCGACGCGGTTGCGGCCGCGCGCGCATTCCTGCCGAGTGCCATTTCGCGGCGCGTGATGTAGGCGCCGGCGCCAGCGACAATGGCGGCGCCGATCCAGACCGCCGGCTCGGGTGATTCCCGCCACACGATCCAGCCGAAGACCGAGGCCCAGATTATCGAGGAATAGTCGAACGGGGCGACGACGGCGGCCGGCGCATTTCGGTAAGCGATGACCAAGAGGTAGGCGGCGGCGCCGCCGGCGATGCCGGCCAGCGCAAACAGCCCGAGGTCGCCGGTGGACGGCGCTTGCCAGGCGGGAATCGCGAAGGGCAGACTGGCGAGGCCGGTAATCACCGTGGTGTAACTCACCAGGGCGACATCGGTTTCGGTACGCGTCAGCCGTCGCGTGAGCAGCGTGGCGAGCGCAAAGCAAAACGCCGAGGTCAGGACCAACAGGGCGTCGGGGCGGAAGGCCTCGGTGCCCGGCCGCACCATGATGAGCGCGCCCAGGAAGCCGATGACGACCGCCGCCCAGCGCCGCACCCCGACCGCCTCGCCCAGGAGCGGGCGCGAAAGCGCCGTGATGAACAAGGGCGTGGTGAAGCTGACCGCGATCGCCTCGGCGAGTGGCAGACCGCGCAGGCCCATGTAGAACAGGAGCATGCTTGCGAACAACAGGCTGCCGCGAAGCGCGTGCGCGAAGGGGCGCCGCGTCCTGAGCGCCACCAAGCCGCCACTGCGCCAGACAAAGACGGAAATCGGAACCAGCGCGAAGAGCTCGACCAAGAAGACGATCTGAACCGGCGCATAGGTCTGGCCGAGCCATTTGGCCGAGGCATCGACGATGGAGTCGAGAAAGACCGCCGCCAGCATGCTGGCGATCCCGAGTCCAACTCGATCGGCGGCCACGGGCGGCGATGCGGGCGGCGCCTTCACGAGGGCGGTCTCTGGGTGGCACGCGCGCTTGATCTCCGCATCGGCCTGCACGTCGAATGAGTCGGTCGCCTTGTCTAGCCACTTTGGCGGATTTTCGCCAGATGGGTTGACATTCCGGCGCGCGGGGGCCATGTGGGGGGTGGAAGTTCTCGCGATCGCGCGATTCGTCCCGGATTCATGGACGTTATTGTCGCGGGATTTTCATAATCCAAACCCGTTTGTTCCAAGTGCGCGTGGATCAAGAACGCGGCCAAGGCCTGTCGCGCGCGGACGCGCGCGCCGGGGCGCCGCAGCAAGGAATAATTGTCTAGTGAGTATTTCAGCTTTCGCCGAACTCGGGCTTACCGAGCGGCTTTTGCGTGCGCTTGAAGACGCGCGTTACACCCAACCCACCCCGATCCAACAACGCTCCATTCCGCTTTTGCTCGACGGTCTCGATCTCTTGGGCATCGCCCAGACCGGCACCGGCAAGACGGCGGCCTTCGCGCTCCCGCTTCTGCAAAACCTCGACGAGGACGGCATCAAGGCCGCGCCGCGTACGACCCGGGCGCTGATCCTGGCGCCCACGCGCGAACTGGCGCTGCAGATTTCGGCCAGCTTCGAGACCTACGGCCGGCACTTTTCGATGCGCCAAGCCGTCATCATGGGAGGGGTGTCGCAGGGCCCGCAGGTCGCGGCATTGCGCCGCGGCGTCGATATTCTAGTCGCCACCCCGGGCCGGCTTCTCGATCTGGTGAACCAGGGCCGCGCCGATTTGGGCCGCTGCGAGTATCTGATCATCGACGAGGCCGACCGGATGTTCGACATGGGCTTCATCAAGGACGTGCGGAAGATCGTAGCGATGCTGCCTGAAGAGCGGCAAACACTGCTGTTTTCCGCGACCATGCCGGCCGAGGTCGCCAAACTGGCCGGCGAGGTGCTGTTCGAGCCCGAACGGGTCGAGATCGCGGCCAAGACGGTCGCGGTGGACGGTGTCGAGCAGCACGTCCATCACCTTGCCAAGGCCGCCAAGCGCGACCTACTGACCAAGCTTCTCGGCGCGCCGGACATGCAGCGGGTCCTGGTCTTCACCCGCACCAAGCGCGGCGCCGATCAGGTCGTCAAGCGGCTGACCCGGGACGGGGTCAGCGCCCAGGCGCTGCACGGCAACAAATCGCAGAACGCCCGACAACGCGCGCTCGAGAATTTCCGCGCTGGCCGGGCGCGGGTGCTGGTCGCCACCGACATCGCCTCGCGCGGGCTCGACGTCGATGACGTGAGCCACGTCATCAATTACGAACTGCCCAACGAGCCCGAGTGCTACGTCCACCGCATTGGCCGTACCGCGCGCGCCGGTGCCGCGGGCGTCGCGATCTCGTTCTGCGATGCCAGCGAACAAGGGCAGCTGCGCTCGATCGAGCGGCTGATCAAGAGCTCGCTGCGGGTCGTCGGCGAGGCGCCGGCCGAAGCCGTGGCCCCGCCCACCAAAGAGCGCAAGGGCGCCGCGGGGCGGCCGTTGGCGGCCACGCGGAAACGGCGCCGGCGGTCGCGCCGATTCGATCGGCGCGCCGCCTAGAGCCATGAGGCGCGAGGAGATGTATGATCACAGGGTTCTCCACCAGCGTTGTGGCCGGAGCGCCACTTCGCTGCAGCGGCGAACCAGAGAGGCCAGCGATGCCACGCAAACCCAACTATAGATTCGAGCGCTCCCAGCGCGAGAGAAACAAGGCGACGAAAAAGGCCGAACGGCTACAGGCGCGAGCCGACAAGGTGGCGGCCCGAAAGGCAAAGTCCGCCGAGGCCGAAGCCGGAGAGGCCGGAGATGCACCCGAAACCGAAGGTGCGGCGGGAGCAACGGTTTCGACGGAGGATCAGAACTCCGCAGAACCACGCGACTGAACGATCGCCTAGGTCGCTGCGGCGGCGGCCTCGACCCGGGTATCGTTGAAGCAGGCGCCTCCGAGGTCGGACTTGGTTGCCGGTGCCAGCGCACTGACGGTCTGGCCACCCTCGGCGGTGCGGAACCACGCGCCCTTGTCGCTATAGACGCAGCCCGGACGCACGGCCTCGGTGATCTCCAGGCGCAGGCGGACCTCGCCACGATCGTTCCACACCCTGACCCATTGTCCGGTTTCGAGCCCGCGGGCGGCCGCGTCGTCGGGGTGCATCTCCAAGGGTGGCGCCGCCGCACTCGGGTCGAGGCCACCGAAGGTCGAGGTGATTCGTTTGTCGGAGGCCGGGGTGATCAAGCTTAGCGGATAGTTCGCCTCGAGCGGCCGGAAGGCGGGCAGCGGCTCGCCGTGGCGCTCGGCCAGGTAGGAGGAGGCGAGCTCGACCTTGCCCGAGGCGGTGGCCGGCACGAGGTTGTGGAACAGCACCGCCTCGGCGCCGTCGAAGTGCATCGGCAGGGCGGTGCCAGGCGCGAGCGCGCTGGGACGGGCGCCGTTCAGGCGCGGGTCCGTGGCATCGAAGGCCTCGTCCATCAACTCGGGGTCCGAGGCCGCGAACGCCGGGTCGTCGAAGCCAAAGCGCGCGGCCAGGCGGCGGAAGACCTCGGTGTTGGGAAGCGCCTCAGCGAAGCGCGGGATCACCGCCTCGGCCCGCTGCAGGTAGTGGTGGCCGTAGGCCGCGAAGATATCGTCGTGCTCGAAGTGGCTGCAGGCGGGCAACACGATGTCGCAATAGGCCATCGAATCGGTCATCGCCACCTCGGCGCCGACGATGAACACGTCCTCGCGCAGCAAGGCGCGGCGCAGCCGGTTTTGCTCGGGGTGCACCACGGCCGGGTTGTGGTTGTAGATGAAGAGCCCGCGTACCGGCGGCTCGATATCGTCCTCGGCAAGGTGGCGGCCGAGGTCGAGGATGTCGAGGGTGCGCGTGCCTTGGGGCGCGAGTTCGGGGCGGGCGAGCCTCGCGGGCGTCTTGGGGAAGGCGTGCCCCGCGCCCATCACCAGACCGCCGCCGGGCCGGCCGAACTTTCCGGCCAGCGCGGGCAGGGCGAAGATCGCGCGGATGCCGCTGCCGCCGTTGCGGTTGCGCTCGAGCCCGTTGCCGATGGCGATGGCGGCGGGCGAGGATTGGCTGTAGGCGGCGGCGAAGGCGCGGATGGCCTGGGGCGGCACGCCGCACACCTGCGCGGCGCGCTCGGGCGGGTAGGCCCGTGCCTCGGCCATGAAGGGCTCGAAGCCGTGGACGTGGCGGGCGATGAAGTCGTGGTCGAGACCGCCGATGCGCTCGATCTCGCAGGCCACGGCGAAGGCCAGCGCAACATCGGTGCCGGGGTGCGGCGCGAGGTGGAGGTCGGCCTGTTCGGCGAGCTTGATGCGCTTGGGGTCGATGACCACGACCCGCGCCCCGTTGGCCCGCTTCGCCCGGTTGATCAGCGGCATGAGGTGCAGGTTGGTGACCGTCACGTTGTTTCCCCACACCACGATCAGCTCGGAATGTTCGATCTGCTGGGGCGCTAGCCCGGGAACCGGACCGAAGGTGCCGAGCCAGGCCTCGGCGCGGATACCGCCGCAGAGCGAGGTCCGGTGAAGCTTCGAGGCGCCCAGCCGGTGGAAGAAGCGTAGGTCCATAGAGGCGGCCGCCAGCATGCCGTGGGGGCCGGCATAGTTGAGCGGAACGATGGCCTCGGGCCCGTGTTCGGCGATGATCGCGGTGAACTTGGCGTGGATGGTCTCGATCGCCTGATCCCACGAGATGCGCTCGAACCGACCCTCGCCGCGGCCACCAGTGCGGCGCAGGGGATGGCGGAGCCGGTTCTCGCCGTGGACGGATTCAGGGTAGTGGTGGGTGACCTTGTTGCAGAGCACGCCCGCGGTCAGAGGGTTCGCCGCCGAACCCCGCACCTTGATCACACGACCGTCCTCGACCGTCACCTCGAGCGAGCAGGTGTCGGGGCAATCGAGCGGGCAGACACTGGGAAGTACATTCTTCATGGGGCACCATCATAACCGGTTTTTGGCGGTTCTCTTCCTTCGCGGCGGCACCTTTTCGGTCGACGATCCGCGCGCATGGCCTAGTCTGCCCGGGGGCGCCACTTCTTGCGTAGTCGGCGGCGGTTCAGGGCGAGCCACTGGAGGGCGATGATGCTGGGACTAGATTCGATCTCACCGGCGCGGAGCGCGTTGCGCGCGGCGGGGTAGGGGAGGACGGCAACGCGGATGTCTTCACCTTCGTCGCGGTGGCCGTGAATGCCGCCGGCGCCCACTGCATCGACGCGGGCGCAGTAAAGGGTCAGGTATTCCGTTGAGCTGCCTGGACTCGGGTAGTATGCGGCGATGGTTTCGAGCTCGGCTAGGGTGATGCCGGCTTCTTCACGGGCCTCGCGGTGGGCCACGGCCTCGGGCGCCTCGCCGGGTTCGATGAAGCCGGCGATGACCTCGAGCAGCCAGGGTTCGCGGCCGTGGCCGATTGGGCCGGCGCGGAGCTGCTCGATCATGACCACCGAATCGCGTGCCGGGTCGTAGGGCAAGACGGCGACCGTGGGGCCGTGGATGAACACCTCACGGGCTATCTCCTCGCTCCAGCCGCCAGCGAACAGGCGGTGGCGCAAGCGGTAGCGCTCGATGCCAAAGAAGCCGCGGAAGGGGTTGTCGCGGCCGAGGATCTCGAGGTCGCGGGCGCGGGAGGGCTTGGGGCGCGGGCTCAATGGTCCGCGGTCTTGACCACGTAGCGACCGCCCTGAAGCGCGGCGAAGAACTGATCGAGCGCGGGATGGCGGATCGGCTCGGCGCTCTCGTCAGGCACGAGATGGCGCTCGGCGACGTAGGTCGAGTGGAGCGAGTCGTCGGGCAGCACGTGATACCACGGCCGGTCCTTGGGTGGACGCGAGCGGGCGACCGCCTCGTACCACTCCTCGGTGCCCTGAAAGGCCGGATCAACGTCGAAGATTACGCCGCGGTAGTCGAATCGGCGGTGGCGCACGAGCTGGCCGACCGAGAACTTGGCGTGGGTTTCGTCCATGGCGTTCCCCGCACGACGTTCGGGTGTCCGATGGTAGCACGGATCGTGGCGTCGGCGTTTTGACGGGGAATTAGGGCGGCAGTAGAATCGCGTGCGCGAGCACACATGGGGAGGCGGGCATGAGGGGGAGGCGGGCATGAGGCGAATCGGGAGAGCGTGGCCGCGCGGGGCGGTCGTGGCTACCGCGCTAGCGCTGACGCTGGCGTTCGCGCCCGGGCCCGAGGGGGAATGGCGCGCGGGCGAGGCCTATGCGCAGGAAGCGACGGCACGGGGCAAGTTCCGCATGGGCTTCCAATACCACAACCGCGGCCTTCACGCGGCGGCGGTGAAGATGCTGGGCGAAGGGCTGGAGCTCGATTCCGAAAACGCCGAGGCCCATTTCTACCTTGCCGAGTCCTTGCGCAGCCTCGGCGAGTACGCCGAAGCGGTCGCCCACTACCGCCGCTCGGTCGAGCTCGATCCCGATGGCGCCAAGGCCGAAGAGGCGCGCCTGATCATGGAAGGCGTGCTTGACGAGCGCGCGGCGATCGCGGCGACACGGGAGAGGAACGAGGCGCGCATGCGCGACCAGGCGCGGGAGGTAATGCTCGAGGTGGAAACCGAGATCGGCGAGCTGAGCATTCGCCTCGAGGACTTGGCGGGACGCTTGGACCGGCTGGTCGCCACGCTCGATTCGCGGCTTGGCAATATCGAGCGCGAGCTCGGCATCGCGCAGGAGTAAAGGCGCGGCCGGCGCGAGGCCGGCAACTCAAACGATATCGGGCGTTCCGTAGCTCGACGGCTCGCGCAATATGACCTTCTCCAGGAGATCGACCGACTTCCGCACCCCCTCCAGCCGGTTGATCAGATGGTCCTCGTGCTCGATCGAGAGAACGTCGTCGTAGCCCGCGGCGCGCAAGAGGAAGACGAACTCGCGCCACCATGCCTCGCCGTGACCGTAGCCCAAGGTCACGTAGCTCCAGGCGCGCTCGGTCACGCGATTGTCCGCCTTCACCTCGATCAGCGTGTTGGGGCCGGCGTTCGCGGGATCGATGCGGCTGTCTTTGGCGTGCACGTGATGGATGGCGCCGGCGAGGCGGGGTATCGCGGTCAAGGGCTCGCCGCCCATCGCCATCATGTGGCTGGGGTCCATGTTGGCGCCGATCGCCTCGCCCACCGCCTCGCGGAGCTTCAAGACGGCGGCGGTGTTGTAGACCAGCGTGTTGAACAGGATCTCGAAGGCGATCTTGCGGATGCCGTGGTTGGCGGCGAAGGCCGCCACGTCGCGCCAATAGGGGATTGCCACCTCGTTCCACTGATACTCGAGGATCTTGGGGCCCTCGGGCGGCCAGGTATGGGTGATCCAGTTGGGCGCCGAATCGCCGGGCGCGGCAGGCAGGCCCGAGGTCGTCACCACCCGGTCCAGGCCCAAGAGGCTGGCAAGCTCGAAAGTCTTGCGCACCACGGCGTCGTGGCGCTTGCCCGCGTCACCGGGCGCGAGCGGATTGCCGTGGCAGGCGAGGGCGCAGACATCGAGGCCGTGATCGGCGATCTTGGCCAGGAATTCGCGGCGTGCAGGCGCGCTTTCGATCAGACCGTCGAGGTCGATGAAGCGTGGGGGGAGCCAGTTGCCGGTGCCGAACTCGACCGATTCGATGCCCATCTCGGCGCACGTTGCGAGCATTGCCTCGAAGGGCATGTCGCCCAGGCTCTCGGTCATCAGGCCGATCTTCATGGCGTGCCTCCTTTCGTTCAATGGGGTGCCAATATTTATCACGTCCGCGCGCCGCGGTGTGTTATTGAGGCGACCCAGCGGAGAGCGGGTCATGGACGGATACGCGGGATACCCTAGCCTGGAGGGCAAGTCGGTGTTCGTGAGCGGCGGCTCATCGGGCATCGGCGCCGATATCGTGCGCCAGTTCGCCGCCCAGGGCGCCCGCGTGGGCTTTGTTGGACGCAATGAGGCCGCGGCCGACAAGGTGACAGCGGCGTGCGCGAAAGAGGGCCGCGGCGAGGCGCGGTTCATCCAATGCGACGTGCGGGACGTGGACGCGCTGAAGGCGGCGATCGAGGACACCGCCGCCGCGTTCGGGCCAATCACCGGCTTGGTCAACAACGCCGCCAGCGACGACCGCCACAAGAGCCAGGAGGTGAGCCCGGAATATTGGGACGAACGCATGGCCGTCAACCTGCGCCACCAGTTCTTCGCCATCCAGGCGGTGGCGCCGGGGATGAAGGCGGCGGGCGGCGGGGCGATCGTCAACCTGGGCTCGATCGGCTGGATGATCAAGGACTCGATCTTCCCCGCGTACGCCGCCGCCAAGGCGGCGATCGAGGGCCTGACCCGGGTGATGGCGCGCGAACTCGGGCCCGACAAGATCCGCGTCAACAGCGTGGCGCCGGGCTGGATCATGACCGAGCGCCAGCTTGACTTGTGGGTTACGCCGGAGGCTCAGGCGAACAACCTGGAAGCCCAGTGCCTGAAACACGATCTGTCCCCGGCTGAGGTATCGCGTATGGTATTGTTCCTGACCGCCGACGATTCGAGCGGCTGCACGAGCCATTGTTACTTCGTCGATGGCGGCCGCTCGGGACTCTAGCGAGGTGAGCGCGATGAGTGCTGTGAGCACTGGAGATGGGGCGATGGAGTTCCAGTACGCCGAGAACGAGTGGTACCGCTGCGCGATCGATCGCAAGACGCTGAAGTCGCTGTCGCGGCGGAGCGATCGCCCGGGGCTGGCATACTTCGGCTCGTACCTGGCGCTGGTGGTCGGGACCGGCGCATTGGCTTATTGGTCGTGGGGCACGTGGTGGGCGGTTCCGGCGTTTCTGCTTTACGGCACGCTCTATGCGTTCTGCGAGGTGCCGGCGCACGAGTGCGCACACGGGACGCCGTTCCGCAGCCGCTGGCTCAACGAGGCGGTGTTTTGGATCGCCGCCTTCATTTCCTACCGCGAGCCGGTGTACAGCCGCTCGATGCACGCGCTACACCACACCCACACGCTGATCACCGGGCGCGATCCCGAGATCGACCTGCCGCGGCCCGCGAACCTCTGGAAGCTCGCCGCGGACTTCGTTCGCCTGCCCTTCGCTTTCGAGTTCCTGAGCGCGATCGTCCTGCACACCTTCGGCATCATCTCGAAGGGCGCGCGGGAGTACGTGCCCGAGGCCGAGTACCGGCGGATGATCTGGAACTCGCGGGTGCTGTTCGCGGCCTACGCGGCGGTCTTCGCCTGGGCCATCGCGTCGTGGAGTTGGCTGCCGTTGCTGCTGCTGTTCTTCCCGCGCATGTACGGCGCCTGGCTCCACGAGCTGCTGGCCAAGGCCCAAGACAGCGGCCTGGCGGTCGATGTCCGGGACCATCGCCGCAACAGCCGCACCGTCCTTATGAATCCGGTGCTGCGTTACCTATACTGGAACATGAACTACCACATCGAGCATCACCTGTTCCCCTCGGTCCCGTTTCACGCGATGCCCAAGATCCACGAGGTCGTGGCCGCCGAGATGCCGCCCACGGTCGTCGGAGTGTGGGCGGCGTGGCGCGAGATGGTGCCGGTGTTCGTGCGCCAGCAGCGCGACCGGGACTATCACATCGAGCAGCAGCTGCCCGAGCTGGCGGCGGTGCAGTAGCCGCGCAAGATTGGGCGCAGGCGCCGCGCGAGGCCGGTTCAGCCGCCTTCCTTGTGCAGGAACGCGGTAACCACGCGGGTCGTTTGTCCGTCGCGATCGCCGACGAAGTAGAGCGACAGCCCGCCCTCGGTTAGGCTCCGGTGATAGGTCTGGACGGAGTAGGAGCCACCCTCGAGGATGGCCAGGATGGACACGGTCAACGTGTCCTCGTTGATCGAGGCCCAGGCCAGCTGCTCCGCGGGTCCGGCGGGTGAGGCCGCGACCACGAAAACCCCGGCGCGAGCGCTCGGCACGAAGTCAAGCCGCGCGGCCCTGCGCCGCGGTTCATCGGCCGTAAAGTCGTAGATCACGGTGGTCCATTCGACAAAGAATCCGTCTCCGTGCGCGCCGATCTCGACGTCCATGTCGCGATTGGCGTAGCCGAAGTCGCCGACCAGGGGATTTTGAGAAATGCCGGCGCCGCTATAGCGCCCGTAAAAAGCCTCTGGCGCCAGGTCCGCTGCCCACGAGGACGTCGCGAGCGGCCCGGCGAACATGCCTAGGGCGCCAACAAGAATGATCAGCCTCGTGAGCTTTGCGGGCATTGCAGCCTCCTGTCGATTGGGGTCTATCGCACGGCTAACACATAGCCTTGATCGCGGCGGTATCAATACCCCTAGGTCCGTACCTCCGGCCATACAAAACTGACCGAACGCTCCGGCTAGGCCACGTCAATCGTCGGCGGGGATGGGCGCGTCGAAGGAGCCGTAGCTGCGGCGGCCCTTGCGCCATTTCTCCTGCATCTTCTCTTGCGTTTCCGGCGAGCCGTCGTGGAAGGTGCCAAGCCAGCGGTCGAGGGGCGCGGCGGGGCCGCCGTAGTTGCACTCGAAGTAGCGGTGGTGGAGGTAGTGGAAGAACCCGCCGGTGGGCAGCACCGCTTTGCCCTTGAGGGTGAATTTCTCGAAGCCGGCGTGGCCGACGGCGGGGGCCAGGGCGGTGTGCTGCAGGGTGAAGATGACGTGCAGGGGGTGCGAGGGCACGAGCCAGTAGAGCACCACCACGCTGAAGTACAGCACGTGCTCGACGGGGTGCATCGCCATGCCCGACCAGGGGCCGATGTTGACGTTCTTGTGGTGGAGGTAGTGGATGGTGCGGTAAAGCGGCCGCCAGTGGATCGCCCGGTGGACGATGTAGAAATGGACCTCGCGCCAGAACGGCACGGTCAGCATCAATGCCGTAAAATAGACCGGCTCGGTGCGCCAGTCGACGAAGGGCATGAAGCCGTTGGCGTAGGCCCACATCGAAACCGCCTCGTAGGCGGTCCACACCAGGCAGGCGCTGGTCAGAGTCCAGAAGACATTGTCGCGGAGCTGTGAGCCCCAGAGGAAGGTCGGGTCCTTCGCGCCCGGCCACTTGGGGTTGAACTTGTAGGCGCTTTGCTGACCGCGAAAGCGGTAGAGGCGGAGGTGCCAGCCGCCGACCCAGACCACCAGGATGGCCAAGTTGCGGAAGA
>CAYUNL010000020.1:0-19878 GCA_964446055.1 uncultured Alphaproteobacteria bacterium | reverse complement strand
GGTGGGCGTAAACGATGCCACCGAGAGGCTGGAGCCAAGCGCCAGCACAAGATCGGACGCCGCGACGTAATGCGCCGCCATCGCCGTCGTCACATAGGCGCCGACGCCGGCGGACAGGGGATGGGTCTCGGGGAAAGCGCTCTTGCCCTGAAGCGTCGTCATTACCGGCGCGCCCAGCAGCTCGGCCACGGCGACAAGCTCGTCGCTGGCCTCGGCGTAAAGGGTGCCGTGGCCAGCCCAGATCAAGGGCTCTTGCGCCGCGATCAGGCGTTCCGCGGTCTCGCGCACCGCACCGGAATCGGCGGCCGAGCGCATGCGTTCGACCGGCGAATAGTTGAGCTCGCCCTTGAACTCGGCAGCGCACACGTCGCCCGGCAGTTCGAGCATCACCGGCTGCGGGCGGCCCGAGCGCAGCGCCGTGAACGCCCGGCGCAGCTTGATCGGCATGTCGCGGGCCGAGAGCACCTTCTCGGCCATCTTGGTGGCGCCGGCGTAGTTGCGCATCGAATCGAAGGTGCCGGGGGTGCCGATGAGGCTCGTGCCGGGGTGGCCGGGCAGGAACAGCATCGGCGTCGAGTCGGTGTGAGCGTGGGCGATTCCGGCGAATGCGTTCTCCGATCCGGCCAAGGCCTGGACGGCGACGACGCCGATCTCGCGCCCGTTGGTGGAACGCGAGACGCCGTCCGCCATGTTTCCCGCGACCCGCTCCTGGCGCGCACAGATAGCCCGCATGCCGGCGCGCGCCATGGGATCGATGAGGGCGTTGAAGGGATAGTAGAAGCATTGGCGCACGCCCTCGGCGCGCAGAATCTCAACCAGGACATCGGCCGCTTGCATGGGAATCCTCCGTGAAAGGCGCCGGGACGTCCCGGAACGCCACGCCATCATACCAGGGGCCGCCAACCGCGGCCACGGCGGGTGGGCCCGGCGTCGCGACTCCGGGGCGGACCGCTGGCGCTGGCTCGGGCGCCACACACGTGGTTCTATAGGCGCCCACACAAGGGAGCCACCTTGCCTTCCTACGGTCCCGATGGTGCGTCCCAATCTGATCCTTCTCACCGGCGGCGCGCGAAGCGGCAAGAGCCGCCGTGCTCTCGACTTGGCCGCGCCGTACGGCTCCAAGGCCTTCGTCGCCACGGCCGAGCCCGTCGACGCCGAGATGCGTGAGCGCATCGCCAGGCACCGCGCCGAGCGCGGTGATTCCTTCCTCACCGTCGAGGCGCCGATCGACCTCGCAGGCGCCCTCCACTCGCTCCCGGCGAACGTCGAGGTCGCGATCGTCGACTGCCTCACGGTGTGGCTCGGAAATCTGATGCATCGGGGCACCCCGCCCGATCGTGCGTTTCCCGAGATCGAGACGCTTGTCCACGGGCTCGAAACCCGGCGCTGCGACCTCATCGTCGTGAGCAACGAGGTCGGGATGGGGATCGTCCCCGATAACCCGCTGGCGCGGCGCTTTCGCGACCTCGCCGGCCGACTGAACCAGGACGTCGCGCGGCTGGCCGACCGGCTCGAGCTCATGGTGGCCGGGGTGCCGATGACCGTCCGAGGAGGGCCGCAAGATCGCCACGCTCCAAGCGACGGTTGACGCCATCGTCCCGCTCGATGCGACGCTCGAGCGCGAAGTGCGCCGCCGACTCGACAATCTCACCAAGCCTCCGGGTAGCCTTGGCGCGCTCGAGGACGTGGCGCTGCGGTATTGCCTGATCACCGCGACCGCCGAGCCCTGGCTCGGAAAGAAGAAGATCTTCACCTTCGCCGGCGATCACGGGGTCGCCGCCGAGGGGGTATCGGCGTATCCCAAGGCGGTCACGCCGCAGATGGTCCGCAACATGCTGGCCGGCGGCGCGGCGGTGAGCGTGCTCGCACGCCACGTCGGCGCCGAGGTTTGCGTCGTCGACATCGGCGTGGACGACGCCCTCGAGGGCGCCTCCGGCTTGCACCGCGCGAAGATCAGGCCGGGTACCGCAAACATCGCCAAGGGTCCGGCGATGGAGGTGTCCGAGGCGGCCCGCGCCGTCGAGACCGGCATCGGGCTCGCCACACAAGCCGCGGCTGCGGGGTTCACGATGGTGGGCGGCGGCGACATGGGAATCGCCAACACCACCTCCGCCTCGGCGCTGTTCGCGGCCCTTCTGCCCTGCCCCGCCGAGGAGACGACGGGCCGTGGCACCGGGATCGACGAGGCGACGCTCGTGCGCAAGATCGCCGTCGTCGAGCAGGCCCTGGCCGTCAACCGTGACCGTCTGACCGACCCGCTCGCCACCCTTGCCGCCCTCGGCGGACTGGAGATCGCGGGTATCTGCGGCCTGGTCCTCGGCGCCACCGCGCAAAGGATCCCCGCGGTGGTCGACGGCTTCATCGCCAGCGCCGGCGCGCTGGTCGCCTGCAGGATCTGCCCGACGGTCGAGAACTACCTCTATTTCAGCCATTGCTCGGCGGAAAACGGGCACCGCCGCTTTTTCGAACGCTTTGGCGCGACGCCGCTCCTCGATCTCGGCATGCGGCTTGGCGAAGGCACCGGCGCGGCGTTGGCGATGTCGCTCGTCGAGGGTGCGGTACGGCTCTACAACGAGATGGCCACTTTCGAATCCGCGGGCGTGAGCGGCGGGGCGACGTGACGGCGGCGCTCGGCGGACTGCTCGGCGCGGTGCGGACCCTTTCCGTCCTGCCGCTCCCCGGCCGGGCGGTCGAGCCGATGTCCGCGACGCTCCCCTGGTTCGCCGTCGTCGGGGCCGCGCTCGGCGCCGTCCTCTACGGGATATCGGCGCTGGCGGGATCGTCCATGATCGGCGGCTGGCCCGAGATCGCCGCGCTCGCGGTGGTGATCGGCGGCGCGCTGCTAACCGGCGGCCTGCACCTCGACGGGCTCGCCGACTGGGCCGACACGCTCGGCGGCGCGAGCGCCGAGCGCCGCCTGGAAATCATGAAGGACCCCCGTGTCGGCGCCTTCGGCGTGATCGCCGTGGTGGCGATCGTGCTCTGCAAATGGGTGGCGCTCACCCGCCTCGGTCCGGCCGGCGCGCTGTGGCTGGTGACCGCCTATGCGGTTTCCCGCACCGCGATGGTCGATCTCGCGGTGCGGCTGCCCTACGCCCGCGCCGAGGGCGGAACCGCGGCAACCCTCGTCGAGCATGCCCGCCCCCACCACCTCGCGGTCTGCGGCGTTTCGGCGCTGGCCGTTGTCATCGCGGTCTCCGGCCCCGCCGGCGTCGGGGCGATGGCGCTCGGCTGGCTGATCGCCGGAGTGTTCGGGCGCTGGTGCCGGCGCCGCATCGGCGGCGTGACCGGCGATCTTCTCGGCGCGGCGAACGAAATCGTCGAGACCTCGATTCTGCTCCTCGCCGCCTTCGTGGCCGGCCCAATGAGCGACGGCGGGTTTGATTCCTTCGCGCTAGCCTTGCCGCGGTAGCGCGTCGAGGACCCGCTCGGGTGGGAAGCGTACCGTGGCGGTGGTGCCGCGGCCCAACTCGCTGTCGAGCGAGACGGTGCCACCGTGCAGCTCGCTCATCGTCCGAACCAGCGAGAGCCCGATGCCGGTCCCTTCATTGCGTCGGCCCAGCGCCGCGTCCACCTGGCCGAACGGCTCGATCACCCGTGGCAGGTCTTCCGCGCTGATGCCGATCCCGGTATCGCGGACGCCGATCCGCAGGGCACCGTCCACGCCGACCGAGGCCGACACAGTGACCTCGCCGCCGGGCGGCGTGAACTTCACCGCGTTGGTGAGAAGGTTCAGGAGAATGCGTTTGACCATCCGGGGGTCGGCCCGCAGGAGCGGTAGGTTCTCGGGAGCATCTGCGGAAAGCCGCAATCCTCCGGCGTCCGCGCGGGATCTGATCAGGCGGACCGCCGAAGCCACCGTCGAGGCGAGCTTAAGGATATCTTCGCTGAGCTGGACGTGGCCCGATTCGATCTTCGTGAGATCGAGGATATCGTTGATGATCTCCAACAGCGCCGCACCCGATTCTCGAATGTCCCCAACATACTCCGCTTGTTTGGCCTCCAGCTTCCCCACATAGCCACCGACCAACATGTCGGCGAAGCCGATGATCGCATTGAGCGGGGTCCGCAACTCGTGGCTGGTGTTGGCGAGGAACTCTGACTTGGCCCGGTTCGCGAACTCCGCCTCTTCCTTGGTGGCGACCAACGCATCGACGGCGCGCTTGCGCTCGGTGATGTTGACGTCCACCCCCATCACAGCTTCGACTCTGCCCTCGGGGTTCCTAAGTGGGCGGTAGAACGTGTGGAACACCGTATCGCCCATCTCGATAACCTCGGAAAACTCTTCTCCGGCGAGCGCCCGCGCGATGTTGGCCCGGTCGGCGGCGAAATCGGGCGCTGGTTGTCCCACCAACTCACCCGACCGCAGACCCATGGCTTCGAGGCCTCTGCCTTCCGATAGCGTCACTGTGCCCACGCGATCCACCGCCCACAGTATCAGCGGCGCGCTGTTGACCACCGCGTCGAGCAGCGTCCGGCTCTCGTGCAACGCGCGCTCCGCCCGCTTGCGCTTGCTAATGTCGCGCATGGCGCCGATGAAGGTGCGTCGGTCGCCCGAGCGCATCTCGCCGACCGAAAGCTCCATCTCAAAGACGCTTCCATCCTTTCGCCGCGCTGCGACCTCGCGAGTTCCGCTCCCAATGACCGCGCTTTTGCCGGTTTCGCGGAAACGTCGCAGGTACTCATCGTGGCGGTGCTTGTCGGCCGCGGTCGTCAGCTCGCTCACGTTGCGGCCAATCATCTCGTCGGCGCGGTATCCGAACATGACCTCCGCGGCGGGGTTGACGGATTCGATGTTCCCAGCTTCGTCGATTGCGATCACGCCATCGGCAACGTTCTCCAACACACCGCGCACCCGCGCCTCGCTCTCACGCAACGCCTCCGCGGCCCGCTCGCGCTCGGTGACATCGACGATTACCGACATGAACCGCGCCGGTTCCCCGCTATCGTCGTGCTCGGCAACCGTGGAGATCAGGGTGTCGATGACTTCGCCGTTCTTCTTCACCAGTTGACGGGGACCGTCAGTGGCGAAGCCGGTACGCAGCAGCGCTGGCAGCGATTCTCCTCGGAAGAGCTCTTTCGATTCCTCGGTGACGAACTCGGCGATATGGCGGCCGATCACCTCGTCGCGCTCGTATCCCATGATCTCAAGCCAGTGGTCGCTGACACTCACTAGCCGGTGGTCGCGACCACACGATTGCAGCATGGCCGGGGCACGGTTGTAGAGATGTCGATACCGCTTCTCGCTCCGCCGTAACGCGCCCTCCGCCCGCTCGCGCTCGGCCGTCTCCCGTCTCACCGACTCGTTCGCCCGAGCGAGATCGGCCCGGCGATCGCGGACCCGGCGCTCGGTCTCGTTCCGCGATTTCTCAAGCTCCCTCAGGGCGAGCTTTTCGGATGTGACATCGTGGGTCACCCCGATCACCCCCACGACCCGCCCCTCGTCGTCGTAGAACGGACCCTTTGTCGTACGCAGCGTCAGCGCCGTGCCATCGACGGTGTGAAGGTCTTCGACCGTCAGCGTCTCGCCGGTCTCCATCGCCCGGCGATCGTCGGCCACGATCTTGCGCGCGACGTCAGCCGGAAAAGGCTCCGTGTCCTTTCCCAGGAACTCATTCGGGGTCTTATCGACCAGCCAGGCGCCGGTCTGGTTGATCATGCGGTAGCGACCCACGGCATCCTTGATGGCGATTCCCTCGGTCATGCCGTGCTTCAGCGCCCGCAGCACAAACCGCGCCTCGGCCAGCTCCTCCTCGGCCCGCTTCGGCTCGGCAACCTCGCGCACAACCGACTGCACGGCCGGCGCGCCTTCGAAGGTTACCCGCCTCCCCGTCATCTCGCCCCGGAACTCGGCGCCGTCGGCGCGGACGAAACCGTGTTCGGCGAGCGGAATCGGTTCGTCCCGCGCTATACGCCGCACAAGGTCCGCCGCCGCCGCCCGTCCGCTCGAATGGACGAATTCGGTCACGCTCTTGCCGAGGAGATCGTCGGGTGCGGCAAGGCCAAACAGGCTGCCAGCGGCCGGATTGGCGAAGACGAACCTGCCGTCGCGGTGGATGACGACGGCGTCGGAGCTCAACTCCACAAGCTGTCGGTATCACTCCTCGACCTCCGACGCCGCTCCGCCGTGGGACGAGTCTCCCACCTCCGCATCGCTCGGGATTGTCCCCGCCACGCCATCAGCGAGATCCCGGGATCGCGCCGTGTGCCGGCGGATCGCTTCCCCTGCCGCGTCTCTGGATGCCACCGGTACCCGCAAGGATTTTCTTCCTTGGGTTGCGCTCCGTGGTCGGCGCGATCCCCGCGTACCGCACTAGCCCGAATCACCTGTCGTATATTCTAGTTTGCCCTAATGAATCTAGGAATAACCCTAACAACAGCTTCACGTCATGATATGCGTCAGCGTATACGTTAGCGCCAACATACCATCTTAGGTTGAAGTGCAGGAATGAAGAACTCGTAAAAAGCCCGAAAAATGTCATTGGTGTGACGTCCGTTACACTGCCGCATGGCCACCTCATCGGTGCTTAGGGGAGCGACAACATTTCCCTTGCTGTGGCGATCGGTAGCGTGGGATCGTTCCTGGGCGGCCCGGCGACCGTAGGATCCGGGGGACGAGGGATGCGCCCCGCCCCGACGGTCATTGCCGACGGTTGGGAGGACGGGGCGATGCACGACGACACGAGCGCCCTCGACCGCGGTGATCCTCTATCGGCCTTCGCCGAACGCGACGGCGTCGGCCACACCGGCACCCACTTGATCGTCGATCTCATCGGCGCGAGCCGCATCGATGAGGTCGAGCACGTCGAGACCACGCTGCGCCAATGCGTCGAGGCCGCGGACGCCGAACTCCTCCATCTCCACATCCACCGCTTCACCGACCGCGGCGGCGTTTCCGGCGTCGCGGTTCTCGCCGAGTCGCATATCACCATCCACACCTGGCCCGAGCGCGGATACGCGGCTCTCGATCTCTTTATGTGCGGCGAGGCCGAGCCGCGGCGTGCGCTCGCCGTCCTCGAGTCCGCGTTCGCGCCGGCCGAGACCCGCATCCACGAGCATCTCCGCGGCGCCGGCGTATGACGCGCTGGTTCGAAGAGAGCCTTCACGACGGCTTCGCCCTTCGGCTGCGCGCCGATGCCGTACTCTGCGAGCGCGACACCGGCCACCAGCGCCTGTCGGTCTTCGAGACCCAATTGTTCGGTCGCGTCCTCATGCTCGACGATATCGTGCAGACCACCGAGCACGACGAGCACATCTATCACGAGATGATTGTACACGTGCCGCTCCTGGCCCATGGCGCGGCGCGGCGGGTATTGGTGATCGGCGGCGGCGACGGCGGCGCCATCGAAGAGATCATGAAGCATCGTACCGTCGAGCATGTGAGATTGGTCGAGCTCGATGCCGAGGTGATCGCGGCGGCCCGCGAATACTTGCCCTCGGTGTGCGGCGATGCCTTCGACGACCCGCGCCTGTCGCTCACCATCGGCGACGGGGCCGCACATCTGGCCCGCTCGGCGGACCGCTACGACGTCATCATCGTCGATTCGACCGATCCGATCGGGCCCGGCGTGGCTCTCTTTACCCCCTCCTTCTACCAGGCCTGCAAGCGTTGCCTCGCGCCCGGCGGAATCTTGGTCACGCAGAGCGGCGTCACCTTCGTCCAAGGCCCGGTCCTGCGCGATACCCTCCGCGGGCTAGGCGGCCACTTTGCCGAGGCCACCTGTTACCTCGCCACCATTCCCGCCTACATCGGCGGCCCGATGGCCTTCGGCTGGGCCAGCGACGATCCGGCGCTCTCGCGTACGCCCTCGGCCGAACTCGCCCGCCGCCTCGACCAGGCCGCCATCGAAACCCGCTACTACACCCCCGAGGTCCACCGCGCCGCGTTCGCGCTGCCCGCCTACCTCGCGAGCGGCTAGACCGGGGACCGCCAATCGGCGCCTCAGATTTCGTTGCCGCGCATCTTCTCGGCGATGTATTCGGCCTGGCGAATGGCGAGCGCAACGATGGTCAGGGTCGGGTTGGCGGCGGCGCTGGTGGTGAACTGGCTGCCGTCCGAGATGAACAGATTGGCGATGTCGTGGCTCTGGCCCCACTGGTTGACGACGCCGTCGCGCGCGTTCTCGCTCATCCGGGTAGTGCCGAGGTTGTGGGCGGTGGGAAACGCCGTCCCCTCGTGCTGGCGTCGCGCGCCCATGGCGTCCCACAGCGCCGCGCTTTGCTTCAGGCCGTGATTGCGTATCAGCCGATCGTTGTCATGGTTGTCGAGGTGGCATACCGGGATCGGCTGCCCGTGCTGGTCCTTCTCGGTGGGGTGGAGGTAGATCCGGTTCGATTCCAGCGGCATGTCCTCGCCCAGGATGTAGACGCCGGCGGTATGCCGGTATGCCTCGAGCCATGAGGTGTAGTCGCGGCCCCAGCCGTCGTCGCGCAAGGCCCGCGCGTAGTCGCGCAAGCCGAGCGCGATGGTCAGAAAGTAGTAACCGCCGACGAAACCGCGGTCGGGGTTGAAGTAGCTTTCGTCGCGAATGGTCCCGGCGACCACGCGGCCGCGGTGCCAATTGACCTGTCGGTCGAAGACCCCATAGACCACGCCCTCGACGTGGGTCATGTAGTTCTTGCCGACCTGGCCCGATGAGTTGCCCAGGCCGTCGGGGTGGGCGCCGGACTCCGAGTTCAGCAGCAGGCGCGGCGTTTCCACGGCGTTGCCCGCGATACACACGATCCGGGCCTTCTGGCGCTGTTGGGCGCCCTCGCGATCGGCATAGACGACGGCGCTGACCCTGCCGGCATCGTCGTGCTCGATGCGCAACGCCATGCACTCGGCACGCACCTCGCAGCGGCCCGAATCCTCGGCTCGCGGAATCTCGGTGTAAAGCGTCGACCATTTGGCGCCGGAGCGGCAGCCCTGAATGCAATAGCCGATCTGGTCGCAGGCGTTGCGGCCGTCGTAGGGGACGGCATTGATGGCGTGGGTGCCGGGGTGGACCTCGGTGTAGCCGACGCGCTTGGCGCCCGCCGCCATCACTTTGTAGTTGTTGTTGCCCGGCACCCAGGGTCGGCCACCGGTGCCGGCGACGCCCATCTTCGCCTCGGCAAGGTCGTAGTAGGGCGCGACGTCATCAAGACCGATCGGCCAGTCCATCAGGCTCGTCCCCGGAATATCTCCGTAGGTCGAGCGGGCCTTGAACTCGAAGTCTTTGATGCGCGGGCAGGTCCCGGTCCAGTGCACGGTGCTGCCGCCGACCACCTTGCACATCCAATTGGGATTGTCCGGGAACTGGGTGGTCGACGCCCGGCTGCCCACACCCCGGCGCGGATCGGCCCACGACAACAACTCGCCCATAACGCCTTCGTCGTTGACGAACTCGTCCATCTCGATGCGCTTGCCGGCCTCGAGCACCACGACGTCGATGCCCTTCTGGCACAGCTCGTTGGCCACGGTGCCACCCCCGGCGCCGGAGCCGACGACCACGACCACGGATTCATCGTCGTGGTCGAAGGTGACCGCCGCAAGGCCCTGGTCGTCGTCGTCGATGCTCACTCGTGCCCTTCCATCTCGTTTCCTCGGCCTCGGCGTTCACCTCACCTGTGCCGAGACCGGATCGCCAAGGCTCGGGCGCGCGTGGCCCCGGCGACGGCCTTCAGGCACCTCGCTCAGTCCTCGTTGATCGCCTTGCCGGTGGTGGCATCGAAGAAGCTCAGTCGGCTGGCGCGAAAGCCCAACCCCACGTTTGCACCGACCACAACCGTCTGATGGACGTCGAAGCTCGCGACCACGTGCTCGCGCCCCTTCAACAGTTCGGTCCCGTTCTCGATGGCGATGAAGGCGTAGACCGTGCCGCCGTACGGTTCGGTGAATTCGATGCGCCCGTGTAGCGTCGCCTCGCCCGGCTCGGTGAGCAGTACGTCTTCGGGCCGCGCCCCGACGATGACCGGGCCGCTTCCACTGATGCGGCGCCCGTTGACCACCGGCTTGCCGGCGACGCTGGCGCCCTCGGCCGTGAGCTCTCCGCGAATGAAATTGGTGCTCGGGCTGCCGATGAAGTCGGCGACAAACTCGTTCGCCGGACGCTCGTAGATCGCAACCGGGTCCGCCACCTGTTGGATCAGCCCATTGTCCATGACCGCGACCCGGTCCGACAGGATCAACGCCTCGGCCTGGTCGTGGGTCACGTACACCGTCGTCACCTTGTCGCGCTGGTGCAGCCGCTTGAGCTCGGTGCGCATCTGCTCGCGCAGCTTGAGATCGAGATTGGAGAGCGGCTCGTCCATCAGATAGCAGGCCGGTTCGCGCACCATCGCGCGGCCGAGCGCCACCCGCTGGCGCTCTCCCCCCGATAGCTTTGCCGGCTTGCGATCCAGCAGTTTCTCGATGCCAAGGATGGTCGCGGTCGCGCGCGCGCGGGCGGCGGCATCGTGCTTGGACAAACCCCTCACGGTGAGGTTGAGGGTCATGTTCTGGAGCGCGGTCATGTGGGGATAAAGCGCATAGCTTTGGAACACCATGGCGACGTCGCGGTCGCCGGGGTCGACGTTGTTCACCTCCCGGCCATTGATCGAGATGGTTCCGGCGGTCGGCTCTTCGAGGCCGGCGATCAGGCGCAGTGTGGTCGTCTTGCCGCACCCCGACGGCCCCAAGAGGGTGATGAATTCGCCCTGCTCGACCTCGAGATCGACGTGTTTGACGGCCTCGGTGCCGTCGGCAAAGGTCTTTTTGAGCTGGCGCAGCGAGACGGTCATGCTATTTCACCGCGCCGAGCGCCAGCCCGCGGATCATGTGACGCTGGAGCAAAAATACGATGATTAGCATGGGAATCAGTTGCATGATCACGGCGCTGCTGATGGTCCCCCACAGCACGTTGTAGAGATCGACCATCTTGAAGATCTGGATTTGCGCGGTCACCGCGTTCGATTGGGTCAGATATATGGCGTATAGCAGCTCGTTCCAGTCGAACACGAAGGTAAAGATCGCGGTGACCGCGATCCCCGGTAGTGAGATCGGCAAGATGATCCGCCAGATGATCGCCATCCAACTCAGTCCGTCGAGCCGCGCCGCCTCCTCGATTTCGTGCGGCAGGTCGAGGAAGAAGCCGCGCAACAGCCACACCGCGAACGGTAGCCCGAAGCCGATATAAATTATGATCATCCCGAGGTGGGTGTCCATCAGGCCGGTCCGCTGGTACATCAGGAAAAAAGGAATGATGATGACCATCGCCGGCAGGAACCTAAGCGACAAGATCACAAGCGAAATCACGTCGGCCCCGCGCAGCTTCATACGCGCCAACGCATAGGCCGAGAATACCGCCAACAGCATGGTGATCGTCGTGGCGGTGACGATGATAATCAAGCTGTTGGTCAGTCCGAGCCCGAACTTGAAGCGGCCGAAGGCCTCGAGGTAGTGCTCCCATGTGGGCTCGAAAGACCACACCGGGACCTTCTGGTTGATCATCTTGGTCGGCTTGATCGAGGTGATCGCGATCCAGTAGAGCGGCGCCAGGTAGATCGCGACGACAAACACCGCAACCACGTTGAGCGCCCTTCTCAGTGGCGTCCGCATTTCAGGCGGCCGCCGGCGTCGCCCGCCGGGTCTCCTTCTCCTGGCGATAAAGCACGCGCAAGAAGGTGACGACGACGATATTGATGGCGATGATCAGCAGGAAGCCGTAGGCGGCCATCACCCCCAGCCGCCCGGCCTGGAACTGCGAGTACATGTTGACACTCGCCAGCAACGACGAGGTGCCCGGCCCGCCTCGGGTCAGTACCCAAGCGATATCAAAAACCCGAATCGCATCGACAAGACGCAACAGAACCACCACCGTGACCACCGGCCAGATCAGCGGCAAGACGATACGGCGCGTGTAGGTCCAGCCGCGAACCCGGTCGAGGCGCGCGGCCTCCACCACCTCGACCGAAATACTCTGCATCCCGGCCAAGAGAATCAGCGTGACGAACGGCGTCCACTGCCAGATGTCCGTGATCATCAGCGAGATCAGCGAGGATTCGGGCATGGTGTGCCAGGTGTAGCGATCGAAACCGGCCGAGGTGAGCAGGTAGTTCATGATCCCGCTGATCGGCTCGTACATGAACCGCCAGGTCAGGCCCATGGCCACCGGCGAGATAAACACGGGGATCGCGATCAAGGTGCGAAGGATGCCAACCCCACGCATCGTTGTATCCAGCAACACCGCGAGCAGATAGCCGAGTATGAGCTGGACCGAGACGGTGACCGTGCACCAAACGCCGGTCAGCCACATCGTCTTCCAGAACACCTGGTCTTTGGTCAGCAGAAAATCGAAGTTGCGGAGGCCGATCCAGTGGCCGGCGGCCGGGTTGAACAGATTCTCCACCCGAAACGCCATCGTGCTCGCCCACACGAGCGGGTAGACCGACAGCACACCCAAGATGATCAGCGTCGGCGCCACCAGGAGCAGCGCCACTTGCCTCTCCGTCAAGCGCCGCGGGCGCGGCGGTGTTACCGCCGCGCCCGCTACTGCCGTTGACGGCACCACCGTCATGACGGACGCCGGATTGGCTTAGTCGTAGTAGCCGCCGTCGGCCATCACCTGTGCGCTGCCTTCGTCCGCCGCCTTCAACGCGTCGTCGGGATTCTTCTCGCCGACGATGGCGGCGGTAACCTCGTTGCCGACGAGATCGGCAAGCGTGAAGGTCTCCGGCACCCACGGGAAGCCCGGCGTACCCTTCTCAAAGGACTTCTTGAGGCCGGCGAAGTACGGCTGATGCCAGGCAAACTTGTCCAACAGCGATATCCGCGCTGGCTGGCCGGTGTTGGTCGCATAGGCCTCACCAATGCGGGTATCGGTGTAATCGCCTGCGTTTAGGTGCTTGACCCACTCGAAGGCGGCCTGTTTGTCATTGCCCGAGGTATTCACGTAGTACGCGAATCCGCCCATCAATGGCCGGTGGTCGCTACCCGGGGTCGAGCCCTTGGGCACGATCTCGGTGCCAAAGACGTCGGCGAACTCGGTGAATTCGGGGTCGGTTAGAATCGAGGTGCCCCATTCCATCGGCGCGTACAGAGCGGTGCCGTTTGCGAGCGCGGCGTTGGCCTCGTCGTCCGCCGCATTCAGCGTCACCGGATGGCGATACTCGAAGAGCCGCAGCAGGATATCCATGGCCTGGTGGCCGATCTCGGTATCGAACTGCGGCTGGTAATTGCCGGGCCTTCCCAGTAGCTCGCCGCCATCGAACCAATCGCCGCCGAGCGTCCTCATGATCTGATAAAGCTCGAGACCGGCATAGAGGCCTCGCCTCGCCGTGCTGACAAAGCCATACTCGTCCTTGTCCGGATTATGCAGTGCCTTGGCGGCTTCGATCGCCTCTTCCCAGGTCTCCGGCACTTTGGTGATGCCGACTTCCGCGAATTTGTCCTTGCGATAGTAACCAAGCTTGCAGTTTCCGTCGCACGACAGCCCGAAGGTATCGCCGCCGGGGTTCTGCGGCAGCTTGTACCCGTTGGTGATGTTCTCGGGCACGTCGGCGAAATAATCGTCGGCGTAGCCTTTGTCGTCCGCCAACATCGGCTCGAAGCTCTCCATCGCGCCGATTTGGCCCAGCGCCGTCCATTGGTTGGAATCGGCGATCGCGGAATTGTACGACGACGATTTTGATGCCGCACGCATCTGGATCTTGGTGTAGCCCTCACCGACGGGCTCGTCGACCAGGTCCATCTCGACGTTCGGGAAGCGCTCCAGGAACGTCGGAATAGTTGCCGCCGGCGGCAGGCCCCAGCGCTGGCCCGAGAAGGTGATGCAGGTCACCTTGCCGGTGAGCTGGTCGTCGGTGTACCAGCCCGGTCCGTGGGTGTCGTGACTCGCTGCCCGCGCCTCGCGGATATTGCCGGTCACCGCAGCGCCAGCCGCCAGCGCGGCCGTGGTCTGCAGCAGACGCCGCCGCGTCAGGCCTGTCCGCAAGGACTTGGCCTGGGCCATCGTCTGTTTGAAAAGGGTTTCGCTATCGGTACTCATCACCATCCTCCTCTGAGATTGATTCATTCGTATCAGGACCAGAACTAGGGGCGAAACTATGTGGCAATTGCGCGCGCGTCAACGACCCTCGCCTCACTCCGCGCTTGTTTGTCGCGGCGGCGAAGCGCCGTCCAGTTTTCCGCGTTCTCAGTCGACGGCGAACGCGGTGCGCAGCGCCGTCGCCACCTCGGCGTGCGCGCGCCCGGCGGCGTCGATTCGCGCGCCCATGAACCAAAAACCGTGGAACAGGTCCAGGTGGTCGCTGTGCTCGACCGCCACCTCGGCCGCACGCAGCCGCTCGATGTAGGCAAGCTGCTCGTCTCGCAACGGGTCGGGGCCGACGGTCAGCACGAACGCCGGCGCCTGACCCGACAGGTCGGGCGCCAGCAGCGGCGAGGCGCGAGGGTCGGTCCGATCCGCCTCGTCTCCAAGATACTGATCGATGAACCAACGCATCGCCGTGGCCGTCAGATTGTAGCCCTCGGCGTAGGTCTCGTACGAAGCACCCTTGGCGGCCATATCGAATGGCGGGTAGACCAGCGCCTGCAGTACCAGCCCAGGGCCGCCGGCCTCGCTCGCTCGCTGCGCAACCACGGCCGCGTTGTTGCCGCCGGTGCTGTCGCCGAATACCGCCATCCGCGCGGCGTCGCCGTTCAGCGCCGCGGCCTCTGCCGCCGCCCACTCCGTGGCCGCCCAGCAATCGTCGATCCCGGCGGGAAACTTGTGCTCCGGCGCCTTGCGATAGTCGACCGCCACCACGATGCACTCGGCCTGGTTGCACAGCGTCCGGCACACCGGGTCATGACTGTCGAGGCCGCCGACGACGAAGCCGCTGCCGTGGAAATGGACGAGCATGGGGAGCGCCGCGGCACTCTCACGCGGCCAATAGATGCGCAGCGGGATCGGACCATGGGGGCCGGGGATCTCTCGATCCTCGAGGCGCGCCACCGGCTCGCGCGGGATGTTGATGGTTTCCAGGAAGGCGTCGAAATCGCTGCGCAATTGCGACAGCGGTACATCCCACGGCGGCGCGCCGCCCGCCGCGTTCGCCTCGTCGAGGAACGCCTGCGCCTGTGGATCGAGGGCCGTCATCTCAATACGGTGGCAGGGTTCGGTTTCGCCGGCGAGCGCCGCGGGGCGGCGCCTCAGCCGCCGGCCTTACCCGCCTCCTCGATCCCCCGCAGCACCCGCGGCGGTGACATCGGCAGCTCCGCGTAACGCACCCCGGTCGCGCCCGCCACCGCGTTGGTGACCGCAGCCAGGCCCGGCACGATCGGCGTCTCGCCAACCCCGCGAACCCCATAGGGGTGCTTGGGGTTCGGTACCTCGACGATGACGGTATCGATCATCGGCAGGTCCGAGGCGACGGGGATCCGGTAATCCAGAAAACCCGGGTTTTCGAGCCGCCCGTCCTCGCCGTAAATGTACTCCTCATTCAGCGCCCAGCCGATGCACTGCACCGCGCCACCCTGGAACTGACCTTCGACGTAGCTCGGATGGATCGCCCGGCCGGCGTCCTGAACCACGGTGTAGCGCAGCACCGTGACGGCGCCGGTCTCGGGGTCGACCTCGACGTCGACGAGGTGGACGCCGATACTCGGGCCGGCCCCTTGGGCGTCGATCTCGGCGTGCCCCGCAATGCCTCCGCCGGTCTTGCCCGCCAGCTTGGCGATATCGGCAAGGCTGAGCGGTTCGAACTCGCCGGCGTTGGCGCCGGCGGGCTTGGCGCATCCCTCCTCCCACACCACCGCCTCGACGTCGATGCCCCAGATCTTGGCGGCCCGCTCGCGCAGCACCTCGATCGCGGCGCGCGCCGCCTCGACCGCGGCCATGCCGCTGGCGAAGGTGACCCGGCTACCGCCGGTGAGGAAGGTGAAGCCGAGCGCACTGGTATCAGCGATGATGGGACGGATGCGCTCGGGCTCGATGCCCAGCTCTTCGGCCGCCATCAGCGTCACCGAGGAGCGCGTGCCGCTAATGTCGGGGGTTCCCGTCATCAGCGTCAGCGTGCCGTCGATGTTGACGTTGAGCGAGGCGCAAGTCTCGCCGCCGCCGATGTTGAACCAGTACCCCGAGGCCACACCGCGGCCCTGGTTGGGCCCGAGCGGCGCCGAATAATGAGGATGCGCCTTGGCCGCCGCAAGGGTGTCGACGAAGCCGATGGGTCCGAACCGCGGCCCATAGGCGGCGCGCGTGCCGTCCTTGGCCGAGTTCTGAAGCCGGAAATCGATCGGGTCGAGGCCCAGCTTCTTGGCCAGCTCGTCGATCGCGCTCTCGACGGCGTACGCCGAGATCGGCGCACCGGGCGCGCGATAGGCAGCGACCTGGGGCCGATTCATCACCACGTCGTAGCCGACCACCTTGACATTGTCGATGTCATAGGGGCCGAAGGCGCAGTTGGCGCCGGGCTCCACCGCCGAGGCTCCGGGAAAGGCGCCGGCCTCGAACTTGAGCACCGCCTCGCCCGCGGTGATGCGCCCGTCCTTGGTCGCCCCCAACTTGACCCAGATGTCGGCGCCCGAGGTCGGTCCGCTGGCGCGGAACACTTCCTCGCGCGTCATCACCATCTTCACCGGTCGGCCCGCCTTGCGCGAAAGCAACAGCGCCACGGGTTCGATGAAGACCACCGTCTTGCCCCCGAAGCCGCCGCCGATTTCCGAGGGAGTAACGCGCAGTTTGGAGACCTCCATGCCCAGCAACTGGGCGCAGTACGAGCGCACCACGTAATGCCCCTGGGTGGTGCACCACAGCTCGGCCAGCCCATCCTCCGAGAAGCTGGCGACGCAGGCGTGTGGCTCGATATATCCCTGGTGCACGGGCTTGGTCTTGAACTCGCGTTCGACCACGACGTCGGCCTTGGCGAAGCCGGCCTCGGTGTCGCCGGTCCCGAGCTCGATCCGCTTGGAGACGTTCGAGGGCGCGTCGGGTGTGGGCTCGACGCCCTCGGTGAACAGATTCTCGTGCAGGATCGGCGCCCCCGGCGCCATCGCCGCGGCGATGTCGATGACGTGGGGCAGCGGCTCGTAGTCGACCTCGATCAGGCGCAGCGCCTTGCGTGCCACGGCGGTGCTGGTCGCCGCCACCGCGGCCACCGCGTGGCCGTCGTATAGCGCCTTCTCGCGAGCCATGACATTGCGCACGAGATTGCGGTAGTTGACCGGCATTTCGCCGGCCGCAATCATCCCTTCGGGCATCTCGGCGAAGTCCTCGCGCGTGACCACCGACTTGACGCCGTCCAAGGCCTCGGCCTTGGAGGTATCGATCGACTTGATGCGGGCGTGGGGGTGATGGCTACGCAGCACCCGCCCGACCAGCATGCCGGGCAGATGATGATCGGCCCCGTAGTGGGCGCGCCCGGTGACCTTGTCGACCCCGTCGGGCCGGCGCGGACGGGTGCCAACCCACTTGAACTCGCGGCCGGCGGCGCCCTCGTCGATCTTCTCGGCGGTCGACATCGTCAGCTTCCCCTCATCTCTGCGGCCGTGTCGAGGACGGCCCGCACGATCTTGTCATAGCCGGTGCAACGGCACAGGTTTCCGGCCAGCCAGTAGCGCACCTCGCTCTCGCTGGGCTCGGGGTTCTTGTCCAACAGCGCCTTGGCGGCGACCAGGAATCCCGGGGTGCAGATGCCGCATTGCAGCGCCGCATGATCCAGGAACTTCTCCTGCAAGGGGTGTAGCGTCTCGCCCGCGGCCATGCCCTCGATGGTCTCGATCGAGCGGCCTTCGGCCTCGGCCCCCAGCACCAGGCACGCGCAGACCAGGCGGCCGTCGACCATGACGCTGCAGGCCCCGCAGTCGCCGGTGCCGCAGCCCTCTTTGCTGCCGGTCAGATGGAGCTCGTCGCGCAGCACGTCCAAGAGGGTTTGCTCGGTCTCGCACAGGAACTCGACGGCGTCGCCGTTGATGGTGGTGGAAATATGGTTTCTCGACATCAGCTTTTCCTCGCGCGGTCTAGAGCGATGGCCGCGGCGCGGCGCGCCAGCACCCCGGCCACTTGGATGCGAAACCGCTTGGTCCCGCGCTTGTCGTCGATCGGCCGGCAGGCGGCGCCAGCCGCCGCGGCCAAGGCCTCGAGTGCTGCCGCGTCGACCGTGGTGCCAATCAGCGTATCGGCGGCCTCGGCGACCAGCAACGGTACCTCCGCCACCGCCCCCAGCGCGACCCTCGCGTCGCTACAGGTGCCGCCCTCGTCGAGCGCCAGGCAGATGCCGGCGCCGACCACGGCGATGTCCATCTCGGTGCGTGGGATGAAGCGCAGATACGCATCGCCCGAACGCGGCGGCGGTTTGGGCAGCACGATCGAAACCACGATCTCGCCCTTCTTCAGCGAGTTCGTGCCGGGGCCGGTGGCGATCTCCTCGACCGCGACCTCGCGGCTGCCCTCGGGCCCGACGATCGCAACGCGGGCGCCGACGGCGAACAGGGCCGGCACACAGTCGGCGGCGGGCGAGGCGTTGCACAGGTTCCCGCCCATGCTGGCGCGGCCCTGGATCTGGGTCGAGCCGATAAGTTCCGCCGCCTCGACGACGCCGGGCCATGCCTTGCGGACCCCCTCGTGCTCGCCCAGTTCGGCTCCCGACACCGCGGCGCCGATTCGAAATCCGCCGTCCTCGGCGGTGATCGATTTGAGCTCGGGAATGCGTTTGGCGTCGACCACCAGATCGGGCTCGACCAGACCGGAGCGGAGTTGGACCAGCAGGTCGGTTCCGCCCGCCAGCACCTTCGCATCACCCTTGGCCTTGGCCAACAGGGCGACCGCCGCCTCGACCGTTTCGGGGGCCTCATACCGCATGGCGCCCGTCCTCCCTTGTATCTCGCGTGTTGTGAACCCGTGCGCTTCATACACCATTTTCCAGGCCGTTCCGAGCCTCGAATAAGGCGCCGAAGACCAGGGGGGTGACAATCCACCGACGTTGGGTATGATTACGCCGCTCACAATGAGTGGGCTGTGTCTACAGGGAGGCAAGTAATGAGACTCATTCGCATGTCGATCGCGGCGCTGGTGGCGGGGGCGTTAATGTCGTTCGCCACACAATCGCAGTCAGCGCCGTCCGATGAAGAGACGCTTGACGTCACCTTCATCATCCACTGCTGTCTCGGCAACGTGTTCTGGGAGCCCATGATTCATGGCGTCAACGAGGCTGCGGCGCTGTTCAACATCAACGTCGACATCCAGAACGCCGACGGCGATCCCGAGCGCAACAAGAACCTGATCGAGACCGCCATCGCCAACGGCGTTGACGGTATCGTCCCCATGGTCTCGGTCGAGGACGCGATGACCGACGCCATCCAGAAGGCGCGCGACCTCGGTATCTCGGTGATCGTCTCCAACATCGACGATCCGGACGGGGACGGGGCCGACGGGACTGCTCGCCAAGCTTACGTCGGACAGGACTTTATCCAGTCGGGCTACCTCATCGGCAAGCGGATGGTCGATGAGCACGGTCTTGGCGAAGGTGATTTCTGTGTCGTTGCCGCTGAGTTTCCAGACCTGGTATATGCCCAGGGTCGATACGCTGGCATCAAATCTGGCCTCGAGACAGGTAACGTAGATTCCGAGATGATTGGAACCGGTGGTGTTGTGGACGAGAACCAGAACATTATCGCGGAGTATCTGTTGGCCAATCCGGATACGGACTGCTTCGTTGGCGCCGGCAATGTGCCCACCTCGGTTTCTCCGCAGGCCGCGGAAGAGGCTGGCATGGAAGGGCTTCCCAACGGCGGCTTCGACGTCAACCCGCGGGTCATGGACAACATCAACGCCGGTCTGACCACGGGCACGATGGATCAGCAGCCGTTCTGGCAAGGTTTCCTGCCGATCATGTACATCGCCTACAACATCCGTTATGGCCTGGCGCCGGTCGAGTCCGACACCGGCAAGGCGCTCG
>CAYUNL010000019.1:3468-20476 GCA_964446055.1 uncultured Alphaproteobacteria bacterium | reverse complement strand
AGGCCTCCGACGGCCTGCCTGCGTTCGGCATCGTCGCCGCCGTGCTCGGCGTGATCGTCACCATGGGCAGCATTACCGAGCCGCCCGAGGTGCTTGGCGAACTGATCGGGGCCGCACTCGTCGGTACCTTCCTTGGCATCCTGTTGGCGTATGGTTTCGTCGGTCCGATCGGTGCCAACCTCAAGGCGTGGGCCGACGCCGATACCAAGTACTTCCAATGCATCAAGGCCGGCTTGATGGCCCACATGCAGGGCTACGCGCCGGCGGTGTCCATCGAATTCGCGCGCAAGACCCTGTTCTCGCACGAGCGGCCGACCTTCATCGAGCTGGAAGAAGCGGTCTCGGGTAGCGAGGGAGGCTAAGGCAGACATGGCCGACGGCAACGAAATCGTCATCAAGAAGGTCAAGAAGGGAGGCCACGGGGGGCACCACGGCGGCGCGTGGAAGGTCGCGTACGCCGATTTCGTGACCGCAATGATGGCCTTCTTCCTTCTGCTGTGGCTGCTGAACGCGACCACCGAGGAGCAAAAACGCGGCATTGCCGAGTACTTCACCCCCGCAGCCTTCTCCGTGGCCTCGCCCGGCGCGGACTCCGGCGTGCTGGCCGGCGACGGGCTGACCGGCGAGGGTGCGACCAAAGCCGATGCGCGGGCGCCGACGGTGGTCGTTCAGCTGGTACCGAGCCAGGCCAGCGGTGCGGCGGACGAGGATGATATCGAGGAGTTGATGCGCCAGCGCGAGGAGGAGGCGTTCGAGGAGGCGCAGGAGGCGATCCGCCAAGCGATTCAGGCGGACCCAACGCTCGCCGAGCTGGCCGATCAGTTGCTCATGGACATGACGCCCGAGGGACTGCGCATCCAGATCATCGATCAAGAAGGCGGCTCGATGTTCCCGAGCGGGAGCGCGTAGATGAAGCCTCGCACCGGCGGTCTGGTGAGGCAAATCGCCCAGGTCGTCAACGAACTTCCGAACAAGGTCGTGATCTCGGGACACACCGACGCCACGCCGTTCCATACCGAACACGGCTACACCAATTGGGAGCTCTCGTCCGACCGCGCGAATGCGGCGCGGCGTGCGCTGGTCGATGCCGGGGTACCCTTCGAACGAATCGTCCAAGTGACAGGCAAGGCCGATACCGAACCGTTCAATGCCGCGGACCCATTCCTCCCCGAGAATCGTCGGATCAGCATCGTATTGAGACGCGGGTCCCAGGTGCTTCCGGAGTCGCTGAGGTGAAGCCAGCCAACGCCGCGCCCGGAAGTTCACCAATCCAAAGTCGGACCTAGCCGCCGCCGGGCCGCGCGCATCCCGGCTGACGTCAGCGAGTGGGGTGGGATATGCAGCCTCTTGAGCCAAGCCTCGAAATGTGGGTGACGCTTGGGCTGATCGCCGCGGCGGTTGCCGCCTATGCGAGCGAGCGTCTGCCGATCGAGCTCGTCTCGGCCACGGTCGTTGCGGCGCTGCTGTTGGTCTTCCATGTGCGCCCGATCCCGGGGCCAGACGGCGGGAATATTCTGGACGCCGGCGCTCTTCTCGCCGGCTTCGCCAACCCGGCGCTGATCGCGGTCCTGGCCCTATTGGTAATCGGCCAGGGAATGGTACGGACCGGTGCGCTCGACCACGCCGTCCGCCGCCTCGTCGCGCTCCGCCGACATCACCCGGCGGCGACGATTGCGCTGACGTTGCTGTCGGTGATCGTCCTCAGCGCAGTGCTCAACAACACCCCGGTGGTGGTCATCTTCATTCCCATCATGACCGCGCTCGCCGAGCGGATGGGTTGGTCGGTAAGCGGCGTCATGATGCCGCTCAGCTATGCAGCCATTCTCGGCGGCATGACCACGCTCCTCGGCTCGAGCACGAATCTGCTGGTGTCCAGCACGGCGCTGGGCCTCGGTTTCCCGGCGATCGGCTTTTTTGACTTCACGGTGCCTGGACTGGTGCTGGCGGCGGCCGGGTTCGTCTATGTCACGATTGTGGCGCCGCGCCTTCTGCCCGATCGCGTTTCGCCGGTGCAGGCGCTGGTCGAGGGCGGCGGCAAGCAGTTCCTGGCGCAGATCGAGGCTCGGCCGAACAGCGTGCTCGTCGGCGAGCGGGCGGTCGCGGGCATGTTCGAGGCGCTGCCCGATGTCACCGTGCGCCTCGTCCAGCGCGGCGAGCACGCGTTCCTGCCGCCCTTCGACGGTGTCGTGCTTCAAGCCAGCGACGAGATCGTAGTCGCGGCGACGCGCAAGGCGCTGACGAACATTGTGGAACGCGTGCCCGAGCTCTTTCAGGCCGAGGCCGGCGCCCAGGCCGATGCGGAAGCCGATCCGGCGGCGGCTCAGATGATCGGCGAGGTCGTGGTCGCCCCGGCATCAAGAATGATCGGGCGGAGCTTGGCCCAGCTCGGCTTCCACTACCAGTCGCGCTGCATCGTCTTGGGCATCCAGAGGCGGTCGCGCATGATCCGCGCCCGCATGGACGAGATACGCCTTGATGCCGGCGATGTATTGCTGGTGCACGGCCGCCACGCCGACATCGTGGCGCTACGCTCCAATCGCGACGTCCTTCTGCTCGAGCGCACTACCCACGAACTGGTTGATCGAACCAAAGTTTGGCGGGCTATCGCGATCTTCGCGACCGTGATCGCGTTGGCGGCGAGTGGCCTGGTCCCAATCGTAATTGCCGCAGTCGGCGGAGCGGCGGCGATGGTGATCGGCGGGTGCCTCAATATTCACCAGGCGGCGCGCGCCATCGACCGCCAGATCATCTTTCTCGTCGGCGCGGCCTTGGCGCTGGGGGCGGCGATGTCCGCCACCGGCGGCGCCGCCTACCTCGCACATACCATCGTCGCGGCGCTCGGCGATTCCGGCGCCGCGGTCACCCTCTCAGCGTTGTTCCTGCTGGTCGCGGCGTTCACCAACGTCCTTAGCAACAATGCGACGGCGGTCTTGTTCACCCCCATCGCGCTCGGCGCGGCCGCCGAACTCGGGGTCGACCCGCGCGTCTTCGTCTACGCCGTTATCTTCGCGGCGAATTGTTCGTTCGTGACGCCGATGGGCTACCAGACCAATCTTCTGGTCATGGGGCCCGGACACTACCGGTTCAGCGATTTCGTGCGAGCGGGCACGCCGCTCGTACTCGTCATCTGGGCTACGTTCTCGCTGTTCGCACCGTGGTATTATGGCCTTTGGTGATGAACGCCGGTTTCCATACGTTCTATCGAACGCCGCCGCTTCCCTGCCCGTATCTGCCCGGCCGGATCGAGCGCAAGCTGTTCACGGTGCTCGACGGGGCGGCCGCGAACCTGCTTCATGAACAACTCTCCCGGGCCGGGTTCCGGCGCAGCCACGGTATCGTCTACCGCCCAAAATGCGAGGGTTGCGTGGCCTGCCGCGCAGTCCGCGTGCACGCCGGAAGATTCCGCCCAGGCCGCTCGATGCGCAGGGTACTGGCGAGAAACGCATCGATCGAGACGCGCGAGTTGGCCCCGGCCGCGACCGCCGAACAATTCGGCCTGTTCCGCCGCTACCAGGCCGGGCGGCACCCCGGTGGCGGGATGGCGGACATGGACTTCGAGGAGTATCGGGCGATGGTCGAAGATACTCCGGTCGAGACGTTCCTCGTCGAGTTTCGCGGCCCCGACGGTACCCTGACGGGTGTCTCATTGGGTGACCGTCTGTCGGACGGTCTCTCGCTCGTCTATAGCTTTTTCGCGCCTGAGGGCCGCTGCAGCCCGGGTACGTTCATGATCCTTTGGCACATCCAGCGCACGCAGGCGCTCGGCGTCGATTATGTCTACCTTGGGTACTGGATCGCGGGTAGCCCGAAGATGGGCTACAAGGCACGGTTCCAGCCGTTCGAGGCGTGGACCGAGCAGGGCTGGCAGGCGGTAAACTCAAACACGCCCGAACCGATTTGAACGTGGGAATCCGCGCGGTACGACGCGCCCCGATTGACCACGCCGGCCGTGCCACGCGACCAGGTCGGTTTCAGTTCGCGTGCGGCCCGAAACCCGCCAACCCAGCCCCTCGGCGAGCGCAAACACCGTCGCATCGCTAAGGCCGCCGTCGCGATGGCGCTGCAGAATGACGCCACGGCCTCGCGCGAGCGTCGGAACCTCGTCGAGCGAGAAGATCAGCAATCGCCGATTCTCGCCCACCACGGCCACCGTGTCGCCATCGGCGGGAACACAGACACAAGCCTCGGCGGGCGGCTTGACGTTCAGCACCTGCCGGCCCGAGCGGGTCTGTGCCGGGGTACCGTCGGCGGCAACCAAGAAGCCGCGCCCGTCGCTGGCTGCTACCAGCAGCTTGCCCCCCGAACGGTGGACGAACACCTCGACGATGTCTTCGTCATTGCCGAGCTCGATCATCAGCCGCACCGGCTCGCCGTGCCCACGGCCACGGGCAAGCGCGTCGCAGGCGATGGTGTAGAACCGCCCGTTGGTCGCGAACAATCCGAGCTGGTCGGTGGTCTCGGCGTGCAACCAAAACCGGCCGCGGTCGCCCTCCTTGTACTTGACGTCGTCATTGTCGTGAACGTGTCCCTTGAGCGCACGAATCCAACCCTTGGCCGAGCACACGATGGTGATGGGTTCGCGCTCCACGGCGGCCTCGACCGGAACGTGAAGCGGGACGGGGCTCCCCCGAATCTCGGTTCGACGGCGTCCCTCGGCGGTTTCGGGGCCGAAGCGGGCGCGCACGCCCTTGATCTCCGCGCCGATCGCCTGCCAGCGGCGCGACTTGTTTTTGAGGAGCCCCTTGAGGTCGGTGCGCTCGGCGCTGAGCGCCGCGTGCTCGCGCTCTAGCGTGTCCTCTTCGAGTTTGCGCAACGAACGCAGCCGCATGTTAAGGATGGCTTCGGCCTGGACCTCGGAGAGCTTGAACGCGCGCATCAGGACCGGTCCGGGCTTCTCCTCCTCACGTACGATCTGGATCACCCGCTCGAGGTTGGCGAAGACGACGAGATAGCCAGCCACGACCTCAAGCCGGTGTTCGATCTCGGCCAGCCGATGCCGCGTCCGCCGCGTCAGCACCTCGTGGCGGTGATCGAGAAAGGCCTGCAGCACCTGGCGCAGGTTCATCACCCCCGGGGTCTTGCCGCCGTCGAGCACGTTCATGTTGAGCCCGATCCGCACCTCTAGATCGGTCTGACGGAACACGGTCTCCATCAGCATCTCGGGATCGACGGTGCGGCTGCGCGGCTCAAGCACCAGCCTCAGGTCTTCGCTCGATTCGTCGCGCACGTCGGCGACCAAGCCCAAACGTCGCGCGGCGATGAGTTCGGCGATCTTCTCGACCAAGCGCGACTTCTGCACTTGAAACGGGATCTCGGTGACGACGGCCCGATACTGACCACGGCCGAAGCGCTCGGCATGCCACTTGGCGCGGACGCGGAAGCTGCCGCGCCCGACGGCATATGCGGCGACAATGGTCTCGGTATCTTCGGCCAAGACCCCGCCGGTCGGCAGATCGGGACCGGGCATCAGCGCCACCAGCTTGCGTACGGTTGCGTTGGGGTACTTGATCAGGTGGACAAGCGCGTCGCACACCTCGGCCGCGTTGTGCGGTGGAATGCTGGTCGCCATGCCCACGGCGATCCCGGTAGCGCCGTTGGCCAATAGGTTGGGGAAGCTCGCAGGGAGGACCAGCGGCTCGCGCTCGCCGCCATCGTAGGTCTCGCGGAAGTCGACCGCGTCCTCGTCGATGCCGTCGAGCAAGGCCTCAGTCACCGCGGTCAGCCGGGCCTCGGTGTAGCGCATGGCGGCGGCGTTGTCGCCGTCGATACTGCCGAAGTTGCCCTGACCTTCGATTAGTCCATAGCGCATGGCGAATCCTTGCGAGAGCCGAACCAGCGCCTCGTACACCGCCTGATCGCCGTGCGGATGGTACTTGCCGATCACGTCGCCGACGATGCGCGCGCACTTCTTGAATCCCGAGCCGGGATCGAGCCGAAGCTGCCGCATGGCATACACCAGCCGACGCTGAACCGGCTTCAGGCCATCTCGGACGTCGGGGACCGATCGCGCGGTAATGGTCGATAGCGCGTAGGCGAGATAGCGCTCCTCGAGCGCCCGGGTCAGCGGTACGGGCGTGGAGCGGCTTTCGGTGACCTCCTTCACGGCGTCGCGATTGTACCAGATATTGTGGGTCGGCGATCCAGCATTGCAACTAATCGTGCCCGGGCGGGCGGCAGTGCCGCGTCGTGTGGGGCCAGCATCTGGCGCTCGAGAAAGAAGCCGGTAAGCGCGAGGCCAGCGTCGATCTCGGCGGGGCCGGCCTCCCTCACCGCGCTGTCGAGCAAAAAGCGAGGCAGGCGCAATAGCCGGTCGCGATAAGGCTGCGCGGCCTCATTGGAGACGGCTCGGCCGGTGCGGGGTGAGACGTACGTCAGGTCATCGGTGACACCGGTCGCAGCGCAGGCGCTGAGGTCGAGACCGAATCCGAGGTCCGCCAGCAGGCGGAGCTCCCAGCGCACGTAGTCGAGCCGCCAGCCGGGCGTGTTGGCCATAGCGTCCAACAGATCGACGGTGCTATCGAATACTTCTCGGTGCGGGTCGCGTTCGGGCAAGCCGGCTTCGGCGATCGCGCACGCCGAGCGCAAACCGGCAAGCCGCGGCGCGTCGTCCATCAACGCCGCGGCGCGCGCCCTTTCGAGCTCGCACACCAGCGTTCCGAGATGTTCCGACAGGCGCGCCCTCCACGTCGCCGCGACCTCGTTCCCCGGCTGCAGAACGCCGCGGGTGCGGCGCCCGGCTCCGCCCCGGATCAAGCCCGCGTGGCGTCCGTGCTCTCGGGTCAACAGATTGACGATCGCCGCACTCTCCCCGTGCGGGCGAGCCGAGAGAACGATCGCCGTGTCAGACCACTCCACGTCCGGACCTTCCGCCGCTAGCGTGGAAAGGTGAGGCCGATCTGGCGATAACGCTCGGGATCGTCGAGCCAGTCGGCGCGCACCTTGACGAACAACGAGAGGTGTACGCGGCGCTCCAGAATTTTCTCGAGTTCGACGCGCGCCTCGGTACCGATGGCTTTTATCTGCCGGCCGTTCTTGCCCAGCACAATGGCCTTTTGGCTGGCCCGACGCACCGTGATCACCTGGGCAATCTGCACGCTACCATCGCTGCGCTCGTCCCACGATTCGGGCTCTACCGTGGTCGCGTACGGCAACTCCTCGTGCAGGCTGAGGAAGAGTTTCTCGCGCGTGATCTCGGCCGCCAGCGCGCGCAACGGCAGGTCGGCGATCTGATCGGGCGGATAGAGCCACGGCCCAAGCGGGACCGAGGCCGCAACGTATTGGCGAAGTTCTTCGACCCCGTCGCCGGTCATGCCGGAGATCATGAAGGTGCGCAGGAAGGGGAACAGGTCGTTGAGCGCGCGAGCGAGCCCCAAGAGCGTCTCGCGCCTCGTCACACCGACTTTGTTGATCGCCAGTACTGCGTCGATGCCTGCCTCTTTGAGACCCGAGGCGATGCGGCGGGTGTCGGCGTCGATCCCGCGCGAGGCGTCCACCAGAAGCACCACCGCGTCGGCGTCGCGCGCCCCGTGCCAAGCCGCCGCAACCATCGCCCTCTCGAGTCGGCGCTTTGGCGCCAGAATGCCAGGAGTGTCGACAAAGACGAGCTGGGCCGGCCCCGCCATGGCGATGCCGACAATGCGGCTCCGCGTGGTCTGGACCTTGTGGGTGACGGCTGCGATCTTGCTGCCAACCAAGGTGTTCAGCAGCGTCGACTTTCCGGCGTTCGGCGCGCCCACAAGGCTGACAACACCACATCGCCGCGGCGCGCTGTTTTCAGCCATGATCCCCGATGTTCGCCAGCATCGCCCGCGCCGCGGATTGCTCGGCGGAGCGTCGGGAGCGACCGGTCGCCGATTCAGGCTTGCGTCCGTCGAGCGATACGATGACGGTGAAGGTGGTCTGGTGCGGCGGGCCGTCCTGCTTGACGATGGCGTAGGTGGGCGGCGGCATTGCCTGGGCCTGGGCCCACTCCTGGAGCGCCGTCTTGGCATCCTGCGGCGCCTCGGCCAAGGCGTCGGCCATGGCGTCCCAATGGCGGTGGATGAACCCCGCGGCCGCCTCGAGCCCGCCGTCGAGGAAAAGCGCGCCGATCACCGCCTCGCAGCAGTCGGCCAGGATCGTCGCCTTGGCGCGCCCACCATTCGCCTCCTCGGTCGCCGACATCTCAATGAAGCGCCCGAGCGTGATCTCGGTCGCGACCCTGACCAGCGCCTCCTGTCGGACCAGTGCGTTGAAGCGTGGCGCCAGCGAACCGACGTCGGCATCTCGGTAGCGCCGCAACAGGTCATCGGCGACGACGACGCCGAGGACCCGGTCGCCGAGAAACTCGAGCCGGTCGTAGGCAATGCGCTGCCCGCCCGCGGTCGGCGACAGGCTAGGATGGCTGAGCGCCTCGGTCAGGATCTCGGGCCGAACGAACCGGTGCCCAAGCGATTCGCAGAGCACCTCCTGCGGTTCCGCGCCCACGGGTTCGCTAGCCCGAGATGGTTTGGAGCAAGCGCGTGACGCGAACCGTGGCGGGCCATTTCCAGATCTCCCACCAGCGCGCCTGACCGTTGGTGGAAAAGAACAAGATCTCGGCCCGGCCCACGAGGTTCTCCGCCGGGACAAATCCGACCCCGCCGCGGCGCCCATCGACGCGGCTGTCGAGCGAGTTGTCTCGGTTGTCCCCCATCGCAAAGTAGTGGCCCTCGGGCACGACGAACAGTTCGGTATCGTCGTTCTGGCCACCGTCCCTTAGATCGAGGGTCATGTAGCTCTTGCCGTTCGGCATGGTCTCCCGGTACTGGCGAAAGAACCGGTGGCGCGATTCAAAATCCTCAACCCGTTCACGCTCTACCGGCTGGTCGTTGATGAACAGCTGGCCGCCCTTCATCCGAATACGGTCGCCCGGCAGCCCGACGATGCGCTTGATGTAGTCGGTCGAGTCGTCGCTCGGCAGCTTGAAGACGGCAACATCGCCGCGCTCGGGCACGCGCCCAATCACCCGCCCGTCAATGTTCGGCCGGATCCAAGGCAAGGAGTGCTTGCTGTAGCCATAGGCATACTTCGAGACGAACAGATAGTCGCCGACCAGCAGCGTGGGCAGCATGGATTCGGATGGGATATTGAAGGGCTCGAACGCGACCGTGCGTATGACAAGCGCGATCAAGACCGCATAGAGGATGGTCTTACCGAGCTCGAAGGGTCCTCCCTTCTTGACCCGATCCTTGCTGAAATAGCGTTTGGCGGTCATGGAGAAACCTCGGCCATCGGCGAGGCCGAGATAAGGACGATGGCCTGGGCCATCGGATAGTCGTCGCTGAGGCTTACGTCGATCTGCGCCACCATGCCTTCGGGTACGATTTCGTTGAGCCGTCCGAGCGCGCCGCCGGTCAGCACCATCGTCGGCTTGCCCGAGCCGAGATTCGTCACCCCCATGTCGCGCCAAAAAACGCCTCGACGCAACCCGGTTCCGAGTGCCTTCGAGCACGCCTCCTTGGCTGCGAACCGCTTGGCGTAGGTGGCGGCGCGGTTCGCCCGGCGTTCGGCGCGAGCGCGCTCGGCCGGCGTGAATATGCGGTTGAGGAAGCGTTCGCCGAATCGGTCGAGCACGCGCTCGATGCGCGTGATATCGATGATGTCATTGCCGATGCCGACGATCATCGGCCTCGGCCGCTCCCGGCGCCAGGCGCGCGCGCCTCGTCCATCAGCGCGCGCATCTGCCGTACCGCATCTTCGAGGCCGGCGAAGATCGCCTCGCCGATCAGAAAATGGCCGATATTTAGCTCGACGATGCTCGCGATTCCGGCGACTGGGCCCACCGTATCGTTTGAGAGGCCGTGACCCGCGTGACACTCCAGCCCCAATGACTCGGCCCGCGCCGCGGCATCGACGATGCGCTGGAGTTCCCGCTCGCGCCCTGCGCCATCGGCCTCGCAATAGGCCCCGGTGTGCAGCTCGACCACCGGCGCGCCAAGGTCGCGGGCGGCCTCGAGCTGCCGGGTATCGGGATCGATGAACAGCGAGACCCGACACCCGGCCTCGTTGATCGGTCCGACGTAGCCCATAAGGCGATCGCGCCCGCTGGCCGCGTCAAGCCCGCCCTCGGTGGTCAGCTCCTCGCGCTTCTCCGGCACCAGACAGACCGCGTGGGGACGGTGGCGCAGGGCGATCTCACGCATTTCCGGGGTCGCCGCCATTTCGAGGTTGAGCGGCAGCTCGACGTCGCCCATCAAGCGGTCGAGGTCATCATCGGATATGTGGCGGCGATCTTCCCGTAGGTGGGCGGTGATGCCGTCGGCCCCCGCCCGGGCCGCGATGTGGGCGGCGCGCACCGGATCGGGATGGGCGCCACCACGCGCGTTCCGAACCGTGGCGACGTGGTCGACATTGACGCCCAGCCTCAGCCTCTCGCCCACGGCGCTTCCTCTTGGCCCTCACTCATGACCCGACGCCGATCAGCCGCGAACCCGCTTCACTGAAGCTATGGCGCTCTCGCTTCTCAATGCGGCAAGGATTTGCGTCAGGTGCTTGAGGTCGCGAACTTCGATATCGACTTGAAACTCGAAGAATCCCTCGGCGCGATTCAAGATCTTGAGATTGCTGATATTGCCGTCGTTGTTGGCGATGACGGTTGTCATGATGCTGAGGCTACCGGGCTGGTTGGCGACGAGCGCGCGAATCCGTCCGGCATGTATGCCGGCGGCATCGGGTTGGGCGTCCCAGGCGACGTCAAGCCAGCGTTCCGGGGCGTCAGAGACGGTTTCGAGCGTGTCGCAGTCTATGGTGTGAATGATGATTCCCTTGCCCGACGTCGATATTCCGACGATACGTTCGCCGGGAAGAGGATGGCAACAATCGCCGAAGTGGACCGCGACCCCGGGGATCAGCCCGCGGATCGGGACCGCGTCGTCGCTGGCGCGGCTCAGACGCGTGCGCGAACGGACGAAGCTTAACACGCGCCCGGCACGCCCAAGCCGCTGCTCGCCCCCGATCACCGCGTCGAGAACGTCGCGCGCGGTATGAACCCCATTGCCGACGCCGACGTAGAGGTCGTCGACCGTCTTGCATCGGAAGATATCGAGCACCGCCTCCAACTCACCCTCGGCCAGCGTCCGACCGGCATGCTGGAGGGCCTTGTCGACGATCGACTTGCCGAGTTCGAGGTACTGAGATCGCTCTTGGTTTCGGGCGAAGCGCCGGATCGCCGAACGCGCCTTTCCGGTTACGACAAGGTTTTCCCACGTCGGCGACGGGGTTTGGCCGCTCGAGCGCACGATCTCAACCTGGTCGCCGTTGGCTAGCTGCGTCCGCAAGGGCGCCAGCCGGCCGTTGACCTTGGCGCCGACGCAAGTATCGCCGATCTCGGTATGCACCGCGTAGGCGAAATCGACCGGGGTGGCGCCGCGCGGCAAGACGATCAGATCGCCCTTCGGCGAGAAGCAGAAGACCTCATCCTGGAACATCTCGAGTTTGGTGTTCTCGAGGAACTCTTCCGCGGTGGGGGCGTGTTCGAGAATCTCCAGGAGCTCGCGAATCCACCGGTATTGGCTGCCGTCGGTGGTTTCGCGCTGCTGCTTGTACTGCCAATGTGCGGCAACGCCATAATCGGCGACCGCAAGCATTTCCCGGTCGCAGATCTGCACTTCGATGCGCTTGCGCTCGGGTCCGATGACGGTGGTGTGTAGGGCGCGGTAGTTGTTGAGCTTGGGCACCGAGACGTAGTCTTTGAAACGCCCCGGAATCATGGGATAGGCGCCGTGTACGGCGCCGAGCGCGGCGTAGCAATCGGCGACTCGCTCGACGGTGACGCGAAACGCCATGATGTCGGAAAGCTGCTCGAAGGAAATGTTCTTGCGCTCCATCTTGCGCCAGATCGAGTACGGCTTCTTCTCACGCCCAGTCACTTGTGCCTCGACGCCTCCCTTGGCGATCGTGCGGCCAAGCTCGTCGGCGATTCTCGAGACCAGGTCGCCCCCGCGTGCGCGCAAGAACTCGAGCCGTTTGTGGAGCGAGCCCCAGGCGTCGGGATTGAGCTCCGCAAAGGCGCAATCCTCAAGCTCCTCCTTCATCTGTTGCATGCCGATGCGTTCGGCAAGCGGTACGTAGATCTCCATCGTCTCGATCGCGATCCGCTTGCGCTTCTCGGGCGCGCGGACGTGGCGCAAGGTCTGCATGTTGTGCAGACGGTCGGCAAGCTTGACCAAAAGGACGCGAATGTCGTTCGACATCGCGAGCAACAGTTTGCGGAAGTTCTCCGCTTGCATCGCCCGATCGGACGGCATCTCAAGTCGGGACAGCTTGGTGACGCCGTCCACCAGACGGGCGATTTCGGGTCCGAACTGGACCTCGATGTCATCGAGCGTCGCGAGCGTGTCTTCGACGGTGTCGTGCAGGAGCGCGGTGGCGACCGTAGCGCCGTCCAGCTTCATCTGGGCGACGATGCCAGCCACCTCTAGCGGATGCGAAAAGTACGAATCTCCGGACTCGCGCTTTTGCGAGCCATGCGCCTTTTCCGAGAACGCGTAGGCGCGATTGATGAGTTCTCGGTCGGCCCCGGCGTCGTACACCTGGACGCGTTCAACCAACTCGGCCTGGGCAATCATCTGGACAATGGCGGCGGGCGACGCCGCCGACACTCACGCGGCGACGGCGGGAGCGAGGCGTCTCGCCCGCCGAACGCGCGTGGATTCCGTCTGGGGGCGGGGGGCCCTCACTCCTCGATCGTCTCGGCTCCGGGCTCCTCGACCTTTGTCGCATCCGCTCCGTCGTCTCCCGACTCGGCAGGAGGCGAGGGTGCATCGGCGTTGCTGTCGTCGAACGCCGCCTCCGCCATTTCTAGTGCTGAGGTCTTGGCGGCCTTGGCGACCTCGGCGCCTTCTTCGCCCCACTGTTCCCCGGCCATCAAAAGCGCCATCTCGTCCTCTTCAGGCTCATCGGTTTCGACGTGCCGCTGCATGCTTCTCAACAAGGATTCGCGAAGATCGTCTTGATCGACGCTTTGAACCGCGATCTCGCGCAGCGCGACGACCGTATTCTTGTCGTTGTCGCGCTCGACGGTCAGGGCCTCGCCGGCGGCGACGGCCCGGGCGCGATGGGACGAAAGAAGTACGAGATCAAACCGGTTGGGGACGCGTGTAATGCAGTCCTCGACGGTGACGCGAGCCATGCCGAACGCTCCACAGATGCCAGATTAGAAACGTATAGATATTCATTTGCGCGGCGGAAGGCAAGGCGCCCCCCGATTTTGGCGATTATTTCAGCTCCTCCGATCCTCGATCGGCTCTGCAACGTTATTCGCAGGGAGCGCGGCGATCATCGCCGCGACGGTGCGCCCGTCCACGGGGTGGCGCCATCGCGGCGCCACATCGCGGAGCGGCAAGAGGACGAACGCCCGTTCGTGCAGCCTCGGATGCGGGAGGCTCGGCGACCCCTTCCCGCGGCCAACCAGGCCATGGTACCCCACTATGTCGAGGTCCAGCGTCCGGGGCTCGTTTTTCGTACCTCGAACCCGCCCGAACTGGCTCTCGATTCGGTGGAGGGCGGCGAGTAGGTCCCGCGGATCATGCTCCGTGCGGACAACGGCCAAGCCGTTCACGTACCACGGTTGCGCGGAGGGTGGCATCGGGGGACTGCGGTACCAGCGCGAGCGACGGAGGACGCGGATCCCGCAGTCGCCGAATGCGACCAGCGCCGCCTCCAGCGTGCGCTGAGGCTGCCCGTAACGCGGTGATGGCAAATTGGCGCCCAACCCGATCAAAATCACCACGACGCCCGATCTTACTCTCGCCTCCCCACGTCCTACATTACTCGTCCATAGAGGTTCATTTCCATCACCGGTTCGTGGCAAGCTCCGAAATGGACTTCAATCGCGAAGACCCGCAACTGATGGCGCGTGGCGATCGAGACTGGTAGCGCACCGGCGGCCGAGTGCGCGCTCTGCCCCCGCCTCGCCGCCTTTCGCGCCGAGAACCGTCGTTCGTTCCCCGACTGGCACAACGCGCCGGTATCCTCGTTCGGCGAGGCCACCGCGCGAGTACTGGTGGTCGGGTTGGCGCCGGGCTTGCGCGGAGCAAACCGCACCGGGCGCCCCTTTACCGGTGACGGTGCCGGCGACTTGCTGTACGCCGGTCTGCTTGCGTCGGGGTTCGCGGCCGGGGTTTACACCGCCCGCGCCAACGACGGCCTTGAGCTCGTACAATCCCGCATCACCAATGCCGTCCGTTGCGTGCCCCCTGCGAATCGGCCGAATGCGGGCGAAGTCAACACCTGCCGGCGTTTCCTCGCCGCTGAGATTGCCTCGCTGCCTGCGCTTAAGGCAATCCTCGCGTTGGGCGTACTCGCGCATCGCTCGGTCGTTACGGCGCTTGGCGAACCGCTGAGCGCCTACCCTTTTCGCCACGGTGCATTCCATGCGCTTCGCAGTGGACTCGTGCTTGCCGACAGCTACCATTGCTCGCGTTACAACCTCAACACGAAGCGACTTAGTCCGGCCATGTTCCACGAGGTTTGTAGCAAGCTTCGTCGACGGCTGGACGGCTGCGCGCCGTGATCGTTCGGCCTCGCCATTTGCGCGCTCGGCCCCGCGTTGCTATAGACGCGGCGAGATTCGAAACCACGAACCCATAACCGGCCGTGGATAAAGCCGACACCAAGACCGCGGAGTCGAAACCCGCCAGCGCCAAATCTTCGTCTTCGGACGCGGCGGAGGGCGCTGCCGCGGCAAAGACCGACACCGACGGCGCCAAGCCGAAGAAGGACCCGCCACGCCCGGCGAGCTATTTCTCGAGCGTCCGCAGCGACGAGTATCGGGACGGCTGGGACTCGGTGTTCGGCAAGACCAAGGCGCCGCGCAGGCGCAAGGCTCCGGTGACGCTGGAGCTATCTGGCGAGGACTTGACGGATACGGAATTCGCCGCCCTGCTCGCCGCCGCCAAGCGCAAGGCGCGCGGCAGACGAGTCAACCTCGGCCGGGCAGCCAAGAACGGCGAGCTCAGTCTGTCCATCGTTTGCCGCATTGGTCGGGGACCCTCGGGCTAGTCTTTGCGCCGCAGCAGCCTCGCTTTGTCGCGCTGCCAGCTTCGCTCTTTTTCGGTGGCGCGTTTGTCGTAGCGCTTCTTGCCGCTGGCGAGCGCCAAGTCCACCTTGGCGATACCGCGCTCGTTGAAATAGAGCGAAAGCGGCACGATTGTCATACCCTGGCGCGTCACCGCTCCGACGAGACGGTTGACTTCGCGTTTGCGCAGCAGGAGCTTGCGCGGGCGCCGTGGCTCATGGTTGAAACGGCTCGCCCCACCATACTCGGGGATGTAGCTGTTCACCAAGAAGAGCTCGCCCTTGCGCTCGGTCGCGTACGCCTCGGCGATGTTTCCTTGGCCGCTCCGCAGGCTTTTGACCTCGCTGCCGGTGAGCACCAGCCCGGCCTCGATGGTATCCTCGATGATGTAGTTGTGGCGCGCCTTGCGGTTGACCGCCACGCGGCGACCCGCAGGTCCCGCGGCGGGCCGGTTCATCGCCTCAGTTCAACAGTCCGGCCGCCTGCATCGCCGTCCTCACTCGATCCTTGGTGCGATCGCCGATCTCCACCAGGGGCAGACGCACCGAGCCGTCGCACTTGCCAAGAAGGCTGGCCGCGTACTTCACCGGCGCCGGACTGGTTTCGAGAAAGAGCGCGGTGTGCAAGGTCATGAGACGGTCCTGATAGGCGCGCGCGGCCACGAAGTCGCCGGTCAGACACGCCTGTTGAAACTCGGCGCAGGCGCGCGGCGCGACGTTGGCGGTGACCGAGATGCAGCCGTGCCCGCCATGCGCGATGAGCGCGAGTGCGGTCGCGTCCTCGCCGGAGAGCTGACAGAATTCGGAGCCGAGCATCAGCCGCGTGGTGCTCACCCGAGCGAGGTTCGCGGTGGCATCCTTGACGCCGACGATGTTGGGGAGCTCGGCAAGCCGCGCCATCGTGTCCAGCGACACATCGACCACGCTGCGCGAAGGAATGTTGTAGATGATGATCGGGATGTCGACGGCATCGTGGATCGCCTTGAAGTGCTGGTACAGGCCTTCCTGAGTCGGCTTGTTGTAGTAGGGCGTGACCTGCAAGACCGCATCGGCGCCCGCTTCCTTGGCGTGGCGGGAGAGCGCGATCGCCTCTTCGGTGGCGTTCGAGCCGGCGCCGGCAATCACCGGCACCCGGCCGGCCGCCACTTCGACGCATAGGGTGTTGATGCGCATGTGCTCGTCGTGATCGAGCGTCGGAGATTCTCCCGTGGTACCGCATGGGACCAGACCGTTCGAGCCCTCCGAAATCTGCCATTCGACGAATGCCTGAAACGCGTCTTCATCGACTTCGCCGTCGCGAAACGGGGTGATGAGCGCGGTAAAGGATCCCTGGAACATCCTCTCGACCCTCGTCGATGATCCGGAATGCCGGACCATAGCCCCAGCGCGCCGGAGCGGCAAGCGATGGCGCATCGCTTCCGGTCCGGCTTTTCTGTTTCGCCGCGGAGCGCGCTCCCGTACTCTCAGGCCTGGAGCGACAACCATGCCAAGCGTTCGATTCGACGATATCGGGGCCTGCGTCTTCGACGCCTATGGGACGCTGTTCGACGCCGCCGCCGCCGCCGAGCGCTGCCGCGCCGCGCTTGGCGGTTCGGCCAACGCCCTGGCCGCGCTGTGGCGTGAGAAGCAGCTTCAGTATACCTGGCTGCGTGGGCTGATGGGCGAGTACGCCGAGTTCTGGCGCGTCACCGGGGACGCCCTTGATTACGCGATGAGCGCGCTGTCGCTGGAGGACGCCGAGCTGCGGGCGCGGTTGATGGACCTCTACCTCACCTTGGACGCCTACCCCGAGGTCGAGGGGGTCTTGCGGCGGCTCAAGCGGGCGGGAATGAAGACGGCGATTCTCTCGAACGGCTCGCCCGCGATGCTCGAGGCAGCGGTCCGAAGCTCCGGCCTCGCGCGTTCCCTCGACCTGGTCCTCTCGGTCGAGGAGGTCGGCGTCTTCAAGCCCCATCCTGACGTCTATCAGCTC
>CAYUNL010000019.1:0-3458 GCA_964446055.1 uncultured Alphaproteobacteria bacterium | reverse complement strand
GCCAACGCCTGGGACGCCGCCGCGGCCGCGCATTTCGGGTACCGCGCCGTGTGGATCAATCGCCTTGGCCAGCCGCCCGAGCGCATGCCCGGGACCCCGGCGGCCGAGATCGAATCGTTGGACGGCGTTGCCGACATCCTCGGCATACGCTAGCGCGCCGCGGGCCGGGGCCGAGGGTGACGTCGCCTGGCGCGACCGCTTTTTCAGCGCCGACGACGGGCTCAAGCTCTATTTTCGCGACTACGGCGATCCGCTGGCATCCGCGACCCCGCTGTTATGTCTTCCCGGGGTTACGCGCTCGTCCAAGGACTTCCACGACCTGGCGGTCCGCCATGCCTCGGAGCGAAGGGTGGTCTGCCCCGACTATCGAGGCCGCGGGCGCTCGGCCTACGATCCGGATTGGCGCAACTATCAGCCGTCGACGCACGTTGCCGACCTGCTGGCATTGCTCGCGGTTGCCGGGCTCGATCGGGTGGTCGCGCTAGGCACCTCGGCCGGTGGCATTCTGGCCATGGCGCTGGCGGTCGCGCGCCCGGCCGCGCTCGCCGCGGTGGTGCTCAACGACATCGGCCCGGAGGTGGGCGATGAGGGCGGTGCGCGAATCTTGCGCGAGAGCGGGCGCGACGTGCGCCCGGCTGACTGGGCCGAGGCCGCGCGCGCACTCCGCGACACTTGGGGCGGAGCCTATCCTCGATGGGGCGAGGACCAGTGGGCAGCAGCCGCTCGGCAGACCTTCATCGAAGCCGACGAGGGAGGCCTTCGTCTCGACTACGACCTCAACATCGTGCGCGCCCTGCGCGCGACCGGCGGAATACCAGCGGAGACTGGCCGATGGTTCAGTGCGCTTGGGAGCATTCCGGCGCTTGCCATCCGCGGCGCCATATCGGATATCCTAAGCGAGCGCGCATTCGATCAAATGGCGATCATGAAAACCGACCTCATCTGCGTGACGGTTCCCGACGTGGGTCACGCGCCGGACCTCAGCGAGCCCGAATGCGAGGCCGCGCTCGATGCCTTCCTCGCAAGGTTCTGAGGGCGCCACGGTGATCGCCGCGGCCCTGCCGACGGCGGCGGACGTGAGTGCGGCGGCGGGGCGGCTTCGTGGTGCGGCCGTGCGTACGCCGCTGCTCGAGGCGCCGGACCTGAGCAGGTTCCTGGGCGGCCGCATCCTGATCAAGGCCGAGATGCTGCAGCGCACCGGCTCGTTCAAATTCCGCGGCGCCTACAACCGGATTGATCGGCTGAGCGAGGACGAGCGCCGCGGCGGCGTGGTGGCATTCTCATCGGGCAACCACGCCCAGGGGGTGGCCGCCGCGGCCGGGATCGTCGGTATCCCCTCGGTCATCGTCATGCCCGACGACGCGCCGCAGGTGAAGATCGACAAGACCCGCGAGTTGGGCGCCGAAGTCCTCCTGTACGAGCGCGACGACGAGGTCCGGGCCAAGGTCGCAGCCGAGATCGCCGAGAAGCGCGGCGCCGTTCTGGTGCGGCCCTTCGACGATATCGACGTGATCGCCGGGCAAGGCACCGTCGGTCTCGAGATCGCAGAGCAGGCCGCAGAGGCCGGGATCGAGCCCGACGCCGTCTTGGTTCCGTGCGGCGGCGGCGGGCTGATCTCGGGCACCGCGATCGCGCTGCAGGATCGATGGCCCGATTTGCCGGTCTACGCGGTCGAGCCCGAAGGCTTCGACGACACCACGCGCTCGCTCGCCGCCGGCCGGCGCGTGCGCAACGAAGGCGGGCTGACGAGCTTTTGCGATTCTCTGCTTTCGCCCCTGCCGGGCGAGATTACCTTCGCCATCAACCACGCTCGGCTCAGAGGCGGGCTGGCGGTGTCGGATCGCTCGGTCGCCACGGCCATGGCCGCGGCGTTCGGAATGCTGCGGCTGGTCGCGGAGCCGGGCGGCGCGGTGGCGCTCGCCGCGGCCCTCGAAGGTAAGTTCGATTGCCGTGGCAAGACCGTGGTCGTCGTCTGCTCGGGCGGCAACGTTTCGCCCGAAACCTTCACCCAGGCGCTGGCGACCGCACAGTCCGCCTGACCCGCGGCGGCGGCGTTAGCAGGCGCGCGGCACCGCCTCAAGGCGCTCGAGGGTGCCGCTGAGCGCGAAGTTGCCGTAGTCGAGCTCGAAGTCCGTGGCGATGCCGTTGGCATAGAGGCGGAAGGCTACCTCGTACTCGGGAAGGGTTGCGTCGGGGCGGTTGTCGTAGAACGAGAGCCGGACCGGCCACGACACCACGCCGGCCAAGAGCGGACCGGCATCGGCCGGGGCCGCAGGGATGGGGTCGCCCAGAAACGCCACCGTGTGAGTGGGCTCGCCGGGGCCGGTCCCGGCGTATACCTCACGAATCACCTGCCGCTCGCCGGCCAGCGCCTTGGCGACCAGCACGGCGGTGTGCTCGGTGGGGAAGATCGTGCCCTGTTCGAGGCTTAGCTCCTCGCCGCCCGAATCGGTGAACACGACTCGTCCGCCTCCACCCTCGGACTCGATCTCCGCGCGCCCGCGGAAATGCTCGGCGACCTGTCCGTCCACGACGCTCTTGCGGTCGAAACGCAGGATCGCGCCATCACTCGATTCCCATGTAGAGATGCGGAAATCCATGCGCGCCTGGCCGCCCTCGGAATAGGCCACGTCCATCAGGTGATGCTCGTTGAAGACATAGCCCTCGCAACCGCCGGAGAGTTCCACCGAAAGCAGGCCCTCGGCCGAATTTATCCCGCTTGAGCTCTCGGCGCGGGCGAGGCTGAGACGGTAGAGCGCGCGGTGGGTCTCAAGCGCGACGGGGCCGGCGAGGGCGGCGCCGGACCACGGTGCGGCCAAGATCACGACGAGGAAAACAAAGAGCGGGACCCACTTCATGTGGACTACCTCTAGGATCGGTGAACCGGGCCGGCATTGTACACAATACGGCCTCGGGAATAGGTTGCGAATAGGTAAAGAGCAAGCGCCGTGCCGGGGCGGAGGCGAGCATGCTCGCCCATTGCCCTCCGAGCGGCGAAGCGGCAGCGGGTGATGCTCGGCAGAGATGACCGACCACCCGGCAATTCTTGCCGGGTGCGGCCGGCCACGACCCGCCAAACCTCCGCCGCAACCGGCTTGCGGCTGGCACGGATGTTGCTTCCTCGATGAGGAGACGCACACGAAAACTAGCTCCCTGCGTCGAGGAGGCCGTCTGAGAATGACCCAGGCACATGCCGCGATGAATTCCGAGCATCTTCTATCGGGCGAGGCAGCCCGCCTGTCCGAGGAAATGTGGGTCACGCTGAGCCGGGGCGGTCACGCCACGGGCGGCGATCCTTGGGCGTTGATGGAACAGGCGGTGGGGCTGATCTCCGACCTCCAGCGCCAGCTCGGCGCACAGCGCGAGCGTATCGCCTACTTCGAATCGCTGGCCACGCGGGACTCCCTGACCGGGCTTCTCAACCGCCGCGGCCTCGACGAGCACTTGCGGCGCCTGCT
>CAYUNL010000018.1:13003-21779 GCA_964446055.1 uncultured Alphaproteobacteria bacterium | reverse complement strand
CGCGCCGATCATCGGCTGGACCGCGGCGGGGGGCGAGATCACGGTCTTCCCGCTTTTGCTGTTCGCTATCGTTTTCGTGTGGACGCCACCTCATTTCTGGGCGCTGTCGCTACACGCGAGCCGGGATTACCAGCGGGCGGGCGTGCCGATGCTGCCGGTGGTGGCCGGCGAGGACGAGACGCGGCGCCAGATGCTTTACTACGCCGTGGCGCTGATCCCGCTGTGCGCGGCGCCATGGGCGCTTGGGCTCACGGGCGCGGTCTACGGCGCCAGTGCGCTTGTCCTGACGATGGCCTTCGCGGGGCTGGCTTTTCGCCTGCGCCGCACGCCGTCGCGACGGTTGGCCAGCCGCATGTTCGGCTTCTCGATCCTTACCCTGTTCGTGATCTTTGCCGCATTCTTGGTGGATCAAAGCGTTGTGGGCGCTGCCTGAAATGCCGATCAGCGAAGAGCACCGCCGCCGTCGCGGCCGGAACTACGCGCTTGGCGGGGCGCTGCTGGCGTTGGCGGTGTTGTTCTTCGCGCTTACGCTGACCCGGCTGGGGGACGCGTGATGGCGGACCGGGCCAAGGGTGCGACGGCGCTTGTGCTGGCATCGGTGGTGGCCGGAATGGTCGGCGTTTCGTTTGCCGCGGTACCGCTCTACCGGCTGTTCTGCCAGGTCACCGGCTTCGCCGGCACCACGCAGACCGCGGTGGCAGCGCCGGCGGAAGCGCTGGACCGGGTCATTACCGTGCGTTTCAACGCCGACATCGGCAAGCGCTTGCCATGGCGCTTCCGCCCCGACCAGGTTGCGATGGAGCTGCAGGTCGGCGAGCAGGGGCTGGCTTTCTTTACCGCGGCCAACACCTCCGATGAGACGGTAACCGGGCACGCGGTGTTCAACGTAACCCCCCTGAAGGCGGGCCGTTATTTCACCAAGATCCAGTGCTTTTGTTTCGACAAGCAGGTCTTGGAGCCGGGCCAGTCGGCCAGCATGCCGGTGACCTTCTTCGTCGATCCCGAGATCGCCGACGATCCCAACTTGGACGACGTGAGCACCATCACCCTGTCCTACACCTTCTTCCGGACCGAGGGCGAGGCGGGTCCGGACTCGACCGAGGTTTCTGAGCGCGCGTCCTCGCCCCAGGAGGGCGGCGCGGACGAGCAGAGCTGATTCGCGGAGTATCGAGAATGGCAGAACAACACGCTCAAGGACACGACTACCACATGGTGGAGCCAAGCCCGTGGCCCGTGCTCGGAGCGATATCGGGTGGCGTGATGGCCATCGGTGCAGTCTTGTTCATGCACCAGGACTTTCCGTGGCTGTTGATCGTCGGCGGCTTGCTGGTGCTTTACACCATGTTCGTATGGTGGCGCGACGTCATCCGCGAGGGGACGCACCAGGGCGATCACACCTCGGTCGTACAGCTTGGCCTGCGCTACGGGATGGCCCTTTTCATCGCCTCCGAGGTGATGTTCTTCATCGCCTGGTTCTGGGCATATTACAATGCCTCGCTATTCCCTTCCGAAGCGATCGGCAGCATCTGGCCTCCCAAGGGGGTCATCACCTTCGACACCTGGGACTTGCCCTTCCTCAACACGCTCATTTTGTTGTCGTCGGGGACCACGGTGACGTGGGCCCACCACGAGCTTCGCCAAGGGAATCGCCGGGGGCTGATCCTTGGTCTTTGGCTGACCATCATCCTGGGCCTTTGTTTCACCGCCATACAGATCATCGAGTACTCCGACGCCGGATTCAGTTTCCGCGGCGGTATTTACGGCACCACGTTCTTCATGGCGACCGGCTTTCACGGCTTCCACGTCATCGTCGGCACCATCTTCTTAAGCGTGTGCCTGTGGCGGGCCTACCAGGACCACTTCAAACCCGACCACCATTTCGGCTTCGAGGCGGCCGCCTGGTATTGGCATTTCGTAGACGTGGTGTGGCTGTTCCTGTTCTGCTCCATCTACTGGTGGGGCGCCGGCCCCGAGATTCCGCACCCCTAAACGCTCGGGCGGAATGGCTGACCCCACCCCGCCCCCCGTGTCTGCATTTCGTGCCGGCCTTGCCTGCCGCTGCCCGCGGTGCGGTCAGGGCCGCTTGTATTCAGGTTTCCTTCGGGTGGCGGAGCGCTGCGCGACCTGCGATCTCGATCTAACCGGCGAGGACGCGGGCGACGGCGCCGCGGTGTTCGTGATCTTCGTAGTCGGGTTCGCGGTCGTCGGACTGGCGCTGGTCGCCGAAATCCTCTTCGGTCCGCCGCTGTGGGTTCACTACGCGGTCTGGATTCCTGCGATTCTGGGTGCCTCGATGGGTTTGCTGCGCCCCTTCAAGGGGGTGCTGATCGCGCTTCAGTTCAAGCACCGCTCCGTCAGCGGAGGGAATGCCGGCTAAGCGCGGCACGACGCGTTTTCGCCCCTCATTGTGGGCGAGCGTGATCGCGGCGCCCGCCTTCATCGCACTGCTGGGTCTTGGCACCTGGCAGGTTCAACGTCTCGAGTGGAAGCACGATCTGATCGCCAACCGCGAGGCCGCGTTCGGGCTGCCGCCGGCGGCGCTGCCCGTGGACGACAAGCGCCTGGCGGGGTTCAACTACCGCCGGGTTTCCATCGCGGGACGTTTCCTCCACGATTCCGAGTTCTATTTGGTGCCTCGTGTCTTTGATGGTCGGATCGGCCTCCACGTCGTCACGCCCTTCGAGCGCAGCGCCGGCCCCATCGTTTTGGTGGATCGCGGCTGGGTCCCGGAATCGGCGCGAGCCCCGAGCACCCGCGTGGACGGTCAAGTGGCGGGGACCGTCACCGTCGACGGCGTGGCCCGGACCACGAGCCCACACAACTCATTCACCCCCGACAACGACGCCGCGGCCAATCAGTGGTTTTGGATCGACATTCCGGCGATGGCCAGGCACGCCGGAATCGCGCTTCAGCCCGTGTTCGTTGAGGCCGGGGCGGGGCCAAGCCCAAGCGACCTGCCGGTCGGAGGTCGGACCCGCGTCGAGCTGCGCAACAACCACCTTGGCTACGCGGTCACCTGGTACGCCTTGGCAGCGGCGTTGGCGGTGATTTACGCGCTCTATCACCGGCGCCGACAGCGCGGCGGCCGCACCCCAGGCGGGCCCTAGCTCGTGGAGCCGCCGGCGCCGCGAAACCTGGCCAGATCGCGCAACACAGGCGCACGCCGCGCATAGCCTGACAGCGCTAGAAGAACGAACAAGACCGCCGCCGGAAGTGCGGCCGGGCCTTCGCCGTTGGCGAGGTGGGTAATTGCGGCGCCAATCATGGCGCACCCCAAGAGCAGGGCGCCGAGCGAGGAGACTCGCGGAACGACCAGCGCGGCCGCGCCCGCGAGCGCCTTCCTCGATTTTCTCAGGGAACGGCTGGAGCCCTCGTCGTGGCCCCTCGACGGGTCTGAAGGCCGACCAAGGCCGCTCGCCGACGGCGCCAGCGCCACGCATCACGAGGACGTGCAGTGATCGCGCTTTCCTCACCCTTCGTTGGTGGCCACAATGTCCGCGGGGAGAAACCGCATGCCACGCTCGAAATCGCGCCGCAAGCGCAAGAAGACTAACGCCCGCGCCAATCCAGCACACGGCGGAGAATCAGAGTCCATCGCCTGGGGCGCCAGCGCGGGCAAGGGCAAGGCCGCGGCCGCGCGCTCCCGCCAGAGGTCTATGCCGTGGAAGCCGATCCTCGGCACGGCGGCGATTGTGCTGGTCGCGGCGGCGGTATGGTGGTGGTGGGATACCCGCCAAGCAGCCGAGGATTTCGAGACCCTGGCGGCAACCGGTGCGGCGACGCTGGACAGAGTTGAGACCATGCGGGACGAGGGCGGCGGTCACGTACCGCAGGGTCAGGATGTCCCCTATCAGAGCGATCCCCCGACCTCGGGCCCGCACTGGCCTACGCCCACCCGAGCCGGATTCTACAGTGATCGCCAGTGGCCCGAGGCTCTGGTGCATGCGCTCGAACATGGGAACATCGTCATCTACTACGACGCGCCGGGCGAGCAAGCGCTCGCGACGATTCGGGAATGGACCGGGCTCTACGGCGGCGCCTGGGACGGGGTGGTCGCGACGCCCAAGCCCGGCCTAGCGGATGGGATCATCCTGTCCGCGTGGCACCGGGTGCTTCGCCTCGATTCCTTCGATGCGGCCGCCGCGGCGGCCTTCGTCGACCGCTATCGCGGTCGTGGCCCGGAGAACGCCGTGCGTTAAGCCCTAGTCGCGTGCGGATGGCTGGCTCCGGAGAACGACGGCGACAGCCGATCGGTCGTCGGCAAGTCCATAGATGGCCTGCACGGTTGCAAGGGTTTTTACCAACACGATAAAATGAGGGATACTCATGGCGGGGTTCGCGCCGCGCAAGGTATCGTCGTGCAATGTCTACGAAACGCTTCGAAGTCGTTCTGTACAACCAGATGGTTCGTGACCGCGTCGAGCAAGGCAGGCACCACCGATTCCTCGACGACAGTTGGGCCGATCTCCACCACGAGGAGTTCGAGGCCGAGGACGAGAACGACGCTCGCGGAAAGGCGGAACGCCGCTTCCCAAAGAATGTCGGGTACGTAATCGTCGATGTCGTCAAGATTGAGGGATGACGGCGCCCCGGCCCGGCCAGATCACCGGATACCACGCGCACATCTATTGTGACGAAGAAAGCCGGGCGGCGGTGGCCACGCTGCGCGAGGACCTCGACGGGACCTTCAAGGTGCGCCTCGGGCGGTGGCGCGATGCGCCGGTCGGTCCGCATCCGCGCTCGATGTATCAGGTGGCCTTCGCCTCCGATCAGTTCGCCGAGTTGGTGCCGTGGCTGATGCTGCACCGAGCCGGACTGGTGATCCTGGTCCATCCTCTGACCGGCGACGACCGCGCCGATCACGACGGCCACGCGCTGTGGCTTGGCGAGAAGCTCGGGCTCGATCTCGACGCGCTCGAGCCGGCATGAAGGTCTGCAGCGGCGGGAAACCCAAACTTTCCGCACATATCGCCCTCGCGGCGGCCTTGTCACGGCGTCCGGCCTACCCCATCATGGCCGCCCGTCGGAGGGGATATGCATGACAAAGGTCTCGGTGAGCGCGGAGTTCGATAAGCCTGCGCGCGAACTGTGGGAGGTCATCGGCGGCTTCAACGCGCTGCCCGAGTGGCATCCCGGCATCGCCGCGAGCACGATCGAGTACGGTGACGGCGGCACGGTGCGCGTTCTCGAATCGGCCGAGGGCGAGCGCATCGTCGAGCGAATCGAGGATGTCGACTACCGTGGCCACGCCTACACCTATTCGATCGTCGAGAGTGCGTTGCCGATTTCGCGCTATGTCGCCACCTTGCGTGTCAGCAATTCGAAGCGGGGCGGCCGCGCGCGCGCCGAGTGGACGGCTGAGTTTGCCGCCGACGGCGCGCCGGCCTCAGATATCGCCAAAGGCTTCGAGGAATTCTATCGTGCCGGCTTCGAAAACCTGGCCGGCGTGATAGCCGCACGCACCGCACCGCCGCCCGCGGCCGACCGCCGCAAGCCGAGCGGGCGCGGCCGGCGCAAAAGCGATACCGCCGGCAGGCGCAAGCGGCGCTAGCCCCGCGTAGTCCTCCGCGAGGCGCGCGGGCCATGGGCGAGTTCATCGAGCGGCAGCACTTCCGCGAGGGCATCGGGGCCGGCGAGGCGCGGCGGCTATTCGAATCCTCAGTGCACTTCATCGAGCTCGAAACCTTCTCCTACTGCAACCGAGAATGCTGGTTCTGCGCCAACTCGTTCATCGATCGCAAGACCGCCAACGTCTACCTCAGCGAGGAGGTCTTCGCAAAAATCCTGCGCGACCTGGCGGCGATCGGCTACGCCGGCACCGTCAATCTCAGCAATTACAACGAGCCGCTTTCGGACCGTGCCATTGTCGGGCACATTGCGCGGGTGCGAGATGCCGCGCCGAGGGCGACGATCTCGGTCTATTCCAACGGGGACTACGTCAACGCTGGCTACCTGGCCGAGCTTGGCGCTGCCGGGCTCGACGAAATCTATCTCTCCATCCACACCGGCGACCGCGAGGACCTGAACGACGCCAAGGTCGAGCGACGGATCGCCAGCCTGGTCCGCAAGATCGGCGCCGAGGTCGAGTTTTCGAAACGCCAGCCCGGCGTCCAATACAGGGCCAAGGTCAAATACCCGGGGATGCGCATCCAGATGTACGAGCCGAACATGAGGACCTTGGGCTCGAACATGGGCGAGCTAATACCTGGCTTGCAGGAGGACTTTCACCGCACCAGTCCATGCCTCGAGCCGTTCACGCATTTCACGGTGAACTACAACGGCCAGGTGGTGCCGTGCTGCCGCATCCGGTCCGACGCCGCCGCGCACGAGAGCTACGTCATCTGCGACCTGCACGAAGTCGACACCATATTCGACGCCTACGCCTACGCCCGTTTGGTCGAGTGGCGGCGGTCGCTTGCCAGCTTCGGCGACAAGGCGAGCCCCTGCAGCACCTGCGACAACGCGGTAATCCGCAAGACCTGGACCGCACGGCGCCGCTTCAAGGCGATAGCAAAGACCCTGCGCGCGGAAGTCTGAGGGTGGGCGGCACCCATCCAAGGTGCGGCGGCGAAGCTCGATGAGATTCCGGTTTTCGCCTCGACGCCGCGGCAAACTTGGGAGTGTAGGCTCGGAGTGGGGCCGCCTCGTGCAGCTCCTCGACCTCCACGGAATCACGCTGGTCATCGACGTGGGCGCCAACGAGGGCCAGTACGGCGCCGGGTTGCGGCGTGCCGGCTACGGCGGCCGAATCGTCTCGGTCGAGCCCGGCGCCGAGGCGCATGGCGCGGTGGTGGCCCGTGCCGGTTCGGACCCGAGATGGCAGGTGGCACCACGTCTTGCGCTCGGCGCCGAGGCGGGTCGCGCCCAGTTGAAGACCGGCAATCGCTCGGACATGAACTCGCTGCTGGCGGCCAAGGAGGTGACACTTGAAGCCTTTCCCAAGCTCTCGATCGAGGCCGAGGAGACGGTCGAGGTAAGGCGGCTCGACGCGGTGCTCGATGAGCTGGTCGCGCCCGGCCCGAGCGAGCGGACGTTCCTGAAGATTGACACCCAAGGCTTTGAGGCGCAGGTGCTCTCGGGTGCCGAGGGCGTTATCAAGCGGATCGCCGGGCTTCAGATCGAAATGTCGCTGGTGCCGCTATACGAGGGCGAGAGCGACTACCTGGAGCTCCTGCGTTGGGTCCACGGGCACGGATTCGAGCCGCACTTGATATTGAGCGGCTTCTTCAGCCGCGTGCTTGGCCGTCAGCTGCAGATGGACGGTGTCTTCTTCCGCGCTTCGCCGGTCACCTAGCGACGGTCTGCGGGAAGCGAGCCTAGTAGACGAGCTCGTCCTCGCCGCCGCCCTGCGCGATAACGATCTCGCCCGAGGCCGCGAGCTCCTTGGCCTTGTTGATCATCTGGGTCTGCGCGTCGTCGACCTCACTTAGGCGCACCGGGCCCATCGCCTCCATATCTTCGCGCAAGATCTTGCCGGCGCGCTCGGACATGTTGCTGAAGAAGAGATCGCGAAGGTTCTCCGAGGCCCCCTTGAGCCCCAGCGCCAGCGCCCCCTTCTCGACGTTGCGCAGCAGCGTTTGAACGCTTGAGGGATCGAGGTTGGTCAGGTCCTCGAAGGTGAACATCTTGGCCTTGATGCGCTCGGCGGCGTCACGGTTGCGGTCTTCGAGTCCGGCCATGAACTTGCTTTCGGTCGAGCGGTCGAAGCTGTTGAAGATGTCGGCCATAAGCTCGTGCGGATCGATCTGCGAGGAGCGCGAGATGTTGGTCATGAACTCGCCGCGCAGCGTCCGTTCGATGCTGTCGAGAACCTCCTTCTGCACCGGCTCGAGCTGCAGCATGCGCACGATAACTTCCATCGAAAAGTCTTCGGGTAGGACGCCAAGAACCCGTGAGGCATGCTCGGGTTTGATCTTGGTTAGTACCACGGCGGCCGTCTGCGGGTATTCGTTCTTGAGAAAATTGGCGAGCAAGACTTCGTTCACGTTGCCGAGCTTATCCCACATGGTGCGCCCGGCGGGGCCGCGGATCTCCTCCATGATCTCGTTGACCCGGTCCTTGTCCATGCCCTTCATCAGCAGGCGTTCGGTGCTCTCGAACGTGCCGGCGATGGCGCCCGGGCTGGCGATCATGGTCACGAACTCGCGCAGCAATCCCTCGATCGTGTCGGCATCGACCTGGCCGAGATTGACCATCGCTTGGCTGACCTCACGGATCTCCTCGTCATCCATTTTGGCGAACATCTTGCTGGCCCGCTCCTCACCCATCGCCAGGGTCAGGATCGCTGCCTTCTTGGGGCCCGGAATGTCGTGAAAATCAACCTCTGCCATCGGCCCGCCCTCCGTGCGCGATCGTTCCGACGCTCATCCGCCGCCGGAATCTCGCAGCATAACTCCTTGCGCTACAACAGTAAAGCGGCGTGGGTCACGACCACGGCGTGGTCGGCGTGGAAACCTCCTCCCCGTCCACCATGATCGTATCTGCCCGCTCGTTGAAGAAACAGAGATGGTCCTTGATCTTGGGGCATTCGGGCACGGGATCGGGATAACTCCATACCAGATCGTCGACCACCCGGTCTCCGATCGCGGCCGAGAAGTAGATGGCCTGGCCTTTGTAGGGGCACCGGGTGAGGGTCTCCGATGGTTTCAGGAGGTCGGTACGGACGTCCTCGGCCGGAAAGTAGTAGCGGGTGGGAAGGCCGGTCTCGAACAGGAACCTGGCGCGGCGGCTCTCGGCCATCGTCTCACCTTCCACCACGACGCGCACGTGGCGCGAA
>CAYUNL010000018.1:0-12993 GCA_964446055.1 uncultured Alphaproteobacteria bacterium | reverse complement strand
CGAACTCTGGATCACGTCGATGCGCTTGTAGGGGTCGCGCGCGTGGACGAATACTTCCTCGTCCTCCTCATACCAAGCGTCCATGCGCTCCCAATAAAAAGCGAGGTAGCCGGCGAGCTCCTGCGCGCCATCGATCGGCTGCGGATAATTCCAGGCCGCGTTCTCAGCGACCGCGCCGCCGGCGCGCACCGTCCAGTAACGGGCGTCGCCCTTGTACGGGCAGTGAGTGCTGTGCTCGGTCGGTTCGAGAAGCGTCATGACGACGTCGGCCTGTGGAAAATAGTAGACCGGCAGGTGGCCTTTCTCGTGCAGGAGCTTCATTTGGCTGCTCTCTGCGACCGTCTCGCCGCCGAGGACGATACGGACTCGGCGAGGGCTGGGCTCGAGAACCAGCCGAGCTTCGCCGGCCAGGCGTTCCGCCGCACTGATCTCTACGCTCTCGCTCATTGGATCGCGCGCGCCCTTTGATGGATGAAGGGGCTCGCAGTATCGCGCGCCCTGGGTTTCGTGGCTAGCCTCGCCGCCCGAACGGGCGCAGGCTCAGGCCGATACGGCGCGGTCGGAAAGGAGGGCGGCTGCCGGCCGTGGGAATGCCCGCCGCCCAGCGGTGCGCAGCCACTTGTCCATTTCATGCGCCGGCATCGGGCGCGCGATCAGATAGCCCTGGGCATTCTCGCACCCGAAATTCGACAACAAACGCCACGTCTCTTCGTTCTCGATCCCTTCGGCCACCACCCGCACCCCCAGCCTGTGCCCGAGATCGATGATGCAGCGGGCGATGGCCGAATCGGTTTTGCAGTGGACCGCGCCAGCAACGAGCGTGCGGTCGATTTTCAGCTCGTCGATAGGAAGATCCCGGAGGTTGGCGAACGAAGAATGACCGAAACCGAAATCGTCGATCGCCACCATTACGCCCATCTCCGCGAGCTGGCGGATGACACTGTGTTCGCTTTTGGCGTCTCGCGTGCCCTGCCCCTCGCCGATCTCGAGAAGCAGGTTCTGCGGCGGCACGCCGGCGCGCTTGAGGCGCGCGGCGATCTCGTCGACGAGATGCGGGTTCCGCAGTATCCGGGCGGAGACGTTTATCGCCACAGGAATCGGCTGCCCGGCCCCGGACCACAAAGACCTTTCGGCCAGCGCCAAGTCGAGAACGCGCAGGCTGAGGCCCCAGATACCGCCCGTCTGCTCGGCCAAGGGGACGAACGCGCTAGGCGGCAGCAGCCCGAGTTCGGGGTGATGCCAACGGACCAGGGCCTCAAGGCCGATGACCGAGCCCGACGGCATGTTCACTTTGGGCTGGAAGTAGAGCTCGATGCCGTCGCCGGCGATGGCATCGTGTAGCTCGGAGGGGAGCACTAGGCGGGACAAGGCCCGACCCTCGTTGCGGGCCTCGAAGGTGGCGTATCCGCTGCCCTTGTGCTTGGCCTCGTACATCGCGATGTCGGCATGTTTTAGGACACTCGCGTAGTCGGCCCCGTGGTCGGGGTACCAAGCGATCCCGATCGAGGCGCTGGCGCGGAGATCGTTCCCGTCGACGGAGATTAAAGGGGTCAGCGCCTCGAGTAGTTTCTCGGCGGCGCCGACGGCGCCATCGACGCCATTGCCGGTGGTCAGGAGGACCGCGAATTCGTCGCCGCCCAGGCGGGCGACGGTGTCTGACTTGCGCAACGCGTTCGAGAGCCGGCGGGCGACCTCGCACAGAACCTGATCGCCGACGTCGTGGCCAAGGCTGTCGTTGATTCCCTTGAAGCCGTCGAGGTCCAACAGCATCAAAGGCACCTGTCGACGCTCTCGCTCGGCCATGGCAAGCGCCTGGCTGACGCGCTCGTGAAGGAGCATTCGGTTGGGCAGCCCGGTGAGCGGATCGTGAAACCCGATCTCGGTCAGGCGCTCTTTGGCCTGCTCGAGTTCGTTGGTGAGTTCGACGACGCTGCGGTAGGTCTCCGAGAGCTCGACCTCGAGGGCCGCAAATCGCGCGTCGGATCCCACTGCGGGCAGCCCCTATGCTCTGCGGTCGAGAACCACCACCACCGTGGCGTCATCACTCGATCGGGCGTGATCGCGGGCGATGAGATGGCACATGATCGAAGCCCGCTGCGAGGTGCGGGCCGCCGTCTCTTCGAGATTCCATCCCTCCGCGATGCCATCGCTGTAGAGCGCGAGCTTGGCGCCAACCGGCCACGCGAGATCCCTGACCTTCGGAGGGGTCACCGCGCCGACACCGACGATGCCGGGTTGGGCCGCGTGATAGCGATCGGGCGCCGGGTGGACTCGCATCGCGACGTTGCCGATCGCACCGTGAATCAACCGGCGCCGCGCGAGGTCGATGCGGGCAAGCGTGATCGCCGCCCCGCGCGTATGCCGCAAAGCACCGTGGAGGCGTCGGAACAGCCAATCAAAGTCACGGCCGTGGTGTCGGCGGATGAGGTCCATTGCAGCTGCGCTCGCGAGCGCGGCTTCGGGACCGTGACCGAGGCCGTCGGCGAGCGCGACGGTTAGACCGTCGGCATCCTCGATGAATACCGCCGCATCGCCGTTGACGGCCAATCCGGCGATGGGGCGTGTCCAGGCGCTGTACTCGAGCGGTGATGAATCGGGCGGCGAATCGAGCCACTTTTGCGCGACGATAACCGTCCCCGGCGTGCCGGTGCAATGATCGCCATCTACAGACGAGATGATGTCGAGGCGGTCGACCAAGCGGTGCACCGCGCCAAGTCCCGAGCCCAATGAATCGGGGAGCGTCGATGCGCGGTCACGGAGGGCACGGCCAAGATCCGCGATTCCGGGTCCGCGGTCGTTGGACGCGATCTCCATCCCGCGCACCCGGTCCTCGCAAGCGTAGCCAGGCTCAACACGCCCTCGACCGCGCCATGCGCGACCAGATTGGTCGCGAGCTCGGTTGCCGCGATGGCAAGCTCGGCGACGCAATTCGGACCGAACCCAAGATCGGCTGCCAGGCCCTGTGTGGTGCGCCGCGCGTGCCCTATGTCGGCCTCGCGGCGCACCGGGAGCTCGATCATTTCCACTTCGTCACCTCCACCCGCGTGCCCCGGCCCAGTTCGGATTCGATGGTTAGCTCGTCCATAAGCCGTTTGCTCCCGGGCAATCCCTGGCCAAGCCCGCTGTTGGTGGTAAAGCCCGGGTCAAGCGCCCGCTCGATGTCGGCGATTCCCTTTCCGCAATCGACGAACACGCAGTGGATGCCATCGCCATCGCCATTCGCCCGGCGGCGCATTTCCATGTGGCCACCGCCACCGTGAACGAGGGTGTTGCGCGCCAGTTCGCTGACCGCGGTGGCGATGCGCGTCTTGTCGATCAATGAGAACGCGAGCTCCTGGGCGAACTCGCGCGCGGCCGAACGCGCGACGACGATGTCGTCCTCGGTTCGGATGTCAATCGTCGTGGTCGGCTGATCGTTCATCGTCGACCTCTCCGCGATAACCGTCACGGCGATCGGCTCCTCTGCGCCGCTCGACCGTGCTCAGCCGGTAACCCAAGGTCTCGAGTCCGCGCTCGATGTCGGTGGCCGCGTCGATACCGGACAGCTCCAGCCCCATGTCCAGGAGCGTGATCGCAACTTCGGGCTGCACGCCGACCAGCACCACGCGCGTGTTCATGATCTTCGCCATGCGCGCGGTCTCGGTCAGCACCCGGGCGATGTAGGAATCGACGACGGTGACCGCGGTGATGTCGATCAGCAGCCCCAAGCTCCCCGTGGCCTCGATCCGCGAGAGGATCGCGTTCTGAAGCTCGGACGCGACGCGGTTGTTGAGATCGACCTGGATGGAGACCAAGAGGACCGGTCCCACCGCGAGGACAGGGATCGAGCTCATCGCGAGTTCCGGCTGGTGCGACTTCCGATGTCAATAGCGAGCTTCAGCCCCTCGGCCAAACTGGCGCCGGTACTCAGCATCGACAGATCGACCCCGAGACCAACGATGGTCATTGCGGTCGCCGGGCTGATCCCGGTAATCACGCACTCGCCACCCATCATCTTCACCGCCGCGGCAAGGCGAACGATATGGTCGGCCACCATGGTGTCGACCACGGGCACACCGGTGATGTCGATGATCAGGATACGGGCCTTCTCCTTAGCCAAGCGGGTGAGCGCTTTCTCCATGATGTCCTTGGTGCGGCGGGTATCGAGCGTGCCGATGAGCGGCAGCACCAGGACGTCCTTCCAGACCGAGAGAACGGGGGTCGAGAGCTCGAGTATGTCCTGCGACTTGCGAAGTATCTCGGCTTGCGCTGCCTTGATCTCGGTGAGGTCGCGGACGATGCCGGAGAAGGTTCTCTGGCCGCCCGCCTTGCCCGGCTGCATGACCTCGCGCACGCTCAGATCTATGGGGAAGATCGTGCCGTCCTTGCGCTGCCCTTCGGCCTCGCGGCGCAACCCAAGGATGTGTGCCTCGCCGGTCCGAAGATAGTGTTCGAGGTAGCCGTCGTGCAGCTCTTGAAACGTCGGCGGCATCAGCATGCTGACGTTTTGGCCAATAACCTCGACCGCGTCGTAGCCGAACATCTCCTCCGCCGCGACGTTGAAGACCTGGACCCGGCCGTCCCCCGCAATGGTGATGATGCCGTCGGCGGCACTTTCGATGATCGAGGTAATGAACCCCTCGCGCCGCGCGACGTAGCCCTCCAGGATGTCGAAGAGCAACCTGTCAACGACCGCGGTGAGCGGCACAACGGATTTGCCGGTGTGGCGCTCTTGATGGTTGTGCAACGCATCCTTGAGCGAAACGATCGATCGACCGATGTCGCTGATCGACATGCCGGCCGCCGCCTGGGCGTAGGCGATCTGCTCCAAACTGTCCTTCAGCGCGCAAAACGGGCTAGTCGCTTCGTTGCCAAGGTCACCGTGATCGACGAGCGCGACGAAGTCGTCCAAAAGATCGCTGGTCTGCGCGCGATCGACGTCGATCGCGACTTCCGTCTTGGCGAGATCGCTGGCCGCGAGCTTGGCGGCCATCCAGTCGTCGAGTATCTCGGATCGAAACTCCTTTAGCTCGCTCGCGAGGGTCTCGGGCCGGGCCGTTTCCGGCGTGTCGAGCATGCTGGGTGCACTCCCATATTGAAATCGCGCTGCTGGGCGATCACCCTTGCACGACGGCGTAAAAAAAGCCTTAGTGCGGAGCAGACCGACCGACCGCGTGGGCCTTGAAACGGGGGTGGCATGGACACCAAGCCGGGATTGATGGAGCGACTGCGGGACGGGCAGGTGATCTGTGCCGAGGGCTATCTGTTCGAACTGGAGCGTCGCGGCTACGTCTCGGCCGGCGCCTACGTGCCCGAGGTGGTCTTGACCCATCCCGAGGCGGTGGCGGGGCTTCATCGCGAATTCGTCCGGGCCGGCTCCGACGTGGTCGAGGCGTTCACCTACTACGCACACCGCGAGAAACTGCGGCTAATCGGCAAGGAGGATGCGCTCGAGGAAATGAACCGGCAGGCCATCCGTATCGCCAAAGAGGTGGCCGCGGAATCGGATTCGCTGGTGGCCGCCGATATCTGCAACACCAACGCCTTCGTCGCCGGCGATCCCGCGACCCACGGACCCGTGCGCGCAATGTTCGAGGAACAGGTCGGCTGGGCAGCCGACGCGGGGGTGGACTTCGTCGTCGCCGAGACCTTTTCCGATTTCGGCGAAGCCCGCTTGGCGTTGGAAATGATCCGAGAATCCAAGTTGCCGGCGGTGGTGACGATGGCGATTCACCGGGAACCGGTGACCCGCGACGGTTTGACCCCCGAGGATTGTTGCAAGAGGCTTGAGGACGCGGGCGCCGACGTCGTCGGCCTTAATTGCGCGCGCGGACCCGAGACCATGTTGCCGCTTTTGAAGCCGATTCGCGAGGCCGTATCGTGCCCTCTCGCGGCGCTTCCCGTTCCCTACCGCACCCACTCGGCCGAGCCCACGTTTCAATCGCTCACCGACCACGATTGTGGGGTTATTCCCGATTCTCGTCCCTTCCCGGTCGCCCTCGACTCGCTCACGTGCAACCGCTTCGAGATCGCCGCATTCACCACGGCCGCGCACGCGATCGGCGTCGATTACCTCGGCGTCTGTTGCGGCGCCGGCCCCCACCACATCCGCAGTATGGCCGAGGCGCTTGGCCGCACCCCGCCTGCCAGCGCCTATTCGCCAGACCTGTCGAAACACGCCTTCTTCGGCACCGATTCGGCGATTCCGGACGAGTTCAAGGACTTGGCCAAGAAGCTGTGAGCGACGGTGACCCTGAGCCACGACGAAGCGCGGGCCTTCTACGACCGCTTCGGCGCGCGACAGGACTGGCAGCGCTTCTACGAGGATCCAGCGACGGCGGCGATGATTCGCAGCGCCGACTTTGCCGAAGCCCGATCGGTGGTCGAGTTCGGGTGTGGTACCGGACGCTTCGCGGCCGAGCTGCTCGCCCATCACCTGCCGGATAGCGCGCGCTACACCGGCTTCGACGTCAGCGCAACCATGGTCAGGCTCGCCTCGCAGGCGCTCGCGCCCTGGTCGGGGCGGGCCGAGGCGCGGCTGAGCGACGGGACAATGCGGCTGCCGCTCGCCGAGGCTTCCGCCGACCGCTTCGTTTCGACCTATGTCCTTGACCTCCTGAGCGAGGCGGACGCGCACGCGCTGATCGACGCGGCAAGACGCATCCTGGTTGGCGAGGGTCGGCTATGCCTGGTTAGCCTGACCGCGGGAGCGACTCCGTTCGCCCGCGCCGTCACGGCGATCTGGAAGCGCGTCCACCGCGCCAACCCGCGGCTGCTCGGTGGCTGCCGACCGGTGGCGCTGCGCGAGGCCCTGGCTCCGGGTCAGTGGCGGATCGCCTATCGCGGGGTCGTCACGCGCTTCGGTATCAGCTCCGAGGTGTTGGTCGCGACCCCTATGTGAGCCGCCCGACCGGCGGGTTGCCGGCGCACGGTCCTTTGCGCGTGCATCGTTTCGCGGTTAGTCTGCGGCGCGCCCGTGTGAAAGAAGGCGCCCAGGAAGGGGGGACACCGATGAAGATCGGATTTGTCGGGCTCGGCATCATGGGCCGCCCGATGGCCGGCCATCTACAGGCCGCCGGGCATGCGCTGTACGTCGTCCGGCACCGTGCCGAGTTGCCCGCCGAGATCGTCGCGGCCGGGGCGGTGGTCTGCGAATCCGCGGCCCAGGCGTCGCGCGAGGCCGAGGTTGTGATCCTGATGGTGCCCGACACGCCCGATGTCGCCGAGGTCTTGTTCGGCGCCGGCGCCGTCGCCGAGGGCTTGGCGCCAGGCAAAACCGTCATCGACATGAGCTCGGTATCGCCGACCGAGACCAAAGAGTTCGCCGCCCGCGTCAACGCCTTGGGATGCGACTACGTCGATGCGCCTGTATCGGGGGGCGAAGTCGGGGCCAAGAACGCCGCGCTGACGATCATGGCCGGCGGGCCGCAGGCGGCGTTCGACCGCGTCAAGCCACTGTTCGAGGTCATGGGCAAGAACATCACGCTGGTCGGGACCCAGAACGGCGACGGGCAAACCTGCAAGGTGGCGAACCAGATCGTCGTCGCGCTCACCCTCGAGGCGGTCAGCGAGGCGTTGGTCTTCGCCGCCAAGGCCGGCGCCGACCCCGCCAAGGTGCGGGAGGCGCTGATGGGTGGGTTCGCGGCCTCACGGATTCTCGAAGTGCACGCCGAGCGCATGCTCAAGCGCAACTTCGATCCCGGGTTTCGCATAGAGCTGCACCAAAAGGACCTCGGGTTGGCGCTCGATTCGGCGCGCGCGCTGGGCGTTGCGCTGCCCAACACCGCGACCACACAGGAACTATTCAACGCCTGTGCGGCGCGCGGCGGCGGCGGTTGGGACCACTCAGCCTTGGTGCGCGCGATCGAGCATCTGGCCGATCACGAACTGGGCTGAGGAAAATCGGATGGAGTCCGGCAAGCGGCGCCGTGTCGGGCGCACCGCAATCGAGGTCACTGAGATGGGTCTCGGCGGCGGGCCGCTCGGTAACCTTATGGGTGCGCTCGGCGACGACGAGGCGACGGCGACTCTCGAAGCCGGGCTTGCAGGCGGCATCCGTTATTTCGACACCGCACCGTTCTACGGCTACGGCCTCAGCGAGCGGCGCGTGGGGAACGTGTTGCGCCACCAAGACCGCGAAGGCTTCGTCCTCTCTACCAAAGTCGGTCGCCTTCTGGCGGCAAGCCCCGAAGCCCACGGAGCGGACGATGAGTTCCCCTTCGGGCTGCCCTTCGTGGCGCGCTTCGATTACTCCTACGATGCGGTCATGCGCTCGATCGAGGACAGCCTTCAGCGCCTTGCCCTCAATCGTGTCGACATCGTGTTCATGCACGACGTCGACACGCGCACCCATGGCGACAAAGCTCAGGAAGTGTTCGCCGAGGCGATGGACGGCGCCTACCGCGCTCTTGAGACCTTGCGCGGCGAGGGTGTCATCGGCGCCCTCGGAATGGGTGTCAACGAGTGGGAGATTTGCGTCCAGGCGATGGGTCGGGGGGATTTCGACTGCTTTCTGGTGGCCGGGCGCTACACACTTTTGGAGCAGGGCGCGGTCGAGACCATGCTGCCCGAATGTGAGCGCCGCGGTGTGTCGATGATCGTCGGCGCTCCCTTCAACTCCGGCATCTTGGCGAGCGGTATCGCGGGCGGAGGGTATTACGACTACGCCGCCCCGCCGCCCGAGGTCGTCTCTGCGGTGCGCGGCATCGAGGCGGTGTGCGAGGCGAACGCGGTGCCGTTGGGCGCCGCGGCGCTGCAGTTTCCGCTTGGCCACCCGGCGGTGGCCGCGGTCATTCCCGGGACCCGATCGGCGGCCGAGGCGAAAGCAAATCTGGCGCTATTCGAGACCGCGATCCCAGAGCAGCTGTGGAGCGATCTCCGGGGCGAGGGCTTGCTTCACGCCGATGCTCCGGCGCCGGTTTCATAGTCACCGACGGAGGGATTCGTGAGCGAGCAACGCTACATCGACAGTCACCAGCACTTCTGGCATTTCGCGCGCGGTGATTATGATTGGATGACCCCGGAGAAGGAAGCAATCGCGCGTGACTTCATGCCCGAGGACCTGCGACCCCACCTCGAGGCCGCCGGAATCCACCACACCGTCACCGTACAAGCCGCGGCCACGGCGGCCGAAACCGACTTCATCCTGGACATCGCCGCCGGCACCGACATGGTCGCGGGCGTCGTCGGCTGGGTCGACATGGAATCTCCGGCAGCGCCCGAACTGATCGCCGCCCTCGCGGTGAGGCCAAAACTGTGCGGCATCCGTCCCGTCATCTACGACATCCCAGACGATGACTGGATGCTGCAGGAGAAACTTACCCCTGCCTACCGGGCGACGATCGAGCACCGGTTGACCTTCGATGCACTGGTCCTCCCCAAGCACCTCACCAATCTGCTGACGATTCTGGATCGCCACCCCGATCTCCGATGCGTCGTCGATCACTGCGCCAAGCCCCACATCCGCGACGGCGCCTTCGATGGCTGGGCCGCCGACATGACAACGGTCGCGGCCGAGACCGCCGCGTTCTGCAAGATCTCGGGACTTGCCACGGAAGCCGCACCGGATTGGACCGCCGACACTCTCCGGCCCTACATCGACCACTTGATCGAGATCTTCGGTCCCGAGCGGCTGATGTGGGGCAGCGACTGGCCGGTGGTCACCCTGGCCGGCCCATACGCCGCATGGCGCGAGGCCAGCATGCTGGCCTTCGCTCCGCTCGACCAGGCCGCTCGCAATGCGATCCTGGGCGGCACCGCGATCCGCTTCTACGGACTTGAGGAGACGGTTGGATGAGCGAGGGGTCCAGGCCGATCGTGTTCGTGAGCCGACAGCTGCCGCCCCACGTCGAGGCCCGCTTGACGCGCGACTACGAAGCGCGGCTGAACGCCGAGGACGCGCTCTACGACACCGATGCGCTCATCGCCGGCGCCCAGGGCGCCCAGGCCCTGCTGGTGTGCCCGACGGACCGCGTCTCGGCCGAGGTCATCGAGCAGCTACCCGACTCGATCGTCGCCATCACCACGTTTTCCGTCGGCTACGACCATGTCGACGTCGCCGCGGCCACGAAGCGCGGCATCACCGTCACCAACACGCCCGACGTCTTGACCAATGCGACCGCGGACATGGCGATGTTGCTGCTGCTCGGTGCGGCGCGCCAAGCCCGGGCCGGCGAGGCGATGGTGCGCGAGGCGACGTGGACCGCGTGGGCGCCGACCGGGCTCCTGGGCACCGAGGTCAGCGGCAAGCGGCTCGGCATCCTTGGCATGGGCCGCATCGGCCGGGCCGTCGCCCAGCGGGCGCGCGGCTTCGACATGGAGATTCATTACCAAGACGTGGTTCGCTCGCCCGACGACGAGGACGCCAGCGCCCACTATCACGAGACCGTCGAGAGCCTGCTGCGGGTAAGCTCCTTCCTGACCGTCCACTGCCCCCTGATCCCCGAGACCCGGCATCTGCTGAACGCCGAAAGAATCGCGTTGTTGCCGGACGGCGCGGTGCTGGTGAATGCAGCGCGGGGCGACATCGTCGATGACGAGGCGCTTATCGCGGCGGTGAAATCGGGCAAGGTGGCGGCCATTGGGCTCGACGTCTACGAGGGCGAGCCCAACCTCAACCCCGGCTACCGCACGCTCGAAAACAGTTTTCTGATGCCGCATTTAGGTAGCGCGACGGTCGAAACCCGCGACGCCATGGGGTTCACCGCACTCGACAACCTGGACGCCATCTTCGCCGGTAACACCCCGCCGAATAAGGTGAATTGACCCCGACCGGGCCCGCTTCTCCTACCCGCCCGAGACTACCAAGCTCGCTCGAGCGTCAGCCGATCGAGGTCGATTCCCGGCGGCCGGCCCTCGACGATGTTGGCCACGACCTTGCCCGACCCGCAGCCAAGCGTCCAGCCGAGGTGGCCGTGCCCGGCATTGATAAAGAGATTGGCGATCGGGGTCGCGCCCAGGTAGGGGGTGCCGGCCGGCGTCATTGGCCTAAGCCCAGCCCAAAACTCGGCGGTCTCGGGGTCGTAGCAGCGCGCGAAATCGGGAAAGACGGAGATCACGTTGTCGACGATGGCTTGGCAGCGGACGCGGTTGGGGGTCGCGTCATAGCCGCCGATCTCGGCCGAGCCCGCCGCGCGCAAGCGCCCGCCAAGGGGCGCGAGGCCAAACATCCGGCTGTCGTGGAGGATCGGGGTCGAGATGGCGCCCTCCCAATCCTCCGTCGAGACTGTAATCGACACTCCTTTGACCGGATAGATCTGCACTGTGATGCCGAGCCGACGGAGGAGTAGCGGGCTGTAGCTTCCCAAGGCGACCACGAAGCGCTCGCCGGCTATGGGTCCGCGATCGGTCGCCACCGCCGCGATCTTGCCCTGCCGAACCTCGAGTCCCGAGATCGTGGTGTCGAAGTGAAACTCGACACCCATGGCGCGGCAGCGCTCGGCGACGCCGAGCGTGAATTTGTGGCAATCCCCGACCTCATCGTCACGAAAGCGGAGGCCGCCGGCGAGCCCGCTGCCAGTGGTCTGAAGCGCAGGCTCCACGTCGACGCAGCCGGCCGCATCAAGCGCTTGGTGGCTGAGACCGAACTCGGTCAGCTCGTCGAACATCCGCACCGCGTTGTCGAGAGCCGCGCGGTCGTCGAATATCATCAGTGTGCCGTTGCCGTGATCGTACGCCAAATCGGTGTCGGCGCGCACTTCGGCGAAGGCCTCGAGGCTGTGCAGCGCCAGGCGCAGATTCGCGAGCGTGTTGCGACGATACCGAGCTTGCGTGCAGTTCCGCGCGAAGCCAAGGCCCCAGCGCCACATCTTCGGGATTGCGCTCGTCCGCAGCAGCACCGGCGCGTCTTCGCGTCCCAGCCATTTAAGGATTTTCAGGGGCATGCCGGGGCGCGACCACGGCATGGTCTCGCTCGCGTGAACGATACAGCCGTTGGCGTAGCTAGTTTCCAAGGCGGCGCCTGGACGCCGTTCGATTACCGTGACGGCGTGTCCGAGCCGGGCCAGGAAATAGGCCGTCATCACGCCGGCGACGCCACCGCCCAGTACCACGGATTTCACCAGCCTACCCCGGCCCTGTCCCGGCACGAGGGTCAGCCCGGCGCGCGCGGCTAGTGAAGGACGCGCTGGGACTCGGGATCGATGACAATTGCGCGGTTCATGTCGACGTGGAGGTCGAAGGCCTCACCCGGACCCTTGACCTCGCCCGGCTCCAGCTCGGCCAGCATCGAGTTGCCGTGCAGATCGAAATTCACGAAGGTGCGCGAGCCGGTCGGCTCGACCAGTTCGACCTTGATCGGCAGGGTGGCGATGTCGGTGCCGGGCTCGCCGCGGGCCCTGTTCAGATGCTCGGGACGAACGCCGAATACGACCTTGCGTCCGAGGTGAGCCGCCAAGGCCTCTTTGCGCGCCGCTGGAAGTGCGAAGTCCGCGACGCCTCCGATACGCAGCGCCAGCGATCCGGCGGCTTCGACGATCTCGGCGTCGACGAAGTTCATCGCCGGCGAACCCAGGAAGCCGGCGACAAAGCGCGTCTCGGGCCGCTCATAGAGCTCGATCGGCGCGCCCACCTGCTCGATCTTGCCCTGGTTCAACAACACGATGCGGTCGGCCAGGGTCATCGCCTCGACCTGATCGTGGGTGACATAGATCATGGTCTTGCCCATCACCTGGTGTAGGCGCTTGATCTCGGTCCGCATGTCGTCGCGCAGTTGAGCGTCGAGGTTGCTCAGCGGCTCGTCCAGCAGATAGAGCCGGGCGTCGCGAACCAGGGCCCGGCCCATGGCCACGCGCTGGCGCTCGCCGCCCGAGAGCTGGCGCGGGAAGCGGTCCAGCAGCTGGGAGATGCCCAAAAGCTCGGTCGCTTCCTCGACCCGGCGGCGAATCTCGGCATCCGCCATCTTGCGCACCCGCAGGCCGAAGGAGATGTTGTCGTAGACCTTCATGTAGGGATAGAGCGCGTAGTTCTGGAACACCATGGCGATGTCGCGGTCCTTGGGGCGGACCCCGTTCACCA